>JANXYC010000226.1 GCA_025350305.1 Cyclobacteriaceae bacterium | reverse complement strand
AATCATAAAAATTATCCAGCTTGTTAAGCTCTTGAAGGGCATCATAGCGTTGCTCCGCCAGTGCTAAAAATTCCTCCTTTTTCATTTGATTTTTGGTTTATGCCTAAATTTACAAAAACGCGACAATTTGAGATGCACCCGATTCATAGCCCCTTGGCATTAACCGTTTCAAGGTGATGGTCGTTACCAGAATGGGGCTTTGGGCAACTGGTCGGGCTTAGCATTTCGCTGCGCTTCATTTTTAAACCCTCCTATTCCCCGCACTGCAACACAGACGTTATGGGGCATACCTGATTGACATAAATTGACTAAATTGGCGACATGAATTACAGTAATTATATTGAGATAGTTCCCGAAAAAAGGTTTGGAAGACCATGTATAAAGGGGACGAGGATATCTGTGTACGATGTGCTCAATTGGTTAGCGAATGGCATGAGCAAAGAGGAGATAATTGTGGATTTTCCGGAGCTAACGGAAGAACAAATAAATGCTTGTCTATCTTTTGCCGCTGATCGGGAACACAAATTAAGGATTGCTTCGTGAAATTGCTCCTAGATCAGAATATCTCCTATAGAGTCATAAAAAAAATTGAGCGCTTATTCCCGGACTCGGAACCAGTTAGAAGGTTAGGACTTGAGAACGGTTCTGACAAGACGATTTGGGAGTACGCAAAGAAAAGTGGATTTACAATAGTAACATTTGACTCAGACTTTTATGATCTGAGCTTACTTCACGGACACCCACCAAAGCTAATTTGGATAAAATCGGGTAATACAACTACTAAGAATCTTGCAGACATTCTTGCGGACAAGGTGATGGAGATTAAATTATTTATTGGAGACGACGAATTGAGTTGTTTAGAAATTAACTAGTGGCGGGTACGCCCCAAAAATCGAGTAGACGGCCCCACCAGAATTAACTGATGGGGTGCGCCTCTCACATTTATCTGCCGAAATTTTATGTAGGCAGACCACGGTACCCTTCGATTCCTCAGGGCAGGCCAAGCGGGCCTCGTATACAGCGGTTCGATGTCCTCACTACTTTCGGTTTCTTTATTTACATTGTGTCGTGGGACAGGTCGCAACTGGTCGGGCTTGGCATTCGCTGCGCTCATTTACCAAGCCCTCCTATTCCCGCCAATGCAGAAAGTCAATCGTTTGCGGTAATTACTTGACACAGTTCAGAATGACATTTCGAGTGATAATTTTCTTACTGACCCTAACACAAATTTCCTGCATGGACAGGAAAGTACACAAGACGCTTGAGACTAAGACGGACAAACAATCCATTAAAACTGATGTTGAGACTTACTCGAAATCCGAAAAGCGATTTTATGGTAAAATAGATATCTGAAATCTTACTCAGGACACAATCTTTGGGGAATTATCATCGCCTGGGCCCGACCTGTGGGAACTCCGACACGAATAAGATCAACACCACGCACATTGCGCATTTAGCTGAAAATGCTGAACGGTTTAAATACCGTCTGCACGGACTAACCAATTACTTCTTTTGGAGTTAAAGCCATAGCCATAGCCATAGCCATAGCATGTTCTATAGCAGAAAATACTTTGCGCGTTGGTGGAATAATATAGAAGGGTACGTTGTCTAAATCAGATAGCGGCACTTTTTTTGATGAGAATACAGCATATGAAGACCTTTTTATCTCTATTATTGGTAGTAGTCGCCTTTTCAACCCGCGCGCAGAGTTCGGCGCCGAAGGGCAACGGCAAAATTACCGGCGTCGTAACGGACGCTACTACCAAACAACCCGTTGAATTTGCAACGGTTGCACTAGCCGAACTCAAATCGGATAAACCAATAAATGGGGCTGTCTGTGACGATAAGGGTAAGTTTGTGATTACAAAGATTCCCAGCGGGACCTATCGGCTCATCATCTCTTTTATCGGTTATGAAAATGTTATCGTTGAAAATGTCGCGATCACCGATAAGAAAAGTTCGGTCGATGTCGGCGCTTTAAAACTGGCTACCGGCTCAAAAGAATTGGACGCCGTTCTAGTAGAGGGCCAGCGCGCTCTGGTTGAAGAAAAAGTTGACCGTACCGTGTACAACGCAGAAAATGATCAGACCACTAAAGGTGGCGATGCTACGGATGTTTTGAAGCGGGTACCCATGCTGTCAGTGGACATGGATGGCAACGTTTCTCTCCGCGGCAATCAAAATATCAAGGTCCTCATCAATAATAAACCTTCGACGATCTCCGCCAGCAGTGTTGCAGATGCATTAAAGCAAATTCCTGCCGATCAGATCAAAACCGTGGAAGTAATTACTTCGCCTTCAGCCAAATATGATGCAGAAGGTTCGGCTGGGATTATTAATATCATTACCAAGAAAAATACGTTGCAAGGACTTACCCTCAATATCGATGGCAGTTCTGGTTACCGAGGTTCGAACCTTGGGCTAAACGGCAGCTATCGCAAAGGGAAAATGGGCTTCTCGCTCGGTGGCTTCGGGCGTGCTGGTTACAACATCACTGGAAGATTTGACAATAACCAGCTGACGACCTCCACGGCTACAGGAGACCAAACCCTCAATATTCAAAGCGCCGCTACTCGCAGAAATGATCTTGGTGGAAACCTTCAAAGTTCGTGGGACTATGATATCGACAAGAACAATTCGTTAACCGCCTCGGTTCGTTATGGATCCCGAAACGGAAATAATTTTCAGGATCACTTATTTACCCAGACTTTCGGAACGACTTCCTACACAAATCTCAAGGATGTGCAAACCATCGACCGGTCCGGGACCGTTGATGCGAGTCTTAATTACACACACACGTTCAGCAAGCCTCAGCGGGAGTTTAGCCTGTTGACGCTCTACAGCCGCAACGACCGGACAAATGATTTTTACAATGCTATCCTGAATGAAGGAGACTTATCAATTTTACAGAGACTGAAGAATTTGAATGCAAGCTATAACCAGGAGATTACAATTCAGGCAGATTATCAGACTCCTATCGGGACAACCCAATTACTGGAGTTCGGGGGAAAAAATATCTCCCGGAAAGTTGCCAGTGACTATAAATATTTGTTCGCCCCGGGTGCTAATGGTGATTATGTGCCCAATCCCAACAGCAGCCTATCCAATATATTTAACTATAATCAAAATATTACAGCGGGGTATTTCTCGTATACCTACAGCCTGAAATCAGGATACAGCCTGAAAGCAGGTTCACGGTATGAATACACGACGATCAATGCAAATTTTGCAACCGAGAAAGCTCCGGTAACAATTCCTTCCTATGGCGTGCTTGTACCAAGCATCAATCTCTCGAAGAAACTGAAAAATGGCAGTACGGTAAAGATCGCCTACAACCGGCGTATACAACGGCCTTCCATCCAGTTTCTGAATCCAAACTTACAAGCTTCAAATCCCTTAAACGCTACCATTGGTAATCCTACGCTGGGGCCGGAATACACCAACAACTATGAATTGTCATACAGCACATTTGTAAAGAGTACCTCGTTGAACTTCTCCACGTTTATGAGAAACACGAACAATGCCATCCAAAGCATTCGCACCGTAAAAAACTTTGTTAGTACAGATCCGGATACCATCCTAACCCAATACAAAAACATTGGTAAAGAAGATGCTTACGGCGGGAGTCTTTTTGCCAGCATTAATATCTCGAATAAGCTTACCGTGAACGGAGGCTCTGATCTTTATTATGCTGTTCTTAAGAATAATGATCCTAACCCACTTTACACCGCTAGCAATCAGGGCTGGGTGGCAAGTTTCCGGTTCTTTGGAAATTATACTCTTGCAAAAGGTTACGGGCTTCAGTTCTTTAGTTTTTACCGTGGGCGCCAGGTTCAACTTCAGGGTATCCAGGGAAGCTTCTATGTGTATAGCCTCAGCATCAAGAAAGACCTTCCCAATAAAAAGGGAAGTATCGGGATCGGTGCCGAGCAATTTTTTACTCCCGCCATGCGGATTAACAGCTATACCACGTCACCTATTATTGACCAGCGTAGTACCAACGAACTCCACAACATGAATTTTAAGGTAACATTTAGTTACAGGATTGGAAAGATGAGTTTTGATGCACCACGAAAACGTAAAAAATCAATCAGCAATGATGATTTAAAAGATGGTGGTGATGGTAACGGTGGCGCAGACGCTTCACAACAACAGCAACAAACCGGCGGTGGCGGGCCGCGCACGGGTGGTGGAAGTCAGCCAGCACAGCCTTTGAAGTCGGCTACTGCAGAAAAATATAATGTTACTACAAAAGCTTCAGACCCGGCTGCCATCGTCGTGGCAGAAGGTAAATGGACCTATGCTGTTGAATCGCCACAGGGCGGAAGTGGGAACCTGGTGATCAAAAAAGATGGCGAAGTCTATTCGGGCACGATCATCAGTAGCAGAAACAATAGTGAAACGCCCTTGTCATCAGTTACATTAAAGGGCAATGAATTAAATTTCTCCTACGAGGTGAACTTTGGCGGCAATAGTTCTACGGTCATCGTGAAGGCTATCGTTGAAGGTGATGCTTTGAATGGTACGATGACGGTTGGTCAATTCGGGGCTTTCCCGATCAATGGGAAGAGGGTGCCGAAGTAACTTTAAAAAAAATAAATTCTTAAAAGAAGCCGCTCCCATGGAGGCGGCTTCCTGATTTTTTAAGGGTCAGCCCCGAAATTACAACCAGCTTGGCCGGTTAAATAAAATAAAATATATTTGCGGCCTTCGGGGGATTAGCTCAGCTGGCTAGAGCGCTTCCATGGCATGGAAGAGGTCATCGGTTCGAATCCGTTATTCTCCACGAAAGTATCGGGTAATCGGATTTTTTTGCCATCAGAAATGCCATTCTATGTGTATATACTTTACTCTCTTAGGTCTGATCGCTATTATGTTGGAGAAACTCAAGATGTTAATGCAAGGTTGGACTCTCATGTGCGGGGAATTTCCAGGTACACTTCGATAGCGAGCGACTGGAGGGTTGTTTATACTGAGTGTTTTAAGTTTCGTGCTGAGGTGATTAAACGGGAAAAGGAAATCAAGAGGAAGAAAAGCCGCAACTACATTAAATGGTTAATTGCCAGTCAGGCCAGGTAGCTCAACTGGTCCCGATGGCTATCGGGACGCTTCCATGGCATGGAAGAAGCAAGGTCACGAAGTTCACGACGAACCACTAAGATCACAACGAATTACGGCTCAATATGGTCAAAGACTGTTTTTCGTGATACTCTTGTGGCACCTTAGTGCCAATTGTGACCCAAAAAATCTGAACATGACAAAGTAGGATTACCAGTTCAGTTGATTCCGATAGCCATCGAGATTGCTTAAGGCATTCCTGCCTGCAAGGTATTGCTCAATAATTTGTTTTATTAAATATTAACATGGGCACTTTGCTGTGAAAGGCGAGCTGACGTGTTACGCTTTTGCCTAATAGTTTCTCATAGAAATCCAGTCGGTGCGTGAACATGGCAAGTAAATCGGCTTTTTCATCACTAACGAATTTATTCACCGCATCAGCAATGTTTTCATTTCTTAAAACATGCAATTTGATTTTCGGATACCGTGCCATTCTAATTAATTTTTCCCTTGAAATCCAGGCCATGTCACTCTCCACCTTCTTTATGGAAGGACCCTTCCCCATCACATGCAACACCTGGATAGGGACATCAAAAAAATGGGCGAACCCGGCGACGGTCCTTATTTCCTTTTGAAAATTCCGGACGTCTGTAGCATAGATCAATTTCTTAATTGATCTAAATCTGGCCTTCTCCGGCACCACAACCACCGGCACACTGCTGTTGTTGATCACCGCTGTGGCGTTACTTCCCATCAGGGCCTTTTTCAAACCCGTTGCACCTTTTGTACCCATCACGATAAGATCAACTTTATTCCTCACAGAAAATTTATCGATCATATCCTCTATAGGAAAGCCTGAAACGGAGCAATAGGAAATATTCACCCCCTCCCCTTCAGTTTTGACCTCTTTGATGAGCTGATCAGCATCCTGCTGCGCCGTTTTAATCATTTCTTCCTCAATCTTTTTCCAACCCCTCAGGGTATTGGATGAAGAACTTGCATTGATCACGGACAACAAGAGGATCCTGGCATTCATTTTTTTTGCGAGGCCGATCGCATAAGAAACTCCTACTTTCGATAGCCCGGAAAAATCCGTTGGAACCAGAATTGTTTTCATGTAGCTTGTTGCTTAGTTCCGAAAATCGAATTGACCGATAGGCTAATAAATTCTTTCATCTCTTCAGGGACGATCACAACCGGAACTTTGCTCCTTTCAATAAATTGCTCGAAACTGAGGTTTTTATATTCATTAAAATTTTGGATAATCGAATTCCCCATGACCAGCAAATCCACGGGACTTTTGCGCATGAACATCTCTATTCGAAAGGAAAAAAAGCCGACTTCGGCGACAAACTGATACGAAACGGTATGACCATTGATAAGTTTCTTTTCTATTTCATTAAACTTTCTTAGGGCTTCATGCTCCATGTTTCTTTTCAGTTTCAGCGTTTCCTCATTGTCCGCTGCCGCTATCAATCGATAACAGAACAACACCGTTACCTGCGACCCGGTTAACTGGGCCATCTTCAACGTCCACTTCAGGGCTTGTATGGATGATTCTGAAAAATCAATTGCACACAAAATGGTCTTATTGTTCATACCAGGAACTCATTTGAATATAGTCGAACTTTTGAATTGACTTAACTTTCGCATGTAAACTTACTTTTATCAAATCTGATAAAGCGCTCTGATTAATCAGACCAAAACATGATTTTTGTCATACGGATACCCGCCGGCGCTCAAAACATCGTCTCGAAAAACAGAAAACCCTGCTGCTGAATACTTTTCTGACATTTATCTCCTCCCGGATGTTATTCATCCTTCCGGGGCTTGATTGCAATCTTATCTTCCACTGGACTGCGGACTGTTTTGGTCCTACTAACCTAATTCGCGGGAACCTGCAAAAGGAAGGTCTTAATCAGCCTAAAAACCGGTTTTTGTCCCGTATCTTCGAATCATTAAATGTTCAGGAATGTCAGAGAAAAAACCGTTGGAAATATCATTTGTTTCAAGTGACACCTTTCGTGAAATCTTCCAGACCTCTGCGGAGGGTATTATTATGATCGATGAGTCGGGAAAAATTCTGTTGGCTAATCCTGTGTCAGAAAAAATGTTTGGTTACGAGCCTGAAAAATTGCCAGGCCACCACCTTGAAGAGCTACTCCCGGAGCGATATCGGGGCAGGCACTTGAGTTTCCGTAAAGAATTTAATCAACATCCATCGCCCAGGAGGATGGGTGTCGGTCGCGATCTACGCGCCTTACGACTTGATGGGTCCGAATTCCCTGTGGAAATAAGTCTGAGTTTCACCAACATGAATGATCATACGCTTAGCATGGCATTTATTACGGACATCACGCAAAGGAAGCTTGGGGAAGATGCTTTGAGAAAAAGCGAAGAGCAATTGATCGAATACGCCGCCGAATTGGAGAAAAAAGTGCAATTGCGAACAGAAGCCCTTAACCTGTTGGTGCAAAAACTTGAAAAAGCAAACAAGGACCTCGAACGGCAAATGCTTGTTCGCGAGCGAGCCGAGGAAGAAGCGCGGAAAGCATTTGAAAAAGAGCGGGAGCTCAATGAGCTGAAATCAAAATTTGTTTCCATCGCCTCGCATGAATTCAGGACCCCGCTCAGTGCTATTCTAAGTTCGACTTCTCTTATTAAGCAATACAAAGAACGAGGAGAATTAAACAAAGTGGATAAGCACATCGACCGTGTAAAGTCATCGGTTAATCACCTTACTTCTATTTTAAATGACTTCCTTTCCCTTGGCAAACTGGAAGAGGGTCGTATTGATGTCACTATAGAAAATATCCCTTTATCTTCTTTTTTTGATGAACTCAGGGAAGAAGTGAAACCCGCACTGAAAGCAGCGCAGCAATTGATCATTGATCTGAAGGAGCCTGAAAAATCCTTTCATACAGATCCCAAAGTCTTGCGGAATATACTCTTCAACCTGATCTCTAATGCCAGCAAATATTCCGATCCTGAAAAAAAAATTCATTTGGAAATACGCTGTACTGAAGATCACGTCACGATCGAAGTTCGGGATGAAGGAATTGGCATCCCTCCGGCGGATGTGAAGCATATTTTCGATCGATTTTTCAGAGCCAGCAATGCCTCACACATCCAGGGTACCGGTCTTGGGTTAAATATCGTAAGGCGTTATATTGACCTGCTGGGAGGAAACATTACCTTCAAAAGTGAGGAAGGTAAGGGAAGCACGTTTACAATTACTTTGCCACTTTAACAACTATGAAAAAAATACTCCTGATTGAAGATAATAATGAAGTCCGGGAAAATACCGCAGAAATTCTCACACTGGCCAATTATGAAGTGATTGTTGCCAGAAACGGCAAAGAAGGTGCTGAATTCGCTCAAACCTTGCTGCCCGACCTGATCGTTTGCGACATTATGATGCCGGAGCTGGATGGGTATGGTGTGCTACACATACTCAGTAAAAAACCAGAGACGGCGCGTATACCGTTTATTTTCCTTACAGCCAAAGCAGAGAAAGCCGACATGCGGAAAGGAATGGGTATGGGTGCAGACGATTACCTGACGAAACCTTTTGATGATACTGATTTACTCAATGCCATTGAAGTCAGACTTCGGAAGAGCGCTATGCAACAGCAGCATTATGCGACCACGCCAGATGGGTTGAACAAGTTTATCCAGGACGCCCGCCACGTACTTCAACTCAAAGACCTTTGCAAGGATAATAAGGTTAAATCATACAGAAAGAAAACTGAAATATTTTCTGAAGGAGATGCCCCCTCTCATGTTTTTTTTGTCAAGGCCGGTAGTGTCAAAACCTACAAGTCACACGCGGATGGAAAAGAACTGATCACCAATCTTTACAAAGCGAATGATTTTTTTGGATATGAGCCACTGCTTGAGAACAGTGTGTTCACCGATGCAGCCATCGCGTTGGAGGATTCCGAATTGGTGATGATACCCGGAAATGATTTCATCGCACTTCTTTACAAGCAACCCGATGTATCGGCAGGCTTTATCTCCTTGTTGTGTAAGAAAGTGGCCGACAAGGAAGCCCAACTCCTTCACCTGGCTTATAATTCCGTACGTCAACGCACCGCAGGAGCCTTGTTAAAAATGTGGCCATTGAAAAAGGGAAGTGAGCCCTTGAGCATTCTACGCGATGACCTGGCTAAGATTGTAGGCACCGCTACAGAGTCCGTGATCCGGGTCCTTTCTGATTTCCGGGACGAAGGCTTGATTGAAATGGAAGGAACAAAAATCAAGCTTATGGAAGCATCAAAACTTGAACAAGTCGTCAAGTGGAACATAGCTAAAAAGTAAGGTGTGGGTCCTTATCTGAAAAAAATTCAATCGACGTTCCTGGTAAAGGATTTACCTTCATCCACGTTAACTAATGTTCTATCCAGACGAGTGTTGGCCAGGGTTAGCGCTCATTTGAAGAGCATGATCGATGTATATTAACAAATGAAAACCACCTCTTCTCAACCAATCGAATTCTTATTCATTTATGATTGAAGGACTAAGCACAGCAGCAGCAAAAGAGAGACTAAAAACTCATGGCTACAATGAATTACCAACCACAAAACCAAAAAATATTTTGCGAATTGCCGTAGAGGTAATGAAAGAGCCGATGTTTATCTTATTGATAAGTTGCGGCGTGCTTTATATGATCGTTGGGGATTACAAAGAAGGCGGTATACTGCTCTCTACTATTTTCATCATTATTTTCATCACCTTTTATCAGTACAATAAAACCGAAAGGGCACTGGAAGCGCTAAAACAACTTGCTTCTCCGCGCGCTTTAGTGATTCGTGATGGCATCGCAATCAGAATTCCGGGGCGGGAAGTGGTACCTGGCGATATTATGCTATTGAATGAGGGCGACCGCATTGCCGCCGATGCAAACGTGTTGGATACCGTAAACCTTACTATTGATGAATCACTGCTGACTGGCGAGTCCATGCCGTCAACGAAAAGTGCAAAGTCCGATTTATCTGACGCACATAGTATAGTCTTCAGCGGAACACTTGTGGTCCAGGGAAAAGGACATGCCGAGGTTACAGCCACAGGCTTAAAAACCCAGTTTGGAAAAATTGGGACCTCACTGCAAGGCATTGAACAGGGAGAAACAAGATTGCAGAAAGAGATGAAAGTACTGATAAGAAATTTGTTCATTATCGGTGCTATCATCAGTATCGGCGTGGTGGTAGCCTTTTATTTCACACGAGGAAATTTCATACAATCATTGCTAAACGGGCTTGCTTCTGCCATGGCAATACTGCCGGAAGAGTTTCCGGTTGTTCTTACCATATTTCTTGCATTGGGTGCCTGGAGATTATCAAAGAAAAATGTATTGACCCGGAAACCTTCAGCGATTGAAAACCTTGGTTCAGCTACTGTTTTATGCAGTGACAAAACCGGGACCATCACACAGAATAAAATGGAAATTGCTGTTTTGCATAACAAGAGCGAACTGTTTCCCAAACGTGTATTTCATGAAAATCATAATCAGATAGCTGATTTAGTCACGGCCGCCCACCGTGCCTCGCAAACAAATTCGATTGATCCAATGGAAAAAGCGATTGTCAAAACGTACGAGAAAATACGTTTGATAAATGAGCCGGAGCATAGCCTCATTAAAGAATATCCATTGAGTCGTGAATTACTTGCCATGACGCGGGTGACGGAAAGCCCAACTGACAATTCTATTTCCGTTTCTGCTAAAGGTGCGCCGGAAGCGATCTTCGTCCTGTGCAAAATGAATGAGCAGGAAACGGCAAAGCGTTTATTTACTGTACAGCAAATGGCAGAGCAGGGGTACCGTATAATTGCGGTGGCGAATGCTTCACCTCAACAGCGGCCGCTTCCCGATAAGCAAGACGGCTTTGACTTTAATTTTCTTGGTCTTATCGGGTTCGAAGATCCGATCCGCAAAGAAGTGCCACAAGCGATACGAGAATGCAAGGAAGCCGGTATAAAAGTAATCATGATAACTGGCGACTTTCCGGCTACCGCAAAAAGTATCGCCACGCAGGTTGGTCTGGATTCCGAAAAGGAAATCATTACAGGTGATGAATTAAAAAAAATGAGTGATGAAGAACTAAGAGGGAGAATAGGTAAGACAAACATTTTTGCCCGGGTAGTTCCTGAGCAAAAACTGAGAATTGTTCAGGCGCTGAAGGCAAATAAGGAAATAGTGGCAATGACGGGTGATGGTGTGAATGATGCGCCTGCCCTGAAGGCTGCCCATATCGGCATAGCCATGGGAAACAAAGGCACGGATGTCGCAAGGGAATCGTCCTCCCTTGTGTTGCTGGATGATAACTTTGCGTCCATCGTTTCCGCTATTCGCTCGGGAAGAAGGATTTTTGACAACCTGCAAAAAGCCATGACCTACATACTCGCCATTCATATCCCCATTATAGGACTTTCTCTCTTGCCGGCATTTATTTCTTCCATCCCAATATTACTCATGCCGTTGCACATCATTTTCATGGAATTGATTATCGATCCAGTCTGTTCTATTGCATTTGAATCTGAACAGGAAGAGAGAGAAATAATGAAACGACCTCCCAGAAACCCTGACAAGAAATTTTTCGGGGGAAGAAAGATAGCACTGAGTGTCATGGAGGGTTTACTGCTGCTTGGCATGGTGATCACCATTTATTTCCTTTCCATTCGCGAAGGGCATAGCGAAGGTGAGGTAAGGGCCATTGCCTTCTCTTCTCTTATTATTGGAAATATTTTTTTGATACTTACCAACCTTTCCAAAACACGGAGCTTTGTTTCAGTAATTACTGAAAAGAATCTTGCCGTTATTCTGATCCTGTCAGCGGCCACCATTATGTTACTTCTGATTATCACTGTGCCTGTCCTGCAACGGATTTTCAGTTTTCAGTTTCCAGGTTATAGACACTTCATCTCATCGGTTTTCGGAGCCGCATCCATACTCCTAATCCTTGAAACTATAAAATATTTCAGAGGGAGAAGCAGGGCCAAAACTTTCCAAATCACAAAAGCTATTTAACAAAACCTTACTCACGTCACCGGTTTATTTTTGATGGATTGCTACTTTGTAAGCAACCCCATTTTATGCTGAAATATTCCCGCGATGCTCGTTGCCCGGCTCTTCACTTCATCGGCGTTAAAACCGATAAAGTGCTCATCAACCGTGTGGCAAAACAATTCGAGCCATCGATTAAAATGTGATGAATCGATGGCGAGATGAACATGCTTTTGAAATGGGTTGCCCTGATAGCTTTGATCTCCAAGTAACATCGAGGACCAGAAATTATACATGATGGGGAGATGATGCTGCCAATCCACATGGCTAAACGCGGGAGCCAATAATTTATCCTCCCGGACATTCGCATAAAAGGAATCTACCAGGTGAATAATATCTTCTCTTTTTCTAATATCCTTCATCAAAATGGGTTCATGCAATTTAGTCACTACGCTTCAATGTTTTATAACCGAAAAATGGAGCTACTCACACTTTGTAGTATTGATAAATAAGTGAATAATTTAACCGCATAAAAACATAGAACACATAGTTTAGTCTTAATGCCCCAATGCCTACTTCTTTACCGGAGGCAAAAGCACACCATCAATCACATAAACCACACCATTGGAAGCAGCGACTGTTCCTAAAATATTTGCGCCGTTAACGGTGTACTTCCCATCCTTCATACCAATCACAACGTCATCCAGATTCACTTGGTTAATTTTCTGTCCATCCTTCATACTTTCAAGCTTATAGACTCCAACCGCTACATGGTATTCCAAAATATTGCGCAGGGCATCTTTGCTTTCCGGCTTTAGCAAGCCTTCTACGGTTCCAGCGGGCAATAGATCAAACGCTTTGTTGGTGGGAGCAAATACGGTGAAGGGTCCGGCATTGGATAGCACATCGACATACTCCGCCGTTTTCAAAGCGGTAACAAGTGTGGTATGATCGGGTGACCCTACCGCTACTCGCACCACATCTTTTTGTGATTCATCATCTTTAACGGCGGATTGACCGCCCCCGGCGGGAATTCCTTCCACGGGTGGAGTCGCTTGCTGGTTTCCGCAACCAACGCAAGAAGCAATGATCATGGCCAGTGATACGGCGATAGTCAGAAACGTTTTTTGAGTTTTCATGATTATGGATGGTTAATAAATCAGGCAATTGAACGAAATGAATTCTGTAGGTAACATTTTGCTACCCTTTCAACAATATTGTCCAATTATTTTCCTGTTTCTCATGACGTACGTCATATTCTGAAAAACTATCTTCTTACTGGTTATGACGTATGTCATTGGGAATCTGAATTCGCGTTGAGACTTTTGTCAGATACCGGTCCTATGAGCCTGAAATAATATGAAAATTGAAAAAATAGTATTGGCTGATCAAATAGATTACCGTGATGGGGGCTTTATTAATAAAGTTGTTTTTAACAGAGGCGATTTCAAGATATTCCTTTTTGCGTTGAAAGCAGGTCAGGAAATTAAACCTCATTCAACACCGGTTGATGCTTTTCTGACAATCCTGGAAGGTGAGGGCTTCATTACCCTCGGAGAAGAAAATATTGTTCTGAAGGCAGGTGAAAGCATTCATCTTCCCAAAGACATCCTTCATTTTGTCCGAGCCGATAAGAATTTTAAGATGGTGCTGATCAAATAATTCACGGACCTCAACTAATGTACATTTCCTCAGTCGATGGCCGTGAGCGATTACCAACCCTTTGAGGGTAACGTGTAGAAGAGCACTGTTATTTCGTCAAATATCTTTGTGCACAAATCGTCTCATGGCCAACATCAATGGAACGAGCGTCCAGAGAATCAAAAAAGAGAACGAATAGGCGATACCCATACTGCTTCCAAAGAAGTGCTTGTAAAAAGCGCCGGTGTACCCCATCAATGCGGAAAGATCCAGTTTCAACAGAATAATAATGCGCGCAAGATCAATGGGATTGAGCGAAACAAGGAGCAGTGTGACTTTTTCCAGTGGATAGTCGCTGAAACTGTATATCACATAAAGCACGAAGCCATCATAGATCAAGGTGAAGTAAAACCAGAATAGAAGCGCTACCCCGATACCTTTCGCTTTGTCACGGGTGGATACGGATGCCCCAAATGCCAACGCCACAAAAACGAAAGTGAGTAATAGACCTGCCATTATCAAATAGGGCGTACTTGAATTAAAATTGAGTATAACCATCGGCAACGCGACTCCGATCAGGAATGCACAGGAAAGCGCAAAGGCTATGGAGAGAAATTCTGCAAAAAATATTGTTTTACGATTGACTGGCTGTGAAAGTAAAAGCTCAATGAACTCATAGGAGTTAAAAAAGTGAATGGTGGTAAAGATTATGCTCACGAGTGGCACCACTAATAGAATAATATTGAGCAAACTAAGCGTTGATTTTCCGGGGTCGCTATCAAGGCTGTACATGCTCAAGGTGACGGTCAGCAGCAAAAGGGTATAGAGCAATATGAAGCGATTGCGGACAATATCATACAAAACATATTTCGCAATCCTGATCATGCTTCCATTTCTTTAAGATTTCTTTTCATAATGGTAGCCACAGCACGTCCCAATTTTGATTCCCCCGTCTCTTCTTTTAATGAATCAATTGTGTCGTTAAACAACATTTTTCCTTCTTCCAGGTATACCAGTTGTGACGACAACTCATCCAGGTCACTCATGATATGTGACGTGATGAGGAAGGTTTTGTCTTTACTTTTTTCAGACAATATTTTTTCTTTTAAAGCCTCCACGGCGATAGGATCCAGTCCGGCGGTGGGTTCATCCAAGATAAGGATGGGCGGGTCGAATAAAAATGCCAGGGAGGCACTGACTTTTTGCCGGGTCCCACCGGAAAGTGTGCGCATCCGCTTGTCTTTCATACGATCAAGCTTGAATTCCTTTATCAAATCCTCATCAATTTGAGCTTGATCCTGACGCAAATCGCGAATCATATCAAAGATTTGTCCGATTTTCATTTGGTCCGGATAACGGCCAATCTGAGGCATATAACCAATCCGGTTGCGATAGGTCCAATCGTTTGCAATTGATTTTCCGTCAACCGTAATCTCCCCTTTATCGGCCATCACCATTCCTAAAATGCATTTGATCAGCGTGGTTTTACCTGATCCATTCGGACCAATCATGGCATAGGATTTACCAGCACTGAAATCAAGCTGGATTGACTTCAACACTTCTAACCGACCGAAGCGCTTACTGAGATCTGAAATGGTAATCATACTACTTCGCATCAGTAATTTCGCATAACAGGATGATTGTCTTTGAGATTTTCGGGCGTGATGGAAGGGACCACTTTTTCAGTTCGATCGAGCAGGTAAACCAAAAAGCTGCGCCACAAAATCACCGACGAAGGCATTTTTTCAACGACCATGGAGTAGAAACTTACCGGATGAAAAGGAACATCTCCTACCCCATCCCGGTCCAAATCGTAACCTTGATAATTGTCCCAGTAATTATAGTCCAGGGTATTCAAAACCAATGACCCATTGGTTGCCATATCAAATGTATTGGAAAGAAAACTATTCTTTAGAAATACGTTATCATCGCAATT
The DNA here is from genome assembly GCA_025350305.1 of Cyclobacteriaceae bacterium. GTDB lineage: Bacteria > Bacteroidota > Bacteroidia > Cytophagales > Cyclobacteriaceae > ELB16-189. The sequence continues at coordinate 3,926 of JANXYC010000226.1, read as the reverse complement.
TGCCTGTATTTTCACTGCCCAACCATTTTCCTTAAATATATTTTGAGAAAAAGAACAACGGCTTGATCCTTCCATGTAAACGCCTACCGTATTCTTGGAAAATTGATTTTTTTCTATGAAACTGTCTCGAATGTCTTTCAGCAAAAGGCCATACGACGATGCTCCCCAGTTGTCCTCAAAGCGATTGCCGGTCATACGTACTCCCTTGGTGTACATGACAGCTACTCCTGCGCCGTTATCCTGAAAAATGTTGGAGCGATATTCATCGTTGTGTGAAAACATGAAGTGCAGGCCGTAACGCATGTTGTGATGACTGACGTTATTCTCAACAAGTGAATTGGTGACAAACTCAAAATAAATGCCGTCCCGGTGGCCGTTCACCGTGTTATTACGAATGGTGATTGAATCACACTTCCACGCATGGATGCCATTGCCAATCTGGCGCTTCGCTTCCAAATCCGACAACAGTGTATTATTTTCAATCAGGCTCCCGGAGCAATTTGCCAAGTGGATTCCAAAAAAAGTATTTTCAAACCTATTGTTTAACACCCGCAACTGGTTTGACTCGATAGCATTGATCGCGGATATGTCATTAATGCTTGCAACACCTGTGTTGATCAGCCTTAACCCTATGACCGATACATCATGTGCGGCTATTGTAAAAATTTCATACTTGTTTTCACCGTCCAATACAGGAAAGTTGGTGCCTATGATGGCAACAGATTTCTGTACGATGAGGTTGCCCTCCCGGTACGTGCCCGGCATGACGCGAATGGTGTCACCATTCCGAGCGAGCCCTAACGCCGATTTTATAGAACGCATATTTCCTTTCTGATCAACCATCCATGTTTTTGCAGAAGCATAAAACGGCAGGATAATCGATAGTAAAAGAATCGTACACTTCATTATTTGTAGTGTGTGGTGACCTCTCCCCATGACAGATAAATCCCTTTCCATTGTTTCATGAAGGTGTCCATACTTGACTTTGTCCCGAAGGCGGCTATCTGGCTGTCCATCGGGGTTCTGATGCCAGGTGACTTAACATAAAATCCATCGGTTGCATTCAGAAGCTCCCCTGGATTCGAATAATCGATTACAAGTCTGTGCTGGAAATCTTCCACCGGTTCGTATCCGGAATTGTAATAATTGACGAAGCAATTCAAATCATCAAATTTATAAACCTTACCCTTTTTGGTTACGAGCTCCGCCCCAAACTTATTATCCACCAACGTCATTTTGCAAAACGTACAGATGTCAGTTCCATAGTGTAATGGCTCCGGCCCGGTCGAACATGAAAGGACGCTCATACAAATCATAATCAATCCAACACAGGGACTCACGTATTTCATGCTACCTATTCTTTTTCCATTCATATATTAGCAACCCAATAAGAAGTGCACCAACTCCGATAAATATCCATCCCCCTGTATCGGGACCGGAGAAAGCAGTGAAGTTTAGCAATATTTTCGTTCCGATTAATGGCGGCTGATACGACATGCCTTCAATTTTAATAGGCGCCTCTGGATTCAGGTTATGGCCATAATCATAACCCCATAAATAAAAATCCACCAACGCACCCACACCAGCGGTCAAAATCAGTGCTAGGAAGGAAACAAGCATGAATCGTTTGTTGATAATGCTGGCAAGCAACCCGATTCCAATGATGAAGCCAACGATGTAGATCATGTAATTGAATTCAGGAAACATACTCACTTCGATCGTTTTCATACCGATGTAATGATTTAACGCACTGATGGTTCTTATCTCCCCTGTCAGCGTATTGATCCAAATTTTCATTTCCAACCCTTCAGGATACTGGGGTGCCCACATCAGAATCTGCCAAAGCGGAACAAAATAGGCGGTGATGAGGGAGAGGGCCGATAGGGCTACTACGATTCGCGTTAAAGGTTTTAGTTTTTTCATTCTCCATTGTGTTAAAAAAGCGCCTCCAAGAAAGAGGCGCCTGACTCAGACCATGCAGACTTTGAACCCGGTTACTTGGTTGTGCCCTTACCTTCTGCTGCAATTACACCCGTTGAGAACTTGATCGGCACATTGCTTCCGGCGGGGGATACTCGGGCATATCCAGACATTTCCTGATGGAGTGCTGAACAGAAGTCCGTGCAATAGAATGGAGACACGCCAACTTCATCGGGTACCCATTTCAATGTTTGCGTCTCACCGGGCATGACCAGTATTTCCGCATTTGCTGCACCTTTTATTGCAAATCCATGAGGCACATCCCAATCTTGTTCCAGGTTAGTAACGTGGAAGTAAACTACATCACCCAATTTAATGCCCTCGATATTATCGGGTACTAAATGAGAACGAATGGCGGTCATGGAAACATGAACTTCATTTCCTTTTCGGACCACTTTCGTTTCTTTTTCTCCTTTGGCCACATACGGATGATTGTTTTCTTCAATCTTAAAAATCTTGACAGAGTTTGGCATGATCATGCTTGCAGGAATTGCTTCAGCGTAATGCGGCTCACCGGTAGTGGGGAAGTCAAGCAGCAGTTGCATTTTGTCTCCTGAAATATCAAACAACTGGGCTGACTGGGTCAACTCAGGCCCGGTGGGCAAATAGCGGTCTTTTGTAATTTTGTTATAGGCAATTACATACTTACCGTGAGGCTTACGGGTAGATCCACCGGGAACACTTAAGTGGCCAATAGAATAATACGTGGGCACCCTATCCAATACTTCGAGGGTCTTCACATTCCATTTCACAATTTCGGAGGAAACAAAAAAGGACGTATACGCATTACCTTTCTCATCAAACTCGGTGTGCAAAGGACCAAGGCCGGTTTTCTTCACTTCGCCATGTAAGGCCGATTCATACTTAATCACCGGTATTCCGGCAAATTCGCCTTCAAAATCCTTGTCGGCTATGGCTTTCTGAATTTTAGCAAATGAAAATACAGGTATCAATGCGGCTAATTTTCCCGAGGCAACGATATATTCACCGGAAGGATCTGTATCACAGCCGTGAGGAGATTTAGGACATGGGATGAAATAGATAATATCTTTCAGAATTGTCGGATCAAGTTGCAACACTTCAGTCATCATTTCAGATGTAGCAGTATGAGTCTTTTCATCCAACAAATTGTGCGCATACTTTGCTTTTACTTTTACCCCTTTACCCTGGGCAATATATTCCTCCGCTTTCTTCCAATTCACCGCCATGATAAAGTCCTTATCTTTTTGAGAGGCATTCACTTCCAGCAGGGTGTAGGCTTGTTCTGTATTATAACACGAAAAAAAGAACCAGCCATGAGAAGGTCCCTTGCCTGCTCTTGACAAGTCGAAATTCACACCCGGAGTTTTCAGCTGAAAGCCAATGCTCATGTGGCCCGATTGAGGATCTATTTTTATAAAACTAATGGTGCCTTTAAAATTCTCCTTATACGTACTGATAGGAACATCTCTATTCTCACCGATGGGTACACTAAAGCGCGTGCCTGCAACAATGTATTCACTGTTTTCGGTAATAAATGGCGACGAGTGATTGCCTCCGCTATTCGGGAGCTCCAGTATCTCCTCCGTTTTAAATGTTCTCAAACTTACACGGGCAACGCGCGGGGTATTATTTGCATTACCAAATGCCCAGCGACCATCGTGTTCGCCATTCGTCTGGGAAAGTGCGATATGATGAAGATCATCCCACGGAACATAGCCATGAGAAGTATTTAGCATGGGTTTCGTCTCCTCACTATAGCCGTAGCCGTTTTCCGGGAATTGTGAGAACACCGGAAGAATGCGGAAAAGCCTTCCGGAAGGAATGCCATAAATCGCCATTTGCCCGTTAAATCCTCCCGAAACGACGTTGTAAAACTCATCGTACTTGCCGGGAGCCACATAGACTTTTGATGCTGCATTTCCTACCACTGCTTCTTGCGGGCCTTTAGGTTTGCAGCCTTGAAA
>JANXYC010000224.1 GCA_025350305.1 Cyclobacteriaceae bacterium | reverse complement strand
AATCATAAAAATTATCCAGCTTGTTAAGCTCTTGAAGGGCATCATAGCGTTGCTCCGCCAGTGCTAAAAATTCCTCCTTTTTCATTTGATTTTTGGTTTATGCCTAAATTTACAAAAACGCGACAATTTGAGATGCACCCGGTGTGAATGCGGTTGTATGGTTTTCCTGACGGATACCCTCCAACAAAGGCCGAAGAAATTCTTAACCTCACACTTATCATACCGATTGTTTTAATTATCGCGCTCACTAACGTTTTGCTGTACTAGAAACCCTCAACCTGCCTGTTGAAAAAGGTACAGGCGCGTTAGGATACAGGAACGGACTTAACAGTTACATCAATGTCATAATCACGCTTCATATTATTTATAAATGACATAAGGGCGTCTCTAAAAACTCCATGTACCCTTCTCTTCCGGAGAAGGGTGACGGGTTGAGGCCATAAAAGGCAGGGTTTTTAGAGATGCCCATAATAAACTTTTTACTATCCATCCCACTTCCTTTGAAAAGCTTTTTATAAACTGGTGGGAATGCGCTTTCATGGTGACAGTCTCCTCCGATGGAGTCCGCAGTCCTTCGGACAGACTGCCGACGCCTTTTTTCTCAACCCAGCCTAACCACCTTCCCTCGCACCATTACCTCCACCGGCTGCCCGGATTCCAACACAACATCGGTTTTATCCTTTGACACCTTTACTTTTACAACCCGACCTCTAAACTCCAAACGGAAAGAATACGATTTCCATTGGTCTGGAATATACGGTGTGAAGTGAAGCTTGCCATCCTTAACCCGCATGCCGCCAAAACCCTTTATTAAACTCATCCACGTGCCAGCCATGGAAGTGATGTGACATCCGTCTTCGGTGTCGTTGTTATAATCATCCAGGTCAAGGCGGGCGGTGCGGAGATAAAAGTCATAGGCCTGTTCTTTGTATCCAAGCTTGCTGGCAAGGATCACGTGCACACAGGGCGATAAAGAGGATTCATGTACCGTCATCGGTTCGTAGAAATCAAAATTTCTGCGGACGGTCTCCAAATCAAAATCATCTTCAAACAAAAAGATACCCTGCAACACATCGGCCTGTTTGATAAAGCATGAACGCAGGATGCGGTCCCACGACCATTTTTGATTCAACGGCCGGTCTTCCGGTTTTAGATTTTTCACAGGCATTAATTCTTTGTCGAGAAAACCATCCTGCTGCAAAATCACCTTCCGCTTCGGATCATAAGGAAAATACATGTTCTCGGAAATGTGTCCCCATCTGTCTGTTTCGGCTTTCTCTTGAAAGTTGGTCATGGTCGAAATAGCAGCATATCGTTTAGGATTAGATTTTTTTACATAATCTATAGCCTGCATCGTAAACCGCAACGTCCATGAACCCAGGTAGTTCGTGTACCAGTTGTTGTTTACATTGTTCTCATACTCGTTGGGGCCGGTAACACCGAGGATTACATACTTTCCTTTTTCCTCCGACCAGTTAACACGCTGGTTCCAGAAGCGCGAAATTCCAATAAGCACTTCCAAGCCAAACTCGGTAAGATAATCGCGGTCGCCGGTATAATCGATGTAATCGCGCATGGCATACGCCATGGCGCTGGTGCGGTGAATCTCCTCGAACGTGATCTCCCACTCGTTATGACACTCTTCGCCATTCATTGTAACGAATGGATAGAAGGCAGCTCCGTCTTTGAAACCGAGCTTCTTCCCGTTTTCTATCGCCTTGCCTAAGTGCTTGTAGCGATACACCAACAGGTTGCGTGCTACTTTGGGATCAGAAGTGCCAAGGTAAAACGGCAGGCAATAGGCCTCTGTATCCCAGTAGGTACTACCACCATATTTCTCGCCAGTAAATCCCTTCGGCCCGATATTGAGTCGCTCATCTGCACCGGTGTAGGTCTGCATCAATTGAAAAATATTAAATCGGATCCCTTGCTGCGCCGCTACATCACCCTCAATAGAAATGTCACATTCCGTCCACTTGTGTGCCCAGACTACGGTGTGGTCAGCAAGTAGTCTATCAAATCCTTTGGCAAGAATGAGGCTCAATCGCTTTTTGGCAACCTGTGTCATTTTTGCTTTCGGATGGTTCTCCGAAGAAAGTACAACCCCGTATTTGCAGATGACAAGTTCCTCTCCTTTTTTTAGTTTTACTTGTACGACATTGTCAGCATACTTCTCCCGCTTGCTGGCACGCACGATTCCCTTCAGTTTTTTTCCGCCTGATGTCAACGCATACCTCATACCGGTTGTGACCTGGAAAAATGTTTTCTTAGTTTGGACAGTTACGAGGGCAATACCGTCTTTTGATTCCTTAGAAACTTCGTCCCAAAATTTCTCGTCATAATTTGAATCCTTATTCACCACATTGGCATCAACGCCCAGGGTGATGGTAGCAGCGGATGAAAAATTAAGCGGTGTAACCGAATATCGTATGGCTCCAACCTCACCATCCGCCATAGAGCAGAACCGTTTAGCATCGATCTTTACTTTTTTACCATCGCCCAAGGTGGCTGTAAAAGAACGATGCAATGTACCCTGCTTCATATCCAACACGCGTCGAAAATCTTGTACTTTACAATGCGCGAGGTCCAGGCTTATCTTGCCAATTTTTAAATAAATTCTAATCCAGCTTGGTGCATTGAGCACTTTTGCAAAATATTCCGGATAGCCATTTTTCCACCAGCCAACACGAGTCTTATCGGGATAATAAACGCCCGCGACGTAGCTGCCCAGGTGGGTTTCTCCGGAATATTCTTCCTCGAAATTCGCACGCTGGCCCATGCGGCCATTACCTAAACTGAAAAGACTTTCAGAAATCCGGTTAAGATGGGGGGCAAAGCCTTCTTCGACAATGTGCCACTCGTGGTGTTTGATATACTGCTTCATGAGGGTAAAGTTGAAAGCTAAAAGCTAAAAGTTGGAAGTTGGAAAGTTATAAGGAACCTAGTGATTCAAGCTTAAAATCTCCGGTGTGTGGAATCACCAGATCTGCTTTGTCTAATTGTTTTGGAGACCCGATGCCAACACATTTCATTCCAGCGTTCAAGGCAGCTTCCACTCCTGCCTCGGCATCTTCAAACACGATGCAGTCGGAAGGTTTTACCCTGACCAGAGACGCTGCTAATAAAAAAATTTCAGGGTTCGGTTTAGTGTGTGTAATCATAGTTCCATCTACTATTGCATCAAAGTCGTTTTCAATTCTTATCAATTGGACTACACGCTTTGCATTTTTGCTGCTGGATGCTAAAGCTACTTTCAAACCCTTTTTCCGCATTTCTTGAATGAGCTCCTTCACACCCGGATAGATCTCGTCTGGTTTCATAGCGTTGATATACTCAACAAACCACGCGTTCTTTTTTGTCGCCAGTATTTCCTGTGCTGCAACGTCCAATGAAATGCTTCCTAACTCCAGAATAATTTCCAGCGAGCGAATACGGCTTACGCCTTTTAGCCGCTCATTTTCATGCTCGTTAAAATTTTGTACTCCCAATTCCTTTGCGAGGCGCTGCCACGCCAGGAAATGATAGCGGGCTGTGTCTGCAATCACTCCGTCTAAATCAAAAATGCAGGCTCTAATCACACGGTTCGTTTTAATTTGGGCGAATATAGCCGAGTTCAATTATCTTTTTGGTTTCTGCCAACGGCTTGAATACCGCGAACGTCTTTCCTTGCGTTCGCAACGCGCCTAATGCATTGCCGAATTTTGCAGCTCCCGCAAAATCTTTTGGCTTCTGCATCAGGCCGAATCCAACACCCCCGGCAAACGAATCTCCACACCCGGTGGTATCAATTACATTCTCAACTTTAATGGCAGGCACCATTTCTTCTTTGGTTTTGCCGCGATCCTTGTAATAAACCAGGCAACCTCGTGAGTCAACCGTGATGTAGACACACTTCACACCTTTATCAAGGCAATGGTCAGCAAAAGCTCGGAGGTCTTCGCGATTCAATTCTTCCGTTTTTACAAAATCGGAAGTCTCATACTCCTTCTTAAACCAGGAAGCCTGCGCTTCTTCGAGATTCATTTTTAATACATCGATGTAAGGCAACCATTGATCGCGGTCTATCCAGAATTTTCGTTGGCGCTCACCGTTCACCAAACAGGCCGTGGTTGGTCCATGTGCATCAAAAACAATAATTCCCTTCGATTTTTTTTTCAAAAACTTCAATGTATCCAAAGAAATTTCATAGTCGCTGATGGGGATGAAAACAAAAACCTTGCAATCAAGTAGTCCCTTCATGTCGTCCGGCATGATAGGGTCCATAAACCCCGTCTGACGCTCGATACGATTATTCATATCCAGAAACCGAAGGCTGATGATATCTCCCTGGTCATTTTTGATCGTCAGGTGTTTCAGGTTGATTCCACGAAAACCCTGAAACACTTCTTTGACATTGTCTAAATCTACCGAACGAAGGTGAGATACCGGGACGACTTCAATCTTGCCACCGGCCATAACCGAAAGGGCAATCACAGGATGTGTAACGCAACCCCACTTCTGAATCAGGTCACCGTTATGTGTGACAATGTGATCGCGCGGTATGGGGCCAAGTATCGCAATTCGTTTCATGTTTTTTTTCTTAAGCGGTTAAATAGGCTGCGCCAAATACCCCAGCGCTGTCTCCCAGCAAAGGTTTAACAATGGGCGTGTCGAGGACTTTGTTATTGAATACAAAATTTCTGGCCGATTCCACTCCATCTGTATAAATCTCAACAATATTCCCTACCCCACCCCCAATCACGATAACATGCGGGTCAACAATATTTATAATGACGCTAATGGCCTTGCCAAAAAAATACGACATCCGCTTAACTGTTTTCGTTGCCGCTTCATCTCCCGACTTGTACAACGCATATATTTCTTTCATTGGCTTACCCTTGCCGGCGATGGATTCATAGTATTTTTCCAAGGCAGGCCCTGCCAGCACTTTTTCAACACAACCACTTTTTCCGCAATAGCAAGGCCCTCCAGATTCATCCAGGAAATTATGA
>JANXYC010000195.1 GCA_025350305.1 Cyclobacteriaceae bacterium | reverse complement strand
CGCTCACATTTATAAATATGAAGGTGGAGGTCTGGCCGGCAACAGTCATGTTAGCGTGCGACTGCTGTCAGGCGACCGGGGGCGGTTATCGGTAGAGGAGATCGCTGCGAATATTAATTCAACAGATTCGCATTACCCTGTTTCATCCTTAGTGGCGCTGGAGAATACAGTCGTGCGGGAAGCAGGAAGCTATTATACATTAGACCAGATTAAAAGTGTATCGGAGTTTTCGCGGTCGAAAGGATTAAAAGTCCATCTCGATGGAGCCCGTTTCTTCAATGCTTTGGTTGAAACAGGAGATCGCTCACAAGATTACGGACGGTTTTTTGATACAGTCTCCATATGCCTTTCAAAAGGATTGGGATCACCCGTCGGTTCAGTACTCGTTTGTAAAAAAGAACTGGAACCAAAAGTCAGGAGGATGCGCAAGGCATTTGGAGGAGGCATGCGGCAGGCAGGATTTCTGGCTGCAGCAGCCCTCTATGCACTTGATCATCATGTGGCACGGTTAAAAGAAGATCATGCGCGCGCAAGGGAATTATCAAAAATCCTGTCAGCGCAATCGTACGTCAAATCGATCATGCCCGTTGACACAAACATTATCATCTTTGAATTGGCGCCGGGCGTTACTACTGAAAAGTTTTTGGCAAAAATAGGAGAGCAACAGATCAAGGCGCTGGCTTTCAGTCAGACTGAGATTCGGTTAGTAACCCACCTTGATTTTGACGATCGCATGCTGGAAAAGACCACAGACGTGTTCAAAAAACTTTCATTTTAATTAGTGCAATGATGATTTTAATGGTGATCTGATGTCGCTGCTCAACTCCTCTTCACCACCCCTTGCCGAACGTATGCGGCCTGCCAGGCTGGAAGACCTGGTGGGGCAAGAACATTTGGTTGGCCCAAATGGGATTATTCGGAAAGCTATAACAAGTGGTAACGTGCCCTCCATGATTTTGTGGGGACCGCCAGGTGTAGGAAAAACAACCATTGCGAATATTATCGCTAATGAGGTGAAGCGTCCCTTTCACACGCTCAGTGCAGTGAATGCAGGGGTAAAAGATGTGCGGGAGGTGATTGAAAAAGCAAAACACACAAACCGGCCGATATTATTCATTGACGAAATTCATCGTTTCAATAAATCTCAGCAGGATGCGCTGCTCGGGGCAGTGGAGAAAGGAACGATCACACTGATTGGAGCCACTACCGAAAATCCATCTTTCGAGGTGAATTCTGCGCTGCTCTCACGATGCCAGGTCTATGTGCTGAAACCTTTAGGGGAAAAGGAGTTGCTTTCGTTGATCGACCAGGCGCTGCGAAATGATGTGGATTTGAAGAAAAGAACAATCATCATCAGGGAGCACAATGCCTTACTCACGATTTCAGGTGGAGATGCGCGTAAAATTCTAAACCTGGTGGAATTAATTTCGACGGGCTCAATTTCGGCGGGCTCAATTTCGACGGGCTCAATTTCGGCTGCTATCGAAATTACTGATGACCTGGTGATGGAGGTGGCTCAAAAGCACATTGCCATTTATGATAAGAGTGGTGAACAGCATTATGACATTATTTCAGCATTCATTAAATCCATTCGCGGCAGCGACCCGAATGCGGCCGTCTATTACCTGGCAAGGATGGTGGAGGGCGGCGAAGATGTAAAATTTATTGCACGAAGGCTGGTTATTCTCGCCTCGGAAGACATTGGAAATGCCAACCCCACGGCCCTCGTATTAGCCACCAGCGCTTTTCAAGCGGTGAATATAATTGGTTATCCGGAAGCAAGTCTTATTCTCAGCCAATGCACCACGTACTTGGCCAGTTCACCGAAAAGCAACTCCAGTACAGTTGCTATTGGCAGTGCCATGAATAAGGTACACGAAACCGGAGACCTCCCGGTGCCGTTGGCAGTAAGAAATGCGCCGACCAAATTGATGAAAGACTTGGGTTATGGAAAAGAATACCAGTATGCCCACAGTTTTAAAGATAACTTTGTAAATATGGAATTCTTGCCAGAACAACTTGCCGGACATACGTTTTACGATCCCGGCAACAATCCACGGGAAGAAGAGATAAGAAATTTTTTAAAAAAATTATGGAAAGAGAAGTATGGTTATTGAAAATGGTACTAGGTGCTGGCTTGTAAAAAGCCTTTGTTGACACACTGATTGTTGTAAGTTTCCAAATGTCCAAGACGCAGAACCCAGTTACCAGAACCCGGCACCCAATCCTCCATGCAACGCTTGATCTTCGAATACGCTCCTGTTTACTTTGTCGGTTGCCTTGCCTTGGGCGCTGGCTACGCATTCCTGCTGTACTCTTCACGGTACAGTTGGACCAAATCATTGAATCGTTTTCTTTTCGCTCTCCGCACCCTGCTAGTCACGGCTTTGATGGTTTTGTTGCTGGGACCTATTTTAAAAAACACGGAAAATATTTTTGAAAAGCCGTCGCTCGTCATCCTGGTGGACAATTCAAAATCGGTGAAGGAGGCAACAGACACGGCCCAACTTATCTCACATTTGCATGCGGTTGTTGACGAATTAAAAAAGCAGAATCGTGAAATTGAATGGAGTGGACTAAGCGGGGCGACGGATAGTATTCATTTTGCCGGTCGTACATCGGACCTAGCAACAGCTTTACGCGAAACTATCAACCGCTATGAAGGAAAAAACCTGGCAGGGATCGTGCTGGTATCGGATGGGATTTACAACAATGGCCTTTCGCCGTTGTATCTGCCGCTCCGTGTACCTGTGTACACGATCGGCGTTGGCGATACTACGGATCGGGCAGACATCGTGCTTAAAAATGTAGCCTATAACCGAATTGTCTATCAGGGGAATAAATTTCCTTTACGTGCTGAATTGGAAATTATCGGACTTCCCGATCAGGAGATAACGGTGTCGGTACTTCAGCAAGGCAAGATTTTGCAGCAGCAGAAAAAAAACTCAAGTTCAAAAGCAGTTCTTGACTTTGATTTTCAACTGGATGCCGGCACACAGGGTATTCAGCGACTGGAGGTACGGGTGGAAAGCCTGCCACGTGAGACCAACCTTAAGAACAACCGTGCCAGTGCGTTTGTGGAGGTTGTGGAAGGAAAAAAGAAAATTCTTTTGATTGCCCGGTCGCCGCACCCAGACATAAAAGCACTGAGAACCGTAGTTGAAAAAAACTCCAATTATGAAATGATTGTACACATACCGGGAGTAAAAGAGTCTGATCCGGCTTTTCTCCAGCCTGGCAAAGTCGATTTAATCATTGCTCATCAAGGCCCGGATGTAGAAGGCAAAACAACAGCACTACTTACTGCTTTTTTAAAGGCAAAAACATCCGCATTAATAGTCATTGGACAAAAAACATTATTGCGCGCATTGCCAACGGTGGGGGTACCGGTCAATTTTGATCCGTCGACTCAGCGCGATGAAGTGCAGCCAGTACTCAATCCCAATTTTCATGATCTTGGATTTTCAGATGACCTGAATACGAATATCACCCGGTACCCACCCGTGTTCGTTCCGTTTGGTAAATTTTCTTTTCCTGCTACCGCCAAAATCATTTTGCATCAACGCATTGGAAGTGTGATCACCGAACGACCGTTGCTGTACACCGTTGAAGACGACCGCCAGAAGCTCGCGGTATTGATCGGCGAAGGCATCTGGAAATGGCGGCTGAGCGAATTTCAGGAAACTGAAAAGACCAATTCGTTTGATGAATTATTTTCGAAACTTCTGCAATATCTCAGCACACAGGATGACCGCCGCAAGTTCCGCTGCTTTCCGCTGCAACAAGAGTTTACCAGTGATGGCCCGGTTGTTATGGAGAGTCAGGTTTACAACGATCTTTATGAACCTGTATTTGGAAATACGATCGACCTGGAGTTGCGCGATGAACAGGGAAAACTAACCAACTACCGGTATGTGACCGGGCCAGGGAATAGTCGCTATCGCATCGGCGGACTTAAGGAGGGCGTGTACCGCTACAAAGCCACAACAGAAGTGAAAGGAAAAAAGGAAGAAGTGCGTGGAGAATTTTTACTGACGGAGCAGAATCAGGAAGCACAAAACCTCACCGCCGATTTTGGCCTGCTTCGTAAACTAGCCGGGAATACCGGTGCAAAATTTTATAAGCTCTCAGATGCGAACCGGTTGCCAGCGGATATTTCTGGTGAACAAGCCAGGAGTTTGATTCATTCCGAAGAATCATTTCACCCGCTGATTAATTTAAAAGCAGTATTTTTCCTGCTGCTTGCACTCATTTCGCTCGAGTGGTTTATAAGGAAATATATGGGCGCGTATTGATCTACGGGTTCAGAAATGCGATAATTATTTTGGTCATACCTCCAGAAGAACACCAGATATAAGATGTATCTGTTGCGTGCCAGAAAATTTGAATATCGAGCCAGCTTTTCTGTGGCACGCCAGCCTTCCTTCATTACCTACCGGGTTACAAACAGGGAGCCCCGCTGGGGCTTCAATAATCCTATTAATCCTCTAATCCAAAAATCCTGATCAACTTTTCTCCTTCGAAGACGCCTTCGCCTTCTTCAATTTGATCGTAAGGGTTTCTGACTTTCCATCATGGTCAGCCAGAATCGTACCACCCTCCTCAATCTCACCTTTCAGAATTTCTTCTGCAACCGGGTCTTCCAGATATTTTTGTATGGCCCGGTTCAGCGGACGTGCACCGAATTGGTGGTCATATCCTTTTTCAGCAAGAAAATCCTTGGCTTTTTCAGTGAGTTCTACGTGATAGCCAAGCGCCAAAATGCGGGTAAAGAGTTTGCCCAACGTTAAATCAATGATCTTGTGAATGTTTTCACGCTGCAGCGAGTTGAAAATGATTATATCATCCAGGCGGTTGAGAAATTCCGGTGAGAAGGCTTTCTTCAAGGCACTTTGAATGGTGCTCTTCATGATCTCCTCTTCATTCGCTTGTTTGGATTTGGATGCAAAGCCGATGCCCGCACCAAAATCTTTCAAGTCACGAACGCCAATATTGGAAGTCAGAATGATGATGGTGTTCCGGAAATCAACCCGTCGGCCCAAACCATCGGTAAGGATGCCATCATCGAGCACTTGTAATAAAATATTGAAGACATCCGGATGGGCCTTTTCGATTTCGTCGAGCAGCACCACACTGTATGGTTTGCGTCTTACCTTTTCTGTTAGTTGTCCACCTTCTTCATAGCCCACGTAGCCGGGAGGCGCTCCCACCAGTCGTGACACAGAGAACTTCTCCATGTACTCACTCATGTCAATGCGCACCAAAGCATCTTCTTTATCGAAGAGGTACATCGCCAGCACTTTGGCTAACTCTGTTTTGCCAACACCGGTCGGGCCGAGAAATACAAATGATCCGATTGGTTTTCTGGGGTCTTTCAATCCTACGCGTGTGCGCTGTATGGCTCTTGTAAGTTTTTTAATGGCGTCCTCCTGGCCGATGATCTTGGCACCAAGCTCGTTTGCCATGCCAAGGAGTTTGTTGCTTTCTTTCTGTGCAATTCGGTTCGTGGGAATGCCCGTCATCATACCGATCACATCTGCCACGTTATCTTCGGTCACCGTGTACTTCTCGGTCCGGGTCTTTTCTTCCCAACGCGCTTTTGCCAGGTCCAGCTGTTCAATTAATTTTTTTTCTTTATCGCGGAGCTGCGCGGCTTCCTCATACTTCTGACTTTTCACCACGCGGTTCTTTTCTTTCTTCACATCCTCAATCGCGTCTTCATACTTCACGATGTCTTCCGGCACATGAATATTGTTCATGTGCACGCGTGCACCAGCTTCGTCCAGTACGTCAATGGCCTTGTCCGGTAAGAAACGGTCGCTGATATAGCGGTCCGAAAGTTTCACGCACGCATCGATCGCTTCCTTCGTGTAATTGACGTGATGGTGGTCTTCGTATTTCTCTTTTATGTTGTCCAATATCTGGATTGTCTCTTCCACGGAAGTGGAATCAACCATTACCACTTGGAACCTGCGGGCCAATGCGCCGTCTTTTTCAATATACTGCCTGTATTCATCAAGAGTCGTCGCGCCAATGCACTGGATCTCGCCCCGTGCCAACGCCGGCTTAAACATATTTGATGCATCGAGCGAACCTGAGGCACCGCCCGCACCGACGATGGTATGAAGCTCGTCGATGAACAGAATAACATCTTGTGATTTCTCCAGCTCATTCATCACAGCTTTCATGCGTTCTTCAAACTGGCCGCGGTATTTCGTGCCGGCCACCAGGGATGCAAGGTCAAGTGTCACTACACGTTTGCCAAACAATACGCGTGATACTTTTTTCTGAATGATCCGAAGGGCGAGACCTTCGGCAATTGCTGTTTTACCGACACCGGGCTCACCAATCAAAATTGGGTTGTTCTTTTTCCGGCGAGATAAGATTTGCGCCACACGCTCAATTTCTTTTTCACGACCCACTATTGGGTCCAGTTTATTGTCTTCGGCCAGCTTGGTGAGGTCGCGACCGAAATTATCCAGCACTGGTGTGCGGGATTTTTCAACTCCTTTTTTCTCTTTTCCAGGGTTGCCGGGGCCGGAACCTCCCGCATTACCAAACATCTTGGAAGAGTCATCATCCGGATCATCGGTATCTTGCGAAGCCATTGGCTGATCATGTTGATACTCGAGCATTTCTTTCACTACATCGTAAGCCACGTCAAATTTATTTAAGATCTGGGTTGCGAGATTATCTGGATCACGCAGGATGGAGAGCAACAAATGCTCGGTGCCAATCAGCTGCGCTTTGAATACCTTTGCTTCGAGGTACGTGATCTTCAGTACCTTTTCCGAAGCGCGGGTCAACGGAATATTCGAAAGATTTTTTATTTGATGAGTTGCTGTTCCTTTTGAGATTTTTTCGATCTCTCCCCGGAGCTCGTCGATGGGTACGCCTAGTTTTTTTAGTACGCCTACTGCCACACCTTCGCCTTCTCGAATCATGCCCAGTACCAGGTGTTCGGTGCCAATATAATCGTGTCCTAAGCGAAGCGCTTCTTCACGGCTGAGTGAGATTACTTCTTTGACGCGGTTAGAGAATTTTGCTTCCATGCTGGTGCTCCTCTTTATGTTATAAATGTAGGCCGATGATGATTCAAATGCAACTGGCCCTTTATCACGTAATCAGGAGCAAAGGCGAGCGATTGTATTCAAAACAACGCTTCAAATTTATTTGTTCAATTTTCCTTTCGTGAAGCTTTTACAACAGTCGTGCCATGGGGTCCCTCACAAAAAACGAGGTCTACCAGACTAAGGTTCGGTGCAAAAATGTTACCAAAAACCTGCTGATACGGTTGAGGTTGGTAAGTTTCTCTCAGGCGGAAGTCTTTTTTAGCGGAAATCAGGCTCCGCAAATCAATTGTATCCGGCGGCGGATTTTTTTGGTAGGTCGCAGTTTCCAAGAGCGTCTTTTTCCATTTCAGCCATTGCAGACACATTGACAGGAGCCGAAGGTTCATCTCGTACAGATATTTGTGGCCTGAAAATATTTCCTTCCTCAACTCGTCAGCATAGTGTTCATAAAATGGAGCCTTGGCATAGGCGGATTCCAGCGTATGCCACACGTTGGGCTGCCACCGCACCGTGTTGTCAATCTGTACATCGGTTATCAAAACTTTACCATGCTTCGCCGTCAGGGGAATCGTCAACCTGGCCACCCCCTGAGCAGTAAGAATGTGACATCGGTTGCGGTATGTTTGTTTGGTAAAGTGTTCGTGTTTCTCCAGCGTGATTTTCTCAAAAGGAAGGAGTGCGCAAAAGTATTCGATGGACGGAAGAAAGTGAAGCTCAATCAATGGGGAGTTCATTCGATTCAGTTAATGGCTCAATTAAATTTAGCCTGGAAAACTTCCCAATCCCTCACGGGTTACGATTGGCTCACCGCTGGTAAAGTCAATAATAGTGGATGGGATATTCCCTCCTGCGCCTCCGTCGATTACCAGATCAACAATATTTTTAAAATCCTGCCAGATTTCTTCCGGGTCCGTGGTGTATTCTTTTATTTCGTCATCATTTTTTACAGAGGAAGAGATGAGGGGATTGCCCAGCAACTCTACAATCGCAAGCGGAATGGTGTGGTTGGGGATACGGATGCCGACGGTTTTCTTATTGACGCCCAAAATTTTTGGCACCAGGCTGCCGGATTCGAAGATAAAGGTATAAGGACCGGGAAGGACCCGTTTGAGAATTTTAAATTCCGGAGTTTCGATCCGCTTTACAAACTCGGATATATGGCTTAGATCGGAGCAAATGAATGACAAGTTTAGTTTTTGTGGCTTCACATCCTGGATTTTGCACAAGCGCTCAACGGCCCGGCGGTTTAATAAATCACAGCCAATGCCATAGACGGTGTCCGTAGGATAAATAATCACGCCATCGTTCTGTAAAATCCGCACCGCATGTTTGATCTTGCGGGGCTCCGGATTAACAGGGTGGATCTTTATGAGCTCGGCGTCCATGATTAGAACTCGTTAAATTTTACGATTTGACCAACCGGTCATGGTGTATTACAAAACTAACCCTTTTGATCCGACTGCGTTTTCTTATTTTTGCACCTCCTATGCAAGGCGTTTCAAAAATTAAACTGGTCGTGTATTTAGTCGGCTCCATGCTGCTGATCACATTTTCATTTTATTTCTACCAAATCGTTTACACACCCAATATCCTGGTCGATCAGGAAGATCGCTTGTTTGTCATTAAGACCGGTACACGTTATCGTGAGGTTTTAGAGGACTTGGGTAAACAGCATATGGTTGATGACATGGTGTCATTTAGTTTCCTGGCGCGCCTGAAAAATTTTGACAGAAGCATCCAGCCAGGCCGGTACATGCTGCGACGAAATATGACCAACCTCGCGGCCATCGCTGCTCTGCAAGGTGGAAAAAACGAATCTATCAATGTGACATTTACCAACGTGCGCCTGGTGAGTGAGCTGAATGAAAAGGTCACCAGGAACATTGGTGTAACGCCGGACGAATTTGAAGAGGCCCTGGATGAATTTATCTCAACGAATCAGGAGGGATTTGCAAGAGAAAATATTCTCTGCATGTTCATTCCCAACACCTATAAGGTGTATTTCAACGTTGTGCCGGAGGAGCTGATCGGTCGCATGCACGATGAATACCTGAAATTCTGGACAGACGAAAGAAAATCAAAAGCAGCGGCCATTGGCTTAACACCCATTGAAGTTTCGATTCTTGCTTCCATTGTACAGGCGGAGAGTGTGAAGCAAGACGAGGCACCCACCATTGCCGGGCTATACATCAACCGGCTTAAGAAAGACATGCCGCTGCAAGCTGATCCAACACTGGTATTTGCCGTGGGCGACTTTACCCTCAAACGTGTATTAAATGAACACAAGGAAGTGGACTCACCTTATAATACCTACAAGTACGCAGGTCTTCCTCCGGGTCCGATCAACATGCCTCAGATTACCAGCATTGATGCTGTGCTGAATTACAAAAAGAGCAATTACCTGTTTATGTGCGCCAGGGAAGATTTCTCAGGATATCACAACTTTGCCAACACCCTTCGTGAACACAATCAGAACGCGCTCAGGTATCAGACCGCGCTCAGCATCGAAATGCGCAAGGGTGCAGCGCAACGCAGAAAGAGATAATGTACACCGCTCAAACTCATATCCGCGTTCGCTACGGCGAGACTGACCAGATGCGTTATGTGTACTACGGCAACTATGCGATGTACTATGAAGTGGCCCGTGTGGAAAGTTTGCGGCAATTAGGACTTACATACAAAGAACTGGAGGCCATGGGCGTCATCATGCCGGTACTTGAAAATCACTCCGAATTTCTTTCGCCTGCTTTATACGATGAGTTGTTGAAAGTTGTTGTGACTATTCCTGAAAAGCCATCGGTAAGGATTCGTTTTCAGTACGAACTATTCAATGAACAAGGCAAGCTTATCCACCGGGGTGAAACGCTGCTCGCTTTTGTTAACCAAAAAACCGGCCGTCCTTGTCGTCCACCCGAAGCCTTTCAAAAAGTATTAGCGCCATATTTCTAAGTTTGTTGTGGAACCCCCGCCTCCATAGACTTACGGCGGGCAAAGCATGAAGTACAGCCACCGCAAACGCATATTAAAGATTCGATCGGCCCGTTACACCCGGATCTGGTTGAAGAGAATCAAGATCAAAGGCAGTGAGCACCTTTCGCTGTATAAGTTCTTCAAGATTTTTCTATTCAATATCGAGGAAGATGAAATTGTAGACCGCTCCAACGGGGTGGCGTACAATTTTATCCTGGCAATTTTTCCCACCATTATCTTTCTCTTCACGCTCATTCCATACATCGCGCAATATTTTCCAACGGTTAGTCGCGACGGCATCATGTTGTTTCTCAGCGACTATATGCCCGCCAGCATGTATGAAGTAGCCTCTTCCACGGTGCTGGATATTCTGAGTAAACAGCGGGGCGGACTGCTCACATTCGGTTTTGTGTTTGCCCTTTTTCTCGCCACCAACGGAATGATGGCCCTCATGCGGGCGTTTAATGCCTGTTATAAAACCGTGGAGAAGCGCAGTTTTTTTAAGATGCGGCTTACGGCCACCGGCCTGACTATTTTATTGGCGGTCGTGCTGATGTCGGCCGTGTTTCTGTTGATTGTAGGTGAGCTGGTAATCAGCAATGTGACAAACGAGCTCTCGAATTTGAGCAACCTGCGTTTGGATAAGTTGTATGGGCTTTTTGCATTGCGGTTCGTAGTAATTTTTGTCGTCTTCTTTTTTGCCGTCTCATTTATTTATTACTTCGGCCCGGCGGTGCACTATAACTGGAAATTTTTTTCCATTGGTTCTTTTATTGCTACGCTTGCCTGTCTGGCCATTTCGTATGGCTTCTCTTTCTACATCACCAATTTTGCCAGTTACAATAAAGTCTATGGATCAATCGGCGTGCTCATTGCGCTGATGGTATGGATCCAGTTGCTGACGGTGGTCCTATTATTCGGTTATGAGATTAACGCAAGCTTGCATTACGGGCGGAAGATTGAGGCGATTGAACAGCACAAGCGGAGGAAGCGGAGGGAAAAAAACAAGCAGCCAGCCAGCCTAACGTAAAATATATTGAGACCAACAAAAACCCCGCAATGGCGTGGTTTAGCTTGGGTTGCGACATTCTTGAAACTGAGTGAGATGGTAGGATTTGGTTGATTTTGGATGCTAATCTGAAATTTTATCCCAATTCTCCGATTTTGGGCACTTAGTATGAAATTTTACCCACTTTTCAGCCTTAAGCCATAGTTAACATGAAATTTTACCCACAAATTTCTAACTTAATATGAAATTTTACCCAAATCGCAGTGAAATTGCTGACTTAATGAAAAAAATTCCCCTATCAAAAATCCAGGAAATCATTTTTGCCTCCTCAGAAAAGAGTGAGTCCAGGCGAATTACTGGCCTCTTGAAAGAGAAGCAAATTCGGAAAATTGCTCCCAGATTATATACTTCAAATCTGAAGGAGTCGTCGGCAACGATAGTCAAAAGAAATTGGTATCGCATTTTGGCTCACTTGTTCCCTCAGGCCTTACTAAGTCACCGGAGTGCCCTTGAATTTAAGCCAACCTCCAAAGGCCATATTTTTCTCACCCGGTCATATCCTTCAAAGATCAAGATGCCGGGTCTTACGGTTCACTTTCTAAAGGGC
Organism: Cyclobacteriaceae bacterium; assembly: GCA_025350305.1. Classification (GTDB taxonomy): domain Bacteria; phylum Bacteroidota; class Bacteroidia; order Cytophagales; family Cyclobacteriaceae; genus ELB16-189. Next base: position 5,351 of record JANXYC010000195.1, on the reverse strand, counting down.
TTTCCAAAGATCGAAGGCGACAATCCCTTCTTTGAAAATCTTTATGCTTCACAAGAGGCAAGAGCATTTCTGGAAAATCTACAAGAGACAAGAAAAGGAAGCCAAGAACCAAAATGCTTACCGGTTTCGGAACTAGCGGAACGGCTTGAGATGATCATAAGAGCCCGTGGCGAACAAGGACTAAATTCACTGCGCGATAAAGGGAGAGAGATTTCTGCTGCTTTGGGAATGATGAAGGAATTCAAAAAACTGAACCAGCTGATCAGCGATCTTTTGGCCACGGGAAAATCAAAGAGATTAACATCTCCCGTAGCCATAGCGCGCTCACAGGGAGAACCCTTTGATCCAGCGAGGATAAAGTTATTTGAAGGCTTGTATGAAGAACTGGCTGGAAAGGTATTTCTGGAATACAAACCATCAGCCTCGGTTAAAGGGTATAAGACATTTGCCTTTTTTGAGGGCTACTTTTCAAACTACATTGAAGGAACTGAATTCACCGTCAGCGAAGCCAAAGAAATAGTTCTGACGGAAACGCCGATGCCTGCCAGGGATGAGGACTCACACGATATTCTCGGCACATACCGGATTGTGTCCGACAAGAAGGAAATGTCAATCTGTCCCTCCACACCAGATGAGTTTCTCGACCATCTGCGAACCCGACACGCGGTACTTCTGAAGGCACGTACTTCCAAAAGACCAGGCGAATTCAAAGACAAGAACAACAGGGCTGGCAATACCGAATTTGTGGATTGGAGTCTGGTGAATGGAACCCTGAAAAAAGGCTTTGACTGGTACACCCTGTTAAAAGATTCTTTTGCAAAAGCTGTTTACATGATGTTTCTCGTCAGCGAGGTCCATCCCTTCCTGGACGGAAACGGCCGGATCGCAAGGGTTATGATGAATGTGGAACTCTCGTCAAAGGGCTTGTGCAAAATCATGATCCCAACAGTTTACAGGGAAGATTATATGGGAGCTTTAAGGAAGCTGACCCGGCAGCAAATTGCCGATCCTTATATCCGGATGTTAGCGAGAGCGTATGAATTCAGTGCTACGCTCAGGCAGGAAAGTATCGATGAAATGGAGCGGTACTTGGAAGCATGTGATGCATTCAAGGAACCAAAAGAGGGGAAGCTGAGGTTTTAGTTAGTGAAATAAGTTTGGCATTAAGATGAGTGTCTCGCATTCACAACGAATAGGGCCTTAATGAATCGCATTGAGCATTAGCTTAAACCAAACGCTCCTCAAGTTGATCCTTCCAAATAATAAACCCCTTGCGTGGATCAGTATAGTCGTGAATGATCCGGCTGAAGTCCGGTGGATTCGTTTCAGTATACATCTATCGTCCATTATTCCTTATGTATCCCAGATCCTTGTCTATCAAGGCAAGTTTCACTTTCAATGATTCTTTTTTCCTCTCGACATGCCATATGAAAGTAGCCTCTTCAGTATCAAGAGTTTCCCAAGCAATATGGAATTGCTTGTCACCATTGAGGAGGAATCAAAAGTCAGCAGCGATGAACCATGAAGTATTGTCTACGAGAATGGGATAGAGCCCAACCAGTTGCTGACCCAACAAGTGCTTTTCGACTTCCTGATCTGTTAGCGGCTTGTAACGCTTATGTTCATAGTTTTGAAATGTACCGCCGCCGATCTTGTGTCTTTACAGGGAGTACTTATCAGATTCATAGACTATCGACGACTTCTCGTCCGGCTTTTGTCAAAGAACCTAATAGACCCTGACCATCGTCTAAAATGCAAAGTTCGCAAGAATTATTCTTCGGCCAGTATTGGCCAAAAACATAGACATTCTCTGCTTGAGCGTGCTCTTCTAAGTACCATTCAGCGTCTCGCGTAGGCGGGAAGTTGCATTTTTTGCAAAAATGAAATTTCCCCGTTGCGCTGATTCGTCCCGTACCGTCTGCAAACGGTCATACATTTCGACATCATTAAGAAATCACACAAATCAGCCCCTCAACCAATCAGCAAATGACTCTCCAGGACTATAAAATATTGCTCTATTCCATGAGCTACCTGCTGTTCCTCGCGCTGCAATGGCTAAGTAGAGAAATGAAGGGACTGCGGCTGGTCAATCACAATGGCCTTGTTTCCAATCCGTTCATGCTGATCATGTTGCACCTGGGCGGTATCGTGCTATTCGGTATTCTTCCTTATGTATCGGGTCATTCTTCTATCATACTCATTAATTATCCTTCCCCGGGAAGCCTCGCGGTATGGACAACCCTGCAATGGATGACTGTGCTGATCATTGTTTCTCCCATGATGGCAAAAACAAAATTCAGGGACCTTTGCTGCCCATTTCCGAAAAATCAGAGCGTCCATTCCTTGATTCATTGCGATTGTTGAAGCGGATCACTTGCCTTGTTCTTATTGAACTTTTGTCTTAGTTGACCCATATCCTCACTCACTTTCTTATCCAGAATCTTTGCGTAGTGCTGAGTCGTTTTCAAATTCCTGTGTCCAAGCATTCGGCCTACTGTTTCAATGGGAACACCATTCGTCAAGGTGACCGTAGTTGCGAAAGTATGTCGGGCGGTATGTGTAGTCATCTTCTTCACGATATCGCAAGTGTCTGCGATCTCTTTCAAGTAAGCGTTCATTTTCTGGTTGCTTAAGACCGGAAGCAACCGACCTTCGTTCTCGCATTGGGGATGATCTTTGTAGCGTTCGAGGATCTCGATCGCTGGAGGAAGCAACGGAATGCTAGAAGCAGTTTCAGTCTTCTGACGATGTGTAAAAATCCACTTCTCTCCGTCGATCCCTGTGGAAATTTCATTCCGCGTTAGTTTTTTCACATCGGCATAAGCCAGGCCCGTGTAGCAGCAAAATAGAAAAATGTCCCTCACCTGGTTAATTCTAGGCGCCAGGAAAGTCTTGGAGGCAATCGTCTGTAGTTCGCTATCAGTAAGAAACGGGCGCTCAACCTCACGTTTAGTCATCTTGAATCCTAGGAAAGGATCACGAGCAAGCCAAGCGTTCTTCAAACAAATGTTGACAATCTTTTTAAAGTTGGATAGGTACTTAATCGTCGTATTATGATCGCACTTGCGGACGGACTTAAGCCAGAACTCATAGTCGGTAATGAATTCGTAATTCAATTTCTGAATGTCAATGTCCTCAATTTTATATTTCCATTTCATGAAATCATGGGTATGCTTCCTGGAAGTGATGTATCGTTCCAGCGTAAGCGGTGAAAACTCTTTCCCAACGAGCGCCTTCATCTGCTCATTATGCTGGTCAAATATTTCAAGCAGCATTCTTGCTCGTTCGCTGCTGATTCCAAGCCACTTGTTCCTGATGGCATCCAGGGTTAGCGGGAGACCTTGCAACATGATCTCACGCTGATAATCGTAAACTCTCATTCTAAATGCTTCCAAGCATGCGTTAACATTCTTCGCCTCCTCCGAATTGCCAATAACACGTGACATAGATGTCGACCACTCCTTCTCAGGGATGTAGAGCTTGGTCGAGACATTGAATCGATTGCACGCCAGGGTAACCCGCATGTAAATGGGAATTCTCCCATCTCTGATGACCCTTGATTTGCGTCCATAAAAGAGAACTGAAACTGTTGTACTCATGGCAACTTGTTTTAGGTTCAAAATTGATTTTCAAAGGAGGCCGAATCAAGATGTTCATTTATTGAACCAGTCGATTCCAGCGCGGATTCGCAGAAGCGGTGCCACTAACTCTTAAAAAGTTTGTGGCACCTCTAGTGGCACCGCAGAATGGGTACCATTGATTTAAAATGGTTGGCGATAAAAAGAAAAAAGCTTGAATCCATAGAGAATTCAAGCTTTTGATTCGAGATGATTGTTACTCAGCAGAGGAGGAGGGATTCGAACCCCCGGAACCCGTGAAGGTTCTCCGGTTTTCAAGACCGGTGCAATAAACCGCTCTACCACTCCTCTGTTTAAGACGCTGAGGTAGCTCTTTGACAAGCTTTCAGGACCAAATTTCTTTTTCGGATTGCAAAAATAACGTTTTGAGCTGAACTGCAAAAACCTTCTCTAACTCCTAAGTTGGAGGGAAAACAGAGGGGAAAGATTTGTAGTGCCCTCTTCTCCAGGTAGCACCATTAGCTTTTGTCCTTTTGCTATTGGAAGTTCGCAGTTGAGGCTAAAGGCTAAAAGCCAACGGCCAAAACCTTACCCCTCACTAAAATCCGAAAAAGTATTCTTGATCTCCTTCGTCTTAGGTACACCTTGTGGCTGTGCTGAAAGCTCAAGGGTGGTCAATTGATCGCTGTTTAAAAGGCGGATCAATTCGTCGCGGTCCGTTTCAAATTCGGGACTTCTTCGTGCGGATTTGAGTGAGTATTTCCTGGCAAAGTAATTTCCTTTCAATTGTAACTGTATGCGTAGGTCACGGTTGGTCTTGATTCTGTTTTGATAATCACTGGCAGAACGCCCGATGACCTGACCCGACTCGAGTGAATTTAGAATCAGTACGGAGGTTCCACCGACAACTGAAACCGATTTCGAGGGATCTGGTGTTAGAAAAAGTGGAGAGATACCTGTAATGCCACCCAGTGTAGCGGTCAGGATGGTTCTGTTTCGTTTTCCTTTCTTCGCCCGGTGGTAAATACCATCCAGCTTTTCGTTGTTTGCATCCAGCAGGTCAATGAGATTCTTTGAGGAGGCAAGGGAATTGAAATATTTCTGATAAAGGAGTTTATCTTTTTCCTCAACATTTTCCGTATCACTAACAGTGATACGGACTTTGCGTTGCACGCGATTACTACTTTTGTCAAAAGCAAAAAAAGTGAGAAGCACTTCTTTCTTTTTCTCCGCTTCGTCTACAAAATCATAACCAGGCGACCAGGCAAACTCCCGCTGTACTTTTGTGTTTTCTTTCAAAGCACTTTTTGGAATGCGTATATCGGAACTGATAAAATCGACCTGGTCAATATTATCGTCACCGTTGGGATCGGAAACATAGACTTTAAAATAGATGACTTCATTTTCTTTTATGTTCCACAGGCTATCACTGGGTACCAGCAAGAGATCAGGAGGCAAATCCAGTTGCGTTTGAGCAACGCGAATTTTGCCAATCGTCTCTGCCTTATCAGGCTGATCTTGCACGATAAATTCAATGCTAAGAGGATTGCTTCTTAAACTGTTAAATTGATTGCGTGAAGGTGTCCATGTCAATTGACCGAGTGAAGTCAGCACGGCGCCTTCGGGCATCTGTGATTCGCGCGGCTTAAAAATCAGCGGATCCCCATCCGGGTCACGCACATAGTCGGCAGGAATTTGATATTTTGAAGCTGTGTTTTGCTTTACATAGAACGTAGGAAGTTCCTCCACCACCGGTGGACGATTGATATGATT
>JANXYC010000192.1 GCA_025350305.1 Cyclobacteriaceae bacterium | reverse complement strand
GATCATATTGCCGGAAGCGCGGAATTTTTCCATCGTAAATTCATTACCCAACGCCAGACGGGCCTCCGGACCGGCATATTTATCTACCATCTTCGGAAATTTCGATTCCAGCTTTTTGTAGTCGGTCCCTGGCCGAAGCTTTATATAGGTAGTGAAATTGTTACTCAGCCATTGCGGGTCGCGGTTGTAGGGAGTACTAACAAGAGCCAGCATCATATCATAATGAAAATGACTGGTAGCGGGCATATTCTCATACACGCCTGTGATCTTGTAGTTATCTTTATTTTCAAGGATAAGGGTCTGGCCAATGGGGTTTTCATTGGGGAAATACTTCTCCGCCGCGCGTTGACTAATGATCATGGTATTTGGATCATGAAGGGCATTTTTTGGATTGCCCTGAATAAAAGGAATGGTGAAGATGTTAAGTATGGAGCTGTCGGCAAATACAACATCATTTTCTTTGATATTCTGGTCCACGCGTTTAACGAGGACGGAGCCATTGTTCCAAAAACGCCCGGAGCTCTCCACTTCAGGATAATCATAGCGTAATGCATCTGCCATCGGACCGGGTGTCACGGCCATGCGCAAATGATTGGCGCCGAACTTAATTTCACAGTCAACGCGGTAAATCCTGTCTGCCGCCACGTGATGGTTATCGTAGCTCAATTCATCGGTGACATACAGAACGATCAGAAGGCAGGAAGCAATACCGACGGCCAAACCGAGTACATTGATGAATGTGTAAAAACTATGTTTGCGCAAATTCCGCAGAGCGATCGTCATATAATTTTTCAGCATAAGTCTTACTGTTTTGTTTTCAACCGTTAAAATTTGTTTTTGCGTTTCGCGCAGTCCGGTGTTGTGGCCAAAAGAATGAAGCACTTTGTAATAAGCATCCTTAAAGCGAAGACCGCTGTTCATTTCATTTTCTACTGCACTGCAGATATGATCGATCAACTCATCTTGAATTCCTTCAGCTACAATGCCCCGGTAATTCAGGTCTTTGATGATGAAGTCAATGTGGTGAGATGTTAATTGATTCACTGATTTCTTTAAAGATCTCTATGCATTGTCTGCAACCCTTTCAATTAAGGGCATCTCTAAAAACCTTGCCTTTTATGGCCTCAACCCGTCACCCTTCTCCGGAAGAGAAGGGTACAAGGAGTTTTTAGAGACGCCCTTAATGTGCACTTGCAAAACAGTTGACATCGTTTTAATAAAATCTACAAATTCTGCCACGCGATCTTTTGCAATTAGTAAAATGGTTTGCAGCGTACCTTTCAGTAATTCGGGGGAATGCATAAATGGTCTAATACATAAGTGAATTATGTATATAGACGCGTGGTAAATTCAGGAGGTTGCAGGACGGACAAGTTATTTTGTGGCGCCTGGTTGCAGAAAAGTGTACTTTCACAAACTCATAAATTCGGAATGCGAGCGGTTTATGCCATAATATCAGTCGTTTTTCTCCTCTTGTGTGTTTTTTTCACGCGGTGGTACCTCTGTAATGTCCGGGGCATGTGTGAAACGGTCGCCGGCCTGGAAATCCTTACCATGATTCTTATAGCCTTCCTTATAGGGTTTGCCGGATCCTGGCTTCTCAGTGAGAATACATTTCGATTTTTACGTGCACAGTTGGGGGGATTGCAAAAAGAAAGATCAGGTTTGCGCGACCAATTACAACTGCTGGAAAAGGAAAATCAGTCAGCCCGCAAGCACGTAGCAGAATGGCAACAAGAAGTTTCTTTATTGGCGCAAGTGAAGAAGGTTACAGAACCGTTGTTGATGGAAGCGAAGAATCAGGTCTCTTCTTTAGAGCGAGAGTTGGAAGTACACCATCGACGGTATGAGAATCTAAAACAGGAAACAGATGCGATCCGCAACACGGCAACACAATTAAAAAATGAACTGGCTGAAGAGCGGGCACGGGAAATAAAATTTGAGGCCAATAAAGAAGAAAAGCTGGAAGAAAAGGAAAAGTTGAAAATAGAGATGCCCGATCCTACCCGTTCCCGGTTTACCCCATCTTCCTGGCAGACGAAAAATGACCTTACTCTTATCAGCGGCATCGGACCGGCGATTCAGCGAAAACTGAACGAGTTGGGAATTTATTCTTTTCAGCAGATCAGTGAGTTGACACCGGAGAAGGTGGATCAAATCACAAAGAGCATTAAATTTTTTCCTGATCGCATCGGGCGGGATAATTGGATTGGGCAGGCGGCGGCACTCTCGCGGCTGAGAAGATAATTTCAAGCGTATTCAAAAAGTCTTCACCATTTGATTAATCTTTTTAAGAGGACAGATAATACTAAGAGTGTTTTCCTGAGATAATACGTGATCATGATGTTCTAAAATATTCTCTCCTCAACCACAGCTCAAAGGCAGGATCCAGCATCGATACTTTTCCATTGCTCACATCGATAATGTCCGCACTTTCTAATGTCATCCTGCTTTTGCTCACGTTGCGGGGTGTTCCCAACTGATAGGATCGCATGGCATCTACCGACGTAAATTTTTCAACACCTTTTATCACGGCGTTTAGAAAGTTAATTTGCGTATTACTTAAGTTTTCAATGATGGTTTGATAAAAAAGGGCGTTAAAATTCATCAACTCGTTCAACGCAAATTGAAACGTTTCATCGGTTGCCTTTTTCGTGGTATGCATCCAAACCAGATGCGCAAGCTGTTGAACGTAATAAGAATGATTCTTCATAGTACCTGCAATTTTTGCGGCAAGCTCAAGGGCTATTGATTTTCGGGTTGACAGGAATTTTTCGACAATAAATTTTTCCCAGTGGGCTTTGGAAATTTTCTGAAGGAAAAACATGTCGCCAAAACGATAAAAGGCCCGGCCGGGGCTGTCAAAAATATTGGTCATCATGTGACGCTTGCTGCCATAGAGGCAATATGAAACACGCTTGTGATGTTGCCAGATTGCTCGAAGATTCTTTTCTATTTTTTCCGAATCGCGAAAGCTTTTGATGTTTTGAAATTCATCAATGCAGATTACGAGACGCATTCCTTTCTTACCGGCTATAGCTTCAGGTAGTTGTAGAATTTCATTTCTATGTTGTTCGGCTTGCCTCCAGTCGAAGCTCACGGAAAAATCATTTTGAGGATCTACCCCTACAGAAAGTCTAGGTAGTATGCTTTTGAAAAATTCACGCCCGGCTTTCATCCAGTCTTCCGCTTTGTTGGAAGTAGCCTTAATTGCTTCACGACACAAGGCTTCATAAAATTCCTGTTCGTTGTGAATCGAAAATAAGTCGATAAAACAGAACCTGATTTTTTTTTCAGTCTTCATCCTGCGGGCAGTTTCCAGCACCAGGGAAGATTTTCCCCATCGGCGTGGCGAGATCATGATGGTGTGAATGCCACTCCGAAAATTAAGAGCGAGCCTGCGGGTCTCATCATCCCGGTTGACGAAGGCATCTTCCGACACGTTAGTCCCGAATAAGAACGGAGAGACATCTTCCTGCATGGTATAATACTATTAGGTATAATACCGAAAGGTATAAAAAAAGTATCAATTTAAGATTGGACTTGAAGTCCTTACCGAAAAGTGCTTCCACCACAGCCAAAAGGGGGAAGGGAAACGTATGAATTGTTCATTCCCAGCCACAAATTCTTTCATATTACTCTGCATGCATAACAAATTTATTCTACCTTCGCCATCGTTTGAAACCCGAAGAAACGATCGACTTTAACATCAAAGCAGCCTGGCACGCCATCGCCCGCATGTACAACCAGCAGGCATTAAAATATGGCGGCACCATGTCGGTAGGCTTTGCATTACTCAACATTCATTCGGAAGAAGGAACGCCGGCAACCAAGATTGGTCCACTCATGGGCCTGGAGACACGGAGCCTTACACGACTCCTGAAGTCGATGGAAGAAAAAGGTTTGATTTACCGCGAAGCGGACAAGAACGATAAGCGCTCCATTCGCATTTGCCTAACCAAGGCAGGAAAGAAGAACAGAGAGAAAGCCCGGGAGACTGTGCTGCGATTTAACGAAGCTGTCCGGGAGCAAATACCCGGACAAAAGTTGAATACATTTTTTGAAGTGGTGCAGGGGATAAATAAGATGATCGAACGAAATCAGATTTATGAAACCGTTTTTCGCTGATAGAATGATGTCAACCGAACAACCAATAACCAATAACGACCCACTCAATTTATGAATCGCACCATCCGCAAAGTAGCAATCTTAGGTTCGGGCATCATGGGCTCGCGCATCGCGTGTCACTTCGCCAACATCGGCTGTGATGTTCTCTTGCTTGATATCGCACCGAAAGAACTCACCGAGGATGAAAAAAAGAAAGGCCTCGCGCTCGATCATCCAGTGGTGAAGAACAGAATTGTGCAAAGTTCGTTTGACGCCACGCTAAAATCAAACCCTGCTCCGCTATACAGCAAGAAATTTGTGTCCCGTGTCAGGCTTGGAAATTTTACAGATGACATGCCAAAGATCAAAGACTACGACTGGACGATTGAAGTCGTAGTGGAAAATCTGGACGTAAAAAAAATTGTCTATGCGGAAGTAGAGAAATACAGAACGCCCGGAACGCTGATCACCTCGAATACGTCCGGTATTCCCATCCACCTCATGGCTGAAGGTCGCAGTGCGGACTTTCAAAAGCATTTCTGCGGCATACACTTTTTCAATCCTCCCCGGTATTTGAAGTTACTGGAGGTCATACCTACGGCTAAGACCGACCCTGCGGTAACAAAATTTTTAATGCACTACGGCGATTTGTTCCTGGGCAAAACTACGGTGCTTTGTAAGGATACGCCGGCATTTATCGGCAATCGCGTAGGTATCTATGGGCTGCTGAAAGTGATTGATTCCATGCGCAAGTTTGATCTCAATGTTGACGAGATCGATAAACTAACCGGACCTGTTATCGGACGACCAAAGTCAGCGACTTTCAGAACATCGGATGTTGTGGGCTTGGATACGTTGGTAAAAGTTTCGAATAACCTATATGCGGGGTTAATAAATGATGAAGGACGAGAGATGTTTAAACTACCCGAGATAGTTACAAAACTCGAACAAAATAAATGGTTGGGTGATAAGACAGGACAGGGTTTTTACAAAAAAACAAAAGGAGCAAAAGGCCAAACGGAAATTCTTACCCTTGACCTCAAGACGCTGGAATACAAACCGAAAGAGAAGGTAAAATTCGCGACGCTCGAATCAACAAAAGGAATCGACAACCTGAAAGAACGCTTCAAAGTTTTATTGGCAGGTAAAGATAAGGCTGGTGACTTCTATCGGGATGCATTTTTTGGTTTGTTTCAATATGTGACGAACCGCATTCCTGAAATCAGTGATGAACTTTTCAGGATTGATGATGCTGTGTGCGGCGGTTTTGGATGGGAACTTGGTCCGTTCGAAACATGGGATGCAGTTGGCTTGGAAAAAAGTGTTCCACAGATGGAAGCCGCCGGGTACAAACCCGTACTATGGGTCTATGATATGCTCGCAACGGGTAACAAATCATTTTATAAAGTCGAAGGCGGTCAGAGGAAGTATTATGACATCCCTTCGAAGAGTTATAAGGCCATTCCCGGTAGGGAAAGCTTTATCATTCTTGAAAACAAAAGTGAAAATGTCGTTTGGAAAAATCCTGGAGCGAAAATTTACGACCTGGGTGATGGCGTACTCAACTTTGCCTGGCAGACGAAGAGTTACACGTTAGGTAGCGAAGTAATTGAAGGCCTGAACAAGGCAATCGATCTTGCAGAAAAAGAGTATCGCGGATTAGTCGTTGGTCATCAGGGTTCT
>JANXYC010000191.1 GCA_025350305.1 Cyclobacteriaceae bacterium | reverse complement strand
GTATCGATGGCCTCACTCCCGGTGACATTGGATCAAAACTTTTCAGTGAATACCAAATTCATGTCACGTCGATCGTGTGGGAAAATGTAAGCGCTGTCCGAGTGTCACCAAATGTGTATACCACCACCAAGGATCTTGACCGGCTGATTGAGGCGATCGGGAAGATCGCGGCATCGTGATACACTGAGAGGTAAAGTTAAAAGTCAAAAGCTTAAAGACAAAAACATCACTATCCTCAGTTTACGTCGCCGTTAAACATATAAGTAAATATCCTGATTTGTATTAGTCACTCCAGAATGCCGGCTTTACATTGGTAGCATTTGGAAATGCATCCAGGCAACTAATACATCCAATTTTGTATGTGTTAACAAGGTAATCAAGTGTGGGTAACAATTCTGGATGCGGAACATTATCCCGCGTGATATACATCGACTTGCTACTGATGGAGGTTGCATAAAATAAACCCAGAACCGGAGACTCCAATCCGTTAACTTGAATAAAATTGACAGGAATCTTGCCCGTTATCGGTTGAAAAATACTTCCAATGGCATTTCGTTGATTCCGGATAGCCTTCCAAAACCGGAATGAATTGCTCGTTAAACTGATCTGACTTACCTGTACATGAATTTTATGCATAAAGATCCACGGGCTGACTGGAATGCGATGAAGATATAGTTCATTATAGTTTCCGGAAGAATTTAATTGGTCATCACTTAGCACCGGTTTGGTATTAAATATTTTGTACCAACACTTACAGCAATCACAAGGTTTAACCCTTATGAGTTCAGGAAAAGAAGTACTTCCTACATTTCGAATTCCAGTGCATGGGGGAAGAAAATTACATTTGCCGTCCAAAATGAAACACTGACCCGCAAAGCACTCAGGACGAGTTTCAGACTGAAAAGTTCCGGTCATTTTCCACATAAAACGCCTACCTCCATCACCTCGAGAAGCATTAACAAAAATATCAAACCCATTGTCGAGTGCTCCGTCTTTATTTGGCACACTGATATAGGAATTAGTAAAGACTGTCCATTCTTCCGGCAGGTAGCAACGTATCCGGGACAGGTTCATAAATTTTACCATCGGTTAACTCGATTCGCAATGTGTACACCTTGCCCACTTGACCGCGGATGCCTGCAGCATTAGTTTCATATATACCTGAATTGATCTCCTTGAGTTCCTCGCTAGTTCCCTTATTATCGGACAAGATCAAATGTTTAACTGAAACCGGAATCTTGATAGTTTCTATTGATTCGATATCAAATGCCCGATTGATTCTAATCTGATAAGGGCCAGGCTGATCAGAAACAAAACCATCTACCGCAATACCATAATCATTGGATTTTTTAATGTCAAAATGCAGTCTGTCAACGCATGCCCCGAGGATCAAAAAAACTACAATTGAGATTATTGTTCTCATATTTTTGGCTTGTGAAATTAAGCAATTAGTTGACAAGACAAACAGCATAATGGAATGGTTCATTGGGGCTAATAAAAAAGCCGCCCAATCTAGGAGCGGCTTTCTAAATTTAGACTACGCTGCCTGTATTGACATAACGAAAATATGGTTTAGGTGTCCAATGGCACTGGACTGAGAGAAAAATATTTTGGTGACGTTACCCTACGAAGACCTGAAGTTATTGGAAAGTTTTATTATCACTTTAAGTTAATTCTACGATAGAAAAATTAACCAGAAAAGAAATTGTAGTTGCTCGCAAAGAGATTGATAAAGAAGGCAAAAGAATTACACCATAAAAAATAGAATTGATTGCGCTCACGGTTTTAATCACTCCAATAAGATGGCTTTTTATTTGTTGAAAATTGGAAATCTGCTGGCCAATGATGTATTGCGCAGCCATCATCATGCCCAGTGTCATACTGCGGGAAATCGGGATAAGTAATTACTGATTACCGATTACTAGAATTCTTCACTCGTCATTCCAGAAACCAGCCCGTCTTTTTCCATCCCAGGTCTTTGAAGATTTGCACATCAGTATAACCAAGCGACTCTTCAATTTCTAAGTACATGTTACATCACCCTTCATCCTTTTTCCTTCCATCACATTTCTTGTCAAATTCGTATTCGAAGAGGGTATATTTTCAAGACAAACTGAAAATCCTATGAACCGCCAACTCATTTATTGGTTGTTACTACTTTGTTTTTCTTGCCAAAGAAACTCAACCGACCTCACGGTTCCTGGCCTGCAGGAACCCGTTGAAGTGATCCGTGATACCTACGGCATCAATCACCTCTATGCAAAGAATGAACACGACCTTTTTTTCGCGCAGGGTTATGCAGCCGCTAAAGACCGCTTGTTTCAATTTGAGATCTGGAGACGACAGGCCACGGGCACGGTAGCAGAAATTTTGGGACCTCGTGAACTCAAACGTGATATCGGCACCCGTCTTTTTAAATTTAGAGGCGACCTGAAAAAAGAGTTCAACCATTATCATCCTCACGGCGAACAAATCATCACGGCGTTCACGGAAGGCATCAACGCCTACATCAGCGAAACTGAAAAAGATACCAGTCTTCTCACCCTGGAGTTCAAACTCCTCGGTATAAAACCCGGAAAGTGGACACCGGACGTCGTGATCTCCCGCCACCAGGGACTGCTTGGAAACCTTCCGGAAGAAACAAGCCTGGGCCGGGCTGTCGCAATCGTTGGAGTTGATAAAGTAAAAAAGACCATCGTCTTTGAACCCGGCGATCCAACCATCACACTCGATCCGCAGATTCGAAAGGAACTTTTGCTTGATAGCGTCACAGAACTCTACACGGCCTTCAGAAAGACACTTCGCTTTACACCTGACAACCTGGTGACGAACGCGAACCGGAATGACGATGAATACCGCCGGTTAGTGGCGAAAGATGAATTCGATTATCAGCAGGTCATGGCAAGTGAGCGACAGAACATTGGTAGTAATAATTGGATTGTGAGCGGTGAACGTTCCGTGACAGGTCTTCCACTGTTGGCCAATGATCCACACCGTGCCATCGCCGCGCCTTCGCTCCGTTACATGGTGCACCTGAATGCTCCGGGTTGGAATGTAGTAGGCGGTGGAGAACCAACGATTCCGGGAATTTCAATTGGTCACAATGAGCACGGTGCATGGGGACTCACCGTGTTCCCACTGGATGGAGAAGACCTGTATGTCTATGAACTCAATCCTAAAAATAAAAACCAATACAAGTATTCCGGAGGATGGGAAGATTTTCGCGTGATGAAGGACACCATTCACGTAAAAGGTGCCGCGGATGCAATCGTCGATCATACGTTCACACGTCACGGTCCTGTTACATTCATGGATACAAAAAATAATGTTGCCTATGCAGCGCGGTGTGCCTGGATGGAGTCCGGTGGTGCGCCGTATCTCGCAAGCCTTCGGATTGACCAGGCAAAGACATGGGAAGAATTCCGTGAAGGGTGTTCGTATAGTAACATGCCCGGCGAAAATATGATCTGGGCAGATACGAGTGGAACAATCGGCTGGCAAGCAGTAGGCATCGCGCCCATACGAAAAAACTGGAGCGGGCTCGTCCCGGTGCCGGGTGATGGAAAATACGAGTGGGGTGGCTATTTGCCCATTACCTCTCTGCCTTATGTTCAGAATCCACCAAAAGGATTTTGGGTCACCGCCAATGAAAATTTAGTGCCGCTGAACTATGAACACCGTGACGCAGTAGGCTGGCTTTGGGCAGATCGCTTTCGGGCCGACCGGATTGCCGAAGTGTTGGACAAGGAACAAAAAGTTTCGCTGGAGAAGATGATGCAGTTGCAATTTGACTATCTCTCTTTACCTGCCCGGTCAATTGTCCCCTTGCTGAAAGAAGTTCATTGTGAAGACCCGAAAGCAGAAGCGGCACGGACGATGCTCTTGCAATGGAATTTTGTTCTGGATAAAAATTCTGTTGAAGCTGCCATCTATGTCGCCTGGGAGAAAAAGATTTCTTCCGGCATTCGTTCTATTCTAGTACCTGAAATCGGAAAGCAATACATCAGAACAATTGAGTTAAGCAGAGTAATTGATTTGTTGACAACACCTGATCCCATTTTCGGGAAAACACCGCAGGTAGGCCGCGACCAATTTTTAGTAAAGACCTTTCAAGAAGCTATGAAAAGCCTCGAAACCAAACTCGGTCCTGAAATGAAATCATGGCAGTATGGACAACCTGCCTATCATCATGTGTTGATCAAGCATCCGATGAGCAATGCGGTTGATGCAGCGACCCGAAAAAAATTAGAATGCGGCCCACTGCCACGTGGAGGTTACGGCTCCACCCCTGGCGTCACCAGCAATAATGACAATCAATCCTCCGGCGCATCGTTTCGAATAGTAGCCGATGTATCCGATTGGAATAAAACGATGTTTACCAATGCTCCAGGGCAAAGTGGAGATCCTTCGAGCGAGTTCTATAGAAACTTGTTTGAGCTGTGGGCCAATGACAAACATTTTCCAGTGTACTTCAGCCGGCAAATGGTTGAGAAATCAGCTAAAGAAAAGAGGATGCTGAATCCCTTGTCAAGCCGATAAAATGACGCTGAGAAAGTTAATTGATAAGGCAGACAATTGACAAGACTGTGCTCCCTTGTCAACTGTCAACTCTTCAATTCCGGGCTTTGCATTTCTTTGAGCCAGCTACCATCCTCCTGTCGTCATCCTACAAGGCTTTCAACGCCGCATCATAATCAGGTTCCTGGCCAATAACGGGCACTAACTCCGTGTATTTTACTTTGCCATCAGTCTCAACGACAACGACCGCTCGCGCTAAAAGGCCCATCATCCCGCCGTCCAACATTTCTATGCCGTACGCCTTTGAAAAACCTTTGTTCCGGAAATCAGAAAGGGTGATCACTTTATCCAGACCTTCGGCTCCGCAAAACCGTCTCATCGCAAATGGTAAGTCTTTGGAAATGCAAAGTACAACCGTATTGTCGAGCGAGGCGGCACGCTTGTTAAATTCCCGTACCGACATAGCACACACCCGGGTATCTATGCTGGGGAAAATATTCAGCACGACTTTCTTCCCGGCAAAAAATTTCAGACTCACTTCCTTCAAATCATTGCCGGCCAGTGTGAAGTCAGGAGCGATACTGCCAACGCCCGGAAGATTCCCTGAAATATTGACAGTATTTTCACCAAGCTTGGTTTGTGCCATACATTTTTGTTTGTTGCTGTTTTAGCAACTACCGTATCCGGTCTGAGTCACGGACAAGTTTTTCATCTTTGCGAATAAAGCGGTTCGCAATCACATTGCAGATCATGGCAACGGCCGGCAACCACAGCCCTAAACCATACTCTCCTGCCAGTTGATTTGATTTGATGAGGCGTGTTGCAAAATAAACACCGGAGGCAATTGTACCCGCCATGAGTATGGAATTGAGAGCACTCAATTTCAACTGAAGCAACCTGTTTTCAAATTTTCCAATCTCGATAATAGCCACTGTGGCCGCTGCGATTGCGAGAATTGAACAAAGCGCATATGGATAATAAATTGTATTTCGGGCATCACCACTTTTGATGGTATAATGAAGCGGGAAGAGCATTTTTTCAACGTCGTTGTCAGAGGCCACCCACACGGGGAAAAAAATCGCGAGCACCATGCAAAGGCTGGTCAGCGCCAGGAATATTGTTTGCTTTCTTTGCCACATAGGGAT
>JANXYC010000158.1 GCA_025350305.1 Cyclobacteriaceae bacterium | reverse complement strand
TTTTGCGTTACTCCTTCTGCCAGGATGCGGTAGCGACCGGGTAAGTCGGCGGCGAAAAAAGAAACAGTGGCGGTGCCGGTTTTTGAGTCCGTTACAATTTCGGGGCTCCAATAGATGGTGGCGCGGTAATCGGGTTTGGTTGTGTCTGTAGCAGGATTGCCGTAATCCGGATAAACGAAGGTTCTTGGTCGGGGATAGCCTCCAATTTTTATGGACTGAAAATCGGGAGGTCGTACTTCCTCAGCAGCGTCTTTTTTAAGATAGACAACAATTATTCCCGGAAGTCCCCCGAGAGGTTTTGTAAATCCAATTGACTCCACTGACGAAGGATCAATCATTGTTAGTATTGCTCCACCGGTTGCAAATCGTGGCATATTTTGACCCACCACGACTACTGCAGGTTCAGCCCCCCAATACATTACTTTATTCAGCGCAAGTTCAATTTCCAGGAATGGTACTTTCCCGACAATTGAAGTGAGCAGGTTGTTATGCGTTTTATTGATTTCCTTTCCCGGCAGGACATAACTTGAGTTTCCATATGAACGGACCGTCGTATCGATTCGCTTTGCTGTCACCTCCACAGCTTCCAATAAACGGTTGTCTTTTGGTACTTCATACTCCGATATCAACCGTTGGGCCGACTCGGTTCTAAGAACACCTACCGGGTAATCAATTTCCTTAAAATCAATCGGGGGTTTTTCGTGTTTCAACAAGTCGATTTTTCCATAGGGCTTGTCCACTGATTTGTCTGATTTGATAGAAAAAGTGGCGGTGTCATAGAATTGCAATCCATTCAAAGAAAATAAACCCTGATCATTTGTCTCAGTCAGCATCATCGTGAGGGGTTTCCATTGCATCACGTTCAGAATGGTCTTCTCGGGCTTACCACTATTGTTGAGAAACCGTCCTGAAAAACCAATCCCCGACTCCACTGGATATTTAAACTCCATGTTTCCAGTGTTCGTCGCTTTATCCAGCGGGAATCCCTTTGTGATGGTAATCGCCTCCGGCACTGGCACAACTTGTTCAGCATCGGTGACGGAAATTGATATATTGGAGGTGAGTGGTGTACCCCCCGCGTCTTTTACTTGAACAATCAAACTGATCTTCTCCCGTGTTTTGTATTTCTGTTTGTCGGGCACGATGATAAGTTGACCATCCTGCTCGACCGTTGCCTTGCCTTGCACTGGATCTGCCTTGTCGGTTATATTCAGCACAGGAATCGGTTTCAAAAACAAATTCTCGTTGGTGAAATTTCGGCTCAAATTGGTATAAGCCCTCAGGTAATACGTGCCCGTCGAAAGTGTGTCGGATAAGATAAAGTCACCGTGGAAAAAGCCACTGTCAATCCTCAGCATTTTTGTTAAGAATATTTGCTTCTTAGGACTGATGAGGTCCACGTACACAATTCCACTCAACGAATCACGCATGGCAGGTTCCTCATAATTGATGTAGCCCTTAAACCAAAACGGTTCGCCGGGATAGTAATAGGGTTTGTCGGTATGCACATAAATTTTTTCGTAGTAGCGCATAAAATTCTCTTCCATTGGATTCTCCGGTTCATAATTCTGTGGCAATACGTTGATCAAGCCGCCAGTCCTCATCGGTCCTTTTGTCTCCAGGTTCTGTGGAATCAATAATGTGCCTTCCTCATTTGCCTGAAGGGTGCCTTGCGGAATGAGTTGGCTGATCGCTAATTCGCCTGTTTTTGTTTTATACTGAACATTGACCGTATCCTCCAATAATATTTTATAATAGTTCGCAACCGATGGCGCAGTTAATAAAGTTGCGCTCAGGCTCACGCCCTTTTTATCCAACAACAAAAATCCTTCTTCCTCCATCTTTCCGGCAATCATCGACTTGAACAAGTGCCGTTCTGAACCATCATACGTTTTCAAACGGTTGGCCGCCCATTGCAGAACCTGATCACTGCCCTGCGCCTTCATCGGCAGAAAAGTATAATAGCCTTGCAATATGGTTTTGTCTTCATTGAATATTCCCGTTTGTAAATAATACAAGACATGGTATCCCAATGAGTTATTGTTGATAAGAATCGGTTCCGAAGATTTCACCCGTGTCCCCTCCGGGCTTTTGGTAAACGATAAAACGTCTGCGTTCATGAGGGAGCAACTGGCTCCGTACTCCTTTCCAAGCAAAAGATTCCCAAATTTTTGAAGGTCTCCGCTCCAATCATCGGCCTTCACGATTTTGGGTCCTTTTTCTTTTTTGGAAGGAATGGTGGTGAGATTAAGCGCGTATGCCTTGCCCTGCTGAATCCGAATCGATGATTTAAAAAGCTGATAGCCCTTTTTATACAAGACCACATCCGCGAAGCCCGGGTGAATGGCTCCTAACACAAATTGGCCGTCCGCATTTGTAAAGGTGTAGTGAGTCTGGCCATGGATGAAGGCTTCAACTTCTGCTATTGGTTTTTTTGTTTTGCTGTCCGTTACGGTGCCGGTGATTTGGGCATGCAAATGAATTACCGCGAGCACAAAGAATAGTATCGGCAAACGATTGTTCATAAAATCCGGATGTACTTTAGATCATCAATAGGTTTGAAAGTAACACCTTGTTAATCATTATCTGAACCACAGTCCGTTTAAATCTCCCCCTCTGAAAACACCTGTTCCAGACTGATGGATAGCCCAGGAAATAGCATTGGTGAAACTGTGTCGGTACGCACAAACGGCTTCAGTCTGCCCTTGTATTTACCTTGCTTGTCAAGTGTGTAGACCAGGACTGTTTGCTCTGACGGGTGTACTACCCAATATTCCTGAACGCCAGCTGCCTCGTACACATCAAATTTTACGTTCAGATCTTTCGATGAAGTGTATTTGGAAAGTATTTCAATAATCCAGTCAGGCGCTCCCAGGCAACCTCGCTCATCGATCTTGGTGAGGTCGCACACAACGCACAGGTCGGGCTGCACGACGGTGATGATCTCCCGGTCGGTTTTATTTTTTTGTGGACTGGGCAAGCGAACATCAAAGGGGGCCGAGAACACCTTGCATTTTTTACTTTTTAAAAAGTTGGCCACCTGTCGGAACAGTTCACCCGATACCTGTTGGTGCAAACTACCCGGTGCTGGTGACATTTTAAAAATCTTACCTTGTATCAACTCCGTCATCTCGCCCCACTGCCAGGTGAGGTAATCGGCATACGTGTAGGTTCCGGCGAGATCGGGTTCTTCGATTTTCATTTCGTTCAAATGTAGCGATTCATTAACCTACATCGTTGCAATCAATTTCTTCAAACCTCTCCTTCTGAAAACACTTGTTCCAGGATGATGGCTAGCTTCGGGAATATCCTGGGTGAAACCGTATCCGTACGAACAAATGGTTTCAGACTGCCCTTATATTTACCATGCTTGTCAAGTGTGTATATCAGCACGGTCTGCTCCGACGGGTGTACCACCCAATATTCCTTAACGCCCGCTGCCTCATACACGTCAAACTTCAGTGTCAGATCTTTCGACGAAGTATATTTTGACAATATTTCAATAATCCAATCAGGCGCTCCCAGGCAACCTCGCTCATCGATCTTGGTGAGGTCGCACACAACGCACAGGTCGGGCTGCACGACGGTGATGATCTCCTGGTCGGTTTTATTTTTTTGTGGACTGGGCAAGCGAACATCAAAAGGGGCTAAAAAAACCTGACATTTTTTTCCATGGAAATAATTCCATAATGGACCATGCAAGTTGCCAGATATCCGCTGATGAGCACTGCTCGGTGCAGGAGACATTTTGAAAATCTTTCCATGAATAAGTTCCGCCATTTGCTCCCATTCCCAGGTTAGGTAGTCGGCGTAGGTGTATGTTCCGGAAAGATCAGGTTCTTTTACATTCATAAGATTTTTTGCCACAGATTGCACGGATTACCACGAATTTACTCCTCTGATTGTCAAGGATTTTTCTTTTAACCGGTGCAATCGGTGGTTGTAAAGATAGCTACGTTGCCACTATTTTAAAATCACATAAACCGATCAATGTGAGAAACGTTTTATGCGGTGGATGGAGAGGCTATAACCGGGAATAGAACTCTTGTAATTTTTTATCTAACGTCCAAAGATTAAGCTGTTCCCTTTTACTTGCTGCCAAAATATAACTGTCCACTAACCCGATCTCTTTTGTTATTAATTTGAGTTCCCTGGATAATTGACCCGCTTCAATAAACAATCCTTCTTCTTCAATTTTCGGTAAGGCTTCCCAAAAATCCAGAAGGGTTTGCGCTTCGCTCTCATTTTTTGCTCCCTGCAAAAGTTCTCCAAAAACGGCACTGAGGGCTACTACCTCGCCATCCTCCAAAAGTCCTCTCTAAGGTATTTAAACCTTTCCCGATCACCCCATCTGGCGCAAGTGTTCCGCAGGGACACTTGCGACCTCTCCTGTTGGCAGTCTCCAGACTGCCGAAGCTTTACATTAGCAAAACATCCAATAGTATCTCAGGCCTGCCGGCATAATTTAGAGCGCTGCTGTGATTGTTCTGTTGCCAAAACTGGTAATTGGTATTATTTCCGTTGAAGTGAATTTCTTGAAAAGACAAACCGACCGGAAATAAGACTGTTTTCCTGATGAGTATCTGAAGCGTAAGTCTAAAGACTTAAAGCATGGTGGGTCCAAGTCCCCCAGCCCGCCAATCCCCTCGCGCAAGACTCATATCTTTCGAAAAGGTAATCAAATCTGTAATTTGATTTACTGAAGCAGCCAAGGTACCTCTGCGCAAGACAAAGTAAGTTGCAAAGCTATACTGTGTTCAAGAAATATCCTTGGCTGTTTCCATTGCT
>JANXYC010000156.1 GCA_025350305.1 Cyclobacteriaceae bacterium | reverse complement strand
TTTTGCGTTACTCCTTCTGCCAGGATGCGGTAGCGACCGGGTAAGTCGGCGGCGAAAAAAGAAACAGTGGCGGTGCCGGTTTTTGAGTCCGTTACAATTTCGGGGCTCCAATAGATGGTGGCGCGGTAATCGGGTTTGGTTTTGTCTGTTTTTGGATTGTCATAATCTGCATGGCTGAAAATTCTGTACCGCGAATAACCATGGATGACTAGAATTTGAAAATTTGGAGACCTTTGAATATAATCTTCTGAGACATTTTGTTTTGTGTGGATAGAGATAACGCCATTCGCGCCTTGCGAACCATATAAGACATTAATTCTTGTTGTAACTTCGATTGATTCCACTGTCATCGGATTGATGGTACTCAAAATGTCTGCTGGGTCACCACCAAGCGGAACATTATTTACCATCACAAGTATTGGAGTCGGAGAAGAGATGGAAGTAGCTCGTTGACTATAGATAATCCAACCAGCCTCGCTTCGTCTCACTACCAATCCAGGGAATCTACCTTGCATTGCGTACAAGATATTTCCGTAACTTGTATTGATGTCCTTCGATTCAAGAACATAGTCCGGTTTTCCATAAGGACGATTCACCCGATAATCAGGTTGTTCGGTTTCGTCTCTGGGTAGTCGGCTTGCTTTAACCTCTACCGATTCTAACAGACGAGTGTCTTTTGGTACTTCATACTCCGATATCAATCGTTGTGCAGACTCAGTCTTAAGAATACTTATTGGGTAATCAATTTCCATAAAATCAACAGGGGCTATTTCGCGTTTCAACAACTCCACCTTTCCATAGGGCTTGTCCGTAGCCTTATCTGATTTGATAGAGAAAGTGGCGCTATCATAGAACTGCAACCCTCTAAGTTCAAATAACCCCTCATCATTTGCCTCTGCAAGCATCATGTTTCGAGGTTTCAGTTGAAAAACAGTGAGCGAAGTTCTTTCTGGTTTTCCCTTCTCGTTC
Source organism: Cyclobacteriaceae bacterium (assembly GCA_025350305.1). Classification (GTDB taxonomy): domain Bacteria; phylum Bacteroidota; class Bacteroidia; order Cytophagales; family Cyclobacteriaceae; genus ELB16-189. The sequence continues at coordinate 1,839 of JANXYC010000156.1, read as the reverse complement.
AGAAACCGCCCCGAAAAACCAATCCCCGACTCCATCGGATATTTAAACTCCATGTTTCCAGCGTTCGTCGCATTATCCAGCGGGAATCCCTTGTTAATGGTTGTTGCGTCAGGCACTGGCACAACTTGTCCTGCATCGGTGACGGAAATTGATAGGTTGGAGGAAAGTGGATTTCCTCCCGCATCTTTGACTTGAACGGTTAAATTAATCTTCTCCCGTGTTTTGTATTTCTGCTTATCGGTCACGATAGTAAGTGGACCATCCGTTTCAACCGTTGGCTTGCCTTGCACGGGATCGGCCTTGTCGGTCATGTTCAGCACGGGAATCGGTTTCAAAAATAGATGCTCGTTGGTGAAATTTCGGCTCAAATTGGTATAAGCCCTCAGGTAATACGTGCCCGTCGAAAGTGTGTCGGGAAGAATAAAATCCCCATAGAAAAAGCCACTGTCTATCTTCAGCATCTTTGACAAGGTGATCCTCTTTTTGGGACTGATGATCTCTACATACACCACCCCGCTCAACGAGTCCCGCATGGACGCTGCCGTGTAATTAATGTAGCCTTTAAACCAAAACGGCTCCCCTGGGTAGTAGTACGGTTTATCCGTTTGAACGTAAACCCTCTCGTAGTACCGCATAAAATTCTCTTCCCCCGCTTCCGACAGCTCGTAATCTTGTGGGAGTAAATTGATCACACCACCGATTCGCATATAGCCTTTCGTTTCCAGGTTCGATGGTATTAGTAATATCCCCTCATCATTGACTTGCAGGGTGCCTTTCGGAATAAGTTGTGCGGTTTTTACCTCACCCGACTTTGTTGTGAAATGAACATTCACTGTATCGGTCACCAGTATCTTATGATAATTCGAAATGGAGGGTGTCATCAAAGAAGCTGCGTTTAGACGCCCACCCCGCTTATCAGACAACAAAAATCCTGATGCGTCTGTATTCCCTGCTACCATCGATTTGAACAAGTGTCGCTCCGAGCCTTCATACGTTTTTAAACGGTTGGCCCCCCCTTGCAGAACCTGATCACTGCCCTGCGCCTGCATCGGCAGAAATGTATAATAGCCCTGCAATATTGTCTTGTCGTCATTGAATACTCCCGTCTGTAAATAATACAAGACGTGATATCCTAACGAGTTATTATTTATCAGGAGCGGTTCTGAAGATTTTACATGGGTTCCTTCCGGGCTTTTTGTAAACGATAACGCGTCTGCGTTCATGATGGAGCAACTGGCCCCGTATTCCTTTCCAAGCAGAAGATTCCCAAATTTTTGAAGGTCTCCGCTCCAATCATCAGCCTTCACGATTTTCGGTCCCTTTCCCTTTTTGGAAGGATTCAGGGTAAGATTAAGTACGTACGCCTTACCCTCCTGAATCCGAATCGACGATTTAAAAAGCTGATAGCCTTTTTTATACAAGACCACATCCGCAAAGCCCGGGTGAATGACTCCTAAAACAAATTGGCCGTCTGCATTTGTAAATGTGTAGTGAGTCTGACCATGGATGAATACTTCAACTTCGGCCATTGGTTTTTTTGTTTTGCTGTCCGTTACCATGCCGGTGATTTGAGCATGACCATAAATCAAGGGAAGGAATAACAGTATGAAAAAGCACTTTTTCATCAAATGCAATTAATCTTTTGATAGAGAAACCTAACTAAGGTAACATTCCTCAGTCACTATCCACCTCGATAAAATACACACACCGCACCGGTTCTCCGTTTTGCGTTACTCCTTCTGCCAGGATGCGGTAGCGACCGGGTAAGTCGGCGGCGAAAAAAGAAACAGTGGTGGTGCCGGTTTTTGCGTCCGTTACAATTTCGGGGCTCCAATAGAT
>JANXYC010000134.1 GCA_025350305.1 Cyclobacteriaceae bacterium | reverse complement strand
GGCAGGGAAGAAGCCACCCGTCTTGTAGGGCTGCACGATTTGTGCTTCGGTAATATCAGGAGCTTTGAACGTGAAAGACGTTTGCAGTTTTTTTGCAAACTCCGCTTCCGCCAGCGTGTAGTTCACTCCGCCAACCATTTTCAAATTGTTATACATCAACTTTGCCAGCGTTTCGTTTGGCATCAGATTATACGAGCCCGAGACGACCTCATACTTCATTGTTGTCTCTGTGCCGGTGGCCGCTCCATCTGCACATTTTACAATGCGGTCCCACAGTTCTCCCAGTGCCCGTGCATCCGGATGGCGCACCATGTATTCCACTTCCGCGAAGTCAGGAACGATGTTGGCAGCCAGACCACCTTTTGTGATCACATAATGGATGCGCGCGTCCGATGGCATATGTTCGCGCATCATGTTCACCATATAGTTCATTGACTCTATTCCATCCAGTGCCGATCGTCCTTTCTCGGGAGCGGCAGCAGCATGGGCCGCGCGTCCGTAGAAGCGAAACAAGGTCTGCTTGATCGCCATGCATGACTCGGGGCTGGCGTCATTGTCACTCGAAGGATGCCAGTGCAGTACGGCATCCACATCTTTAAAAAATCCATCACGCACCATGTACACTTTTGCGCCGCCACCTTCCTCAGCGGGAGTCCCAAAAACCCGTATCGTACCTGCCTTCTTATTTTTTGTCAGCCACTCTTTCAAAGTAATCGCAGCTGCTGACGAGGCGGCTCCAAATAAATTGTGGCCGCAAGCATGACCAGGTCTTCCATCCAGGAGTGGCTTTTTGAAAGGAACAGAATCCTGGGACAGGCCGGGTAAGGCATCAAACTCTGCAAGGATTCCGATGACAGGGCCACCAGAACCATACGTTGCAACAAAAGCCGTGGGCATTCCGGATACGCCTGTCTCCACGGTGAAGCCTTCGCTCTTCAGCAAATTGATGAGTTGTTCTGAGCTTTTGCTTTCCTGGAAGCCCAGTTCGGCAAAACCCCAGATGTTGCGCGCAACCGACTTGTACATCGTCGCCTTTCTATCCACTTCGGCAGTGACGAATTGTTTGTCCTTGTCGGGTTTTATTTTGGGGTTGATTTCGGTTTGAGCAAAACCTGCGAGGAGAATTCCGGAAAGGAGAATGGCAGAAAGTGCTTTTTTCATAAAGGGTGGTTAAGATTCAAAAGATACAGGAAAGATCGAATTTTTAAAAAAGAGACATGCCATTTCGAAATATTCATTTAAGAATCTCAAACTCCACCCGTCTGTTAAGCTGCTTGTGATCATCGGTGAATTCTTGAGCAATGGGCTTCAAGCTTCCATATCCTATCGCGATGATGCGAAGGGGCTCAATCTTAAACTGACTTTGGAGATATTTTTTGATGGCATCGGCCCTTGCCTGGGAGAGCTTTAGATTCGACTCTTCCTTTCCTGCCGAGTCGGTGTGGCCGGAGATTTTTAATTTTAACGTTGGATGATCAATAAGGAAGTTCGCCAGCTTGTCGAGGTCTGCGTGCATGGAGGGAAGAATATCGGCTTTTCCATTCTCAAACTCCAGCGACTCAAAGGCAATTTTACTTTCAATTGGCTCTGCGATCTTATCTATTTCCATATCTCCATTCATAAAGAATATTTCCTCGATGCGGAAAAATTCATCGCCCTGGAGGATCAATAAATAGTTGCGTTTGTTGATCAGGCTAAAATCAAAGGACCCGTCCTCTCGCAGAAATTTTGGCGCCACCTCCACACCCTGGTCCAGGTCAATGATCGACACAATTCCCTTCATGGGCCCACCGGTCTTACTCTTTAATGTGCCTTTGAGTTGCGCGGTAGCTTCGGGTTGTGCTTCCATGGGCACGTTAAAAGAGAATAAGTCCAGGTTCTTTTTGTCGTCCTCTTCCGAGCGGGCATAGTACAGATCCTTTGATTGTGAGTCGATGGTGAAGTAATACTCGCTACCCGAGCCATTGACCAACGGTCCAATGTTTTTGGGTTCACTCCATACATTATTATGCCGCCTTGATTTATAAATGTCAAAGTCACCAAAGTTGAGTGGTTGACCGTTTGAGCTGAAATAAAGAACATTGAATTTATGGTGAAAGAAAGGACTTACTTCGCTGTTGACGGTATTGATGATGGGCCCTGCATTTTGAGCTTTGCCCCAATTTCCGTTGTGATCTTTTACAGAAAAATAAATATCAGAAAGACCGAAACTTCCAATACGGTTGGAGGCAAAGTAAAGCGTATCACCCTGATGCGTAAGCGAAGGATGCGAGTCCCATCCGCTGCTGTTGATAGCAGGGCCGAGATTTTTAATGTTAACCCAGGTAGAGTCACTGGCCTGCTCTGCCATGTACAAATCACAATTACCCAATGATTCGGGTGCATTGCAACGCGAGAAGAAAAGATACTTTCCGTCCAAGCTCAGACAGGCCGAGCCTTCGTTGTAACTCGTGTTGATTCGTTTGAATTCTTGTGCTTGATTCCAGGTGCCATCCACGCGCGTGGTGTAAAACAAATCTTCATCATAGTCACGCTCTGCCTGCTCATGCTTTTTACGCTTTGAGGTGAAGAGTATCAGGTTGTCGACGTTGCCAATGGTGGGGCCGTAATCCTCTTTCTTTGAATTAATATCCGAACCCATATTGACCAATACGGAACGTGGAGGATGGAGCGTGTCAATTTCCTTTCGGTAATCCACCAGTTGATAGTAATATTCCAGCGGGACATAGTATTTCTTCTTGTCGCGTTCGATGGAGTCATACTCACGATAAACATCCTGTATGTTAATTCCCTGACGGTGATGTTTCAGTACAAGTTTATAAAGTAAAACGGCTTCACCCGGCGGCCCGAATTGTTTTGAAAGTTTGGCAAGCTCCCACAGCATGGCCGTGTTTTCATGGAAGTTTTGTATGCCAAAGCTGCCGGCATATTTTTTTAATTCGTTATAATAATGCCCGGATGGCCCTGACTTTTTCAATAGCTGCAACGTTTGCAAACGGTCTGCATCGTAATAGTAGGGAAGGCGGTTGATATTTGAAAAGGTGAATATGTCAGACTGGCTGAAAGACGTAATAGAATCGTTTAATTGAACCGTACCAGCCTGTTTAAACTTTTTCTTTTGCTTTTGGGCATTCGACACAGACCCCAAAAGACACAAAAGAAGCGCGAATACAATAAAAAAATAGGCTTTCACAGGTCGGAAAAAAATGAAATCACCACCGTACTACCGAAAGTTGAAATAAATTTGATTGATAAACAACGCTTTGGCACTCGTATTGACCATATTGAGCATCTTTGAAATCTAACAAACGACACACTAAAGTTGTGTCATATTGGCATTTATATCATGTTTAAATCTCTAGAAATCGCCCCCAACATCCAGGAAGACTCAGACGAACTTGTGCAGCTGATTAATCCTGAACAAGAATCTGACTTAAAGCCGGAAGACCTTCCGGAGGAGGTATCCATACTGCCGATCAAGAATACTGTACTTTTTCCCGGTGTCGTTATTCCGATCACGGTTACGCGGCAGAAATCCATTCGTCTTATTAAAAAAGCGTACCAGGGCAATCGTATTGTCGGGGTGATTGCACAGAAGAATAAGCAGATGGAAGAACCCGCCCTTGAAGATGTGTATCGTTTTGGAACCGTGGCGCGCATCATTAAGATGCTGGTGCTGCCCGACGGCAATACGACGATTATCATTCAGGGTAAGAATCGTTTTTCCGTGCGGGAATTTGTTCAGGAAGATCCACACCTTACCGCCCGCATCGATTTGTTGATTGAACCAAAATTGAATTTGGACAGCAAAGAAGTAACGGCCCTGGTGCAGTCGCTTAAAGATGCAGCGTCAAAGATACTCCGTTTGAATCCGGAGATACCACAAGAAGCGCAAATGGCGCTCGACAATATTCAAAGTACTTCGTTCCTGATTCATTTCCTTTCCTCCAATCTCAACGTGGAGGTGAGCGAAAAGCAAAAGATCCTTGAGACATCAAATATCATTGATCGTGGAACCCTGTTGCTGCAGTACATGCTCAAGGAAATCCAGATGCTGGAGATCAAGAGTGAGATTCACAAGAAGGTACATACAGATATTGATCAACAGCAACGCGACTATTTCCTACGTCAGCAAATCAAAGTACTTCAGGATGAACTGGGCTATGATGGCCCCGAAAAAGAAATTGAAAAATTGCGCAAACGAGGTCTGGACAAAAAATGGCCGAAGGCGGCCATGGATCATTTTAATAAAGAACTTGACAAGCTTCAACGAATGAATCCGCAGGCAGCGGAATTTCCGGTCTCGATGAATTATGTTGAGTTAATGCTCGATCTGCCTTGGGAAGATTTTACGAAAGACGATTTTGATCTTAAACGGGCAACAAAAATCCTGGATAAGGACCACTTCGGACTGGAGAAAGTAAAAAACAGAATACTCGAATACCTGGCCGTTCTCAAATTGAAGCAGGACATGAAAGGTCCGATCCTTTGTTTGTATGGCCCTCCCGGAGTTGGTAAAACCTCGCTGGGAAAATCCATCGCGAAATCGTTGCAACGCAATTACGTACGTATATCGTTGGGTGGCGTTCATGATGAAGCCGAGATTCGCGGCCATCGTAAGACGTACATCGGCGCTATGCCAGGAAAAATCATTCAAAACATTAAAAAAGCAAAATCGTCCAACCCGGTATTTGTGTTGGATGAAATTGACAAGATTCGTACCGATTTCAGGGGCGATCCATCTTCAGCATTGCTGGAAGTTCTTGACCCGGAACAGAACAATACGTTCAACGATAATTACCTGGAAGTAGAGTATGATCTTTCAAAAGTCTTGTTTATTGCAACAGCAAACGCACTGGACACCATCCAACCCGCCTTGCGCGACCGGATGGAAATCATTGAAATCACGGGCTACACGGTGGAAGAGAAGTTGCAGATCGCGTTGAAACATCTTGTCCCCAAGCAATTGAAAGAACACGGACTTAAGCCGGTGGATATCAAGTTTACAAAGGAAGCTTTGCTTAAGATCATCGAACATTATACACGCGAGTCGGGAGTCCGCAATCTTGAGCGAAAAATCGGATCGGTTGTGCGAAGTGTAGCAAAAGCCGTGGCGATGGACGAGAAGGCGGAAAAGGAAATCCACGGGGCCTACGTTGTAAAAATTCTTGGTCCGGAGATTTTTGATGAAGAACTCTACCAGGACAATGAGACCGCGGGTGTTGTCACAGGTCTGGCATGGACGCAGGTAGGAGGAGATATTTTGTTTGTTGAATCCAGCGTGAACCGTGGAAAAGGCCAGCTTACGCTCTCCGGTCAGCTGGGTGATGTGATGAAAGAATCGGCGGTTGCTGCATTATCCTATTTGAAATCCAACGCACAAACACTTGGTATTGATCACCGTGTTTTTCAACAATACGATTTACACGTGCATGTTCCGGCAGGTGCTGTACCAAAAGATGGGCCTTCCGCAGGCATCACCATGCTTACCTCACTCGCTTCCATTTTCACCCAGCGCAAAGTCAAATCCAAACTGGCGATGACAGGGGAGATCACCCTGAGGGGAAAAGTGCTGCCGGTTGGAGGCATCAAAGAAAAAATACTGGCGGCGAAGAGAAGCGGCATAAAGGAAATTGTCCTAAGTGCTAAAAACCGCAAAGACATTGAGGAGATTGAAAAACACTATCTCAGGGGATTAACGTTTCATTACGTTTCGACTGTTGAGGAGGTGTTAAAAAAAGCGTTGCTAAAGGAAAAGGTAAAGCACCCGGTGGAGTTCAGTCTGACCGAGGAACGGAAAAATTGACCAACCTCTGGTGTTTTGTTAACGATTTAGCATTGTTTCAATGTGCACGGTGTTTTGACCGGCAATTCTTCACGGCTACCTTTGTTACTTCAAACTTTTAGCAAATGATGAACTCCAGTGCGTTAACACCTAAGCAAATTGTAGCTGAACTCGACAAATACATCGTTGGTCAGGATGATGCCAAAAGAAATGTTGCGATCGCCCTGCGCAACCGCTGGAGACGAATGAATGTGCAGTCCGAGATCCAGGAGGACATCATTCCCAACAATATTTTGATGATTGGAGCCACAGGAGTGGGCAAAACAGAAATCGCCAGGCGCCTCGCTAAAATTGCAGATGCCCCGTTTGTAAAAGTAGAAGCCTCAAAATTTACCGAGGTAGGTTACGTGGGCCGCGACGTTGAAAGCATGGTGCGCGATCTGGTGGAACAGTCGGTAAACATGGTCAAGGCCCGGAAGAAAGAGGAAGTCAAAGGAAAAGCAGCTGCGATCGTGGAAGAAATTATTCTGGATGCGTTGATTCCGGCGATGAAATCAACAAGTCCCAGGACCACCTTCCCGCCTGATTCCAGTGAAATGCCTTCGAGCGATATTGAACTAAATGAACGTACCCGCAATCTATTCCGTGAGAAGATCAAGAATGGTGAATTGGAAGACCGGAAAATTGAGATTGATATCAAGCAAAGCGGAGGCGGAAACGTAGGTATGATCGGCGCTGGTATGATGGATGAGGTTTCCATGATGAACCTGCAGGAAATGATCAACGGTATGATGCCCAAGAAAGCCAAGAAGAGAAAGGTAACGGTGGCCGAAGCGCGAAAAATTTTGTTGGAGGAAGAGGCAGCTCGCCTTATTGATATGGATGAGGTGAAGGAGGAAGCATTGCGAAAAGCGGAACAGGCTGGGATCATTTTTATCGATGAGATTGATAAAATCGCCTCCAGTCATCAGAAAGGCGGAGGACCGGATGTGAGCCGCGAGGGTGTGCAGCGCGATTTGCTCCCCATCGTGGAAGGAAGTACCGTCAATACCAAGCATGGCGTTATTAAAACCGATCATGTCCTTTTTATCGCCGCAGGCGCCTTTCATGTATCAAAACCCTCTGATCTGATTCCTGAATTACAGGGTCGCTTTCCAATACGTGTTGAGTTGAACAGCCTTAGCAAGGAAGATTTTGTCCGGATTCTGAAAGAACCTAAGAATGCACTCACCAAGCAGTACATCGCCTTGTTTGAGGCAGAGGGTGTTGAAATAGCTTTCACCGATGAGGCAATTGACGCCATCGCAGAGACGGCTTTCTCAATCAATGCTGAAATGGAAAACATTGGCGCCCGAAGACTGCAAACCGTGATAAGCCGGCTCCTCAATGAGTATCTCTTTGATGTACCGGATAAGATTGTGGCTGGAAGTAAACTTGAGATTTCAAAAGAAATGGTGACGGAGAAACTCAGTGGACTGGTGAAGAATAAAGATCTGAGCGAATATATATTGTAAATTTCTGCATGCGCTTCGGGTTCGGGTTCGCGTGTCTTTTTTTTGGTTTTCAATTCTGGTGGTTGCGCAGCCACAGGATTCCATTCGCGCACACTACATTAAAACCTATTCCGACAAATTCTTTCTTTGGCCGGTTTTGGGATACTGAAAAAAAGTGTTTGGGGTTTATTGCCACCCTGGAAAAAAAAGGTGTAGACATCTTTACCCAAATTTCTACGCTTTCGGGTAATCAAAAAATATGAGTTTACCACAACCGCGCTTGGCTGCTTTCCAGGAATTAATGTTTAGCTCGGCGGCAACCACGCCGGCGGTGGGAACGTTCTCAATGGTTCCATGGAGCAAATCATTGGCTAAATCGGTGATTCCCGGATTATGACAAACGATCACAACACAACTATTCTTGTCTGGCACTTTGTGTAGAAAATCAAGCAGCGTTTCTTCCTCGGCATTATAGAGCCTTCGTTCGGTTTGAATTTCATCCGCCGGATACCCAAGATTTTCGGCTATTACTATGGCGGTAGTCAATGTTCGCAATGCAGGACTTGAGTAGATGGCATCGGGAGCCACCGATCGTTCCTTTAAGCGGTTGCCCATCCGTGGGGCATCCTTTTCTCCCCGTTCGTTGAGTGGCCGCTCAAAATCATTCAGGTCAGGATCATCCCAACTGGATTTTGCGTGTCGTATCAGGTATAACGTTTTCATTTCAAATTTAAATTTAACCAATCTGCGTTTATCTTTGCGCCTCCCTCAATTTATGGCCGATAGACCCCTGCGAAAGGAAATTAAGTACGCTGTCCTCTATCGGTTTGTCCGGTTCCTGATCTTTGCTTCAAACCTGATGCCACGAACGTGGTGGCTTGCATTCTGCGGATTCCTGGGGCGAGTAGGATGCCTGGTTTCACCAAAATCCAGGAACCTGGCAATCACGCATTTGGGCATGGCATTCGGTAAAGAAAAAACCGTTGCTGAAATCCGAAAACTCGCGGAGCAAATGTTTGTCATGCTTGGCAAAAATGCGGGCGAAATATTGAGGGCTACTTCCATCAAAACACTGGCGGACCTTGAAAAATTTGTAGTCGTAGAGGGGTATGAACATGCAGAAGCGGCCAAGGCTAAAGGAAAAGGGATTATTTTCCTGCCCAATCACCTGGGAGCGTTTGAATTGATGGTGACATTTGTTGCCTTGCGCGGGTTTAAACCTATGGTGATTGGTACTCCATTGAAAGATGAACGTCTTAATGCTCTCATGGTTAATTATAGAAATGCTCACGGGGCCATTCCGGTGGAACGGGGCAAGGAGACGCTCCGATTGTTTAAAGGGCTGAAACAAGGTGGCTCGACAGCTGTATTGATAGATCAAGATACAAAAGTAAAAAGCCGGTTTGTTGACTTTTTCGGTATGCCGGCCTCCACACCAATTGGTGCTGCAATCCTGGCACTAAAAACGGGAGCGACCATTTTGCCTGCCTATATCCACCTCGCAAAGGATAATCTCCAGCATATTCGCTTTCTTCCGGAGATCCCGTTGGAAGTGACGGGAGATGAGGAGACGGACCTGATACACAACACGCAAAATTATACCCGGTATATTGAAAAGGTTGTGCGGGAGCACCCGGAGCAATGGGTATGGATGCATGAACGCTGGAAGACAAAACCAGGAGAAGAAATTCGATAAAGATTTTAAATGATAATTAGAACTTTAAGCGTCACCGTGTGTTTCATGTAATACGTCAACTTAATTCCAACGAGCTATGATTCCAGTGAAAGGTTATGCAGCACAGACGTCGGCCACTCCTTTGTCACCCTTTCGTTTTGAGCGAAGGGAGTTGGGCACGATGGATGTCCTGATTGATATTTTGTATTGCGGCGTATGCCATTCCGATATCCACCAGGCACGCAATGAATGGGGAGGGTCAATTTTCCCGATGGTGCCGGGTCATGAGATCGTGGGTCGGGTTAATAAAGTTGGCAGTGGAGTAAAAAGCTTCAACGCCGGGGATCTTGCTGGTGTTGGTTGCTTTGTGGATTCCTGCCGGACCTGTGACAACTGTCAGGAGGGACTTGAGCAGTATTGCGACAAGGGCATGACCGGCACCTACAACAGTTATGAGAAAGATGGCAAGACTCCTACCTATGGTGGTTATTCTTCCCAGATTGTTGTGGATGAACAATTCACACTTCACATCGCACCCAACTTGCAGTTGGATCGGGTAGGGCCATTGCTTTGTGCAGGCATTACAACGTATTCCCCCATCATGCATTGGAAGATAGGGAATGGTCATCGGGTTGCTGTTTTAGGACTGGGTGGTCTTGGCCACATGGCGGTGAAATTTGCTGCTGCACTCGGGTCAGAGGTCACGGTACTCAGTACCTCCAAAAACAAGGAAGGCGATGCGAAAAAACTGGGTGCTCATCACTTTGCGCATACAACAAATGAATCGGTTCTTAAATCCCTTCGCAATCATTTTGATTTTATTATTGACACTGTTTCAGCACAGCACGACCTTAATCAATACCTGGGTCTCTTGCGAAGAGACGGGGCCCTGATCGTTGTTGGTGTTCCACCGGCACCGTCAGCTGTCCAACACTTTTCTTTAATTGGCGGACGAAAATCATTGGGTGGTTCGTTGATTGGAGGAATCAGGGAAACTCAGGAAATGCTTGACTATTGCGCCGAACGCAACATCA
>JANXYC010000071.1 GCA_025350305.1 Cyclobacteriaceae bacterium | reverse complement strand
GTATCGTCGATTGAAAACCCGATGAAAATAAAAGAGACGCGCAGGCTTATTGCTCGGATCAACACCGTATTGCGACAAAAAGAAACGCAAAAGTAAATTGTAACTGATTACCAGTATGGAAAGGAAGCTAAGAAAAGAGAGAGTCGGTCGCGTGGTCAGCAATAAAATGCAAAAGACCATCACCATTGCGATTGATCGCAAAGTGAAGCATGCCATGTATGGCAAGTTTATGAACAAGACGACAAAACTGATGGCGCACGATGAAAAAAATGAGGCCGGTATCGGTGACATGGTGAAGATCAGTGAAACCCGTCCCCTCAGCAAAAGCAAACGCTGGAGACTGGTAGAAGTGTTGGAGAAAGCGAAGTAAAATAAAGAAAGAAAAGTTATGATACAGAGTGAATCACGCCTTATAGTGGCAGACAACAGCGGAGCGAAAGAAGTGCTGTGCCTCCACGTTTTGGGAGGAACCCACAGGCGGTATGCCTCCGTGGGAGATAAGATTGTTGTGACCGTGAAGTCAGCAATCCCGACCAGCCAGATAAAGAAGGGTACTGTGTCAAAGGCTGTTATCGTTCGTACGAAGAAAGAAGTGAGGAGAAAAGATGGCTCGTATATCCGTTTTGAAGATAATGCGGCTGTGCTTCTTACACCCCAGGACGAACCGCGCGGTACCCGCATTTTCGGTCCGGTGGCCCGCGAACTTCGCGAAAAACAGTTTATGAAAATTATATCACTGGCCCCTGAAGTATTATAAGATTATGGAGAGGAAGCATAACAAGCAGCCGAAGCTGAAAATCAAAAAAGGTGACACCGTGAAGGTGATTGCCGGTAATTACAGGAGCACGCCGGATAAAATTAATTCCGGTAAGGTGCTGGAAGTGTTGCTGGAAAAAAACAGGGTCATTGTGGAAGGCATGAACATGGTGACCAAGCATCAAAAGCCTTCTGCCGGTAAGCCCGAAGGAGGAATTAAGAAAACAGAAGCTTCCATTCATATTAGTAATGTCGTGCTGATTGATCCTGCCAGCGGCCAAGCCACGCGTGTGGGTCGTAAATTAAATGACAAAGGCAAACTGCAGCGATTCGCGAAGAAGACCGGGAAATTTATAGAAGTCACCAAGTAATAAAGCCATGGCAACGCCAAGACTAAAAGAAAAATATACAAAGGAGATCGTGCCGGCACTGAAGGAAAAGTTTCAGTACAAGTCGGTCATGCAGGTTCCTAAGATTACGAAAATCTGTGTCAATAAAGGTATTGGTGCAGCAGTAGCTGACAAGAAGATGATCGATGTGGGCTTGGAAGAGATTTCTTCCATCACGGGTCAGAAGGCAGTACCTACCCGGTCGAAGAAGGATATTTCCAACTTCAAGTTGCGGGCGGACATTCCGATTGGTGTAAAAGTAACTTTACGCGGCGAGCGGATGTACGAGTTTATGGACAGGCTGATGAATGTGGCCCTTCCACGCGTACGTGACTTTAAAGGTGTGAGCGACAAAGGATTTGATGGTCGTGGAAATTATACGCTAGGTGTAAAAGAGCAGATCATTTTTCCCGAGATATCCATTGACAAAGTCAGTAAGATCAATGGTATGGATATCACGTTCGTCACGTCGGCGGAAACAGATGAAGAAAGTTATGAGCTCCTGAAGGCTTTTGGGATGCCGTTTACAGCTAAAAATTAATCAGTGTTATGGCAAAACTGTCAATCATAGCGAGGGATAAGAAAAAGGAGCGACTGGTAGCCCGTTACAAGACGAAGCGCCAGGCGTTGAAGACGGCGGGCGATTGGGCCGGGCTGGACAAACTTCCGCGCAGTTCCTCTGCTGTACGGCTTCACAGCCGGTGCAAACTCACGGGTCGTCCCCGCGGGTACATGAGCAAGTTCGGCGTTTGCCGTAACCAGTTCCGCCAAATGGCACACGATGGCAAAATCCCCGGCATAACGAAAGCCAGCTGGTAATTTGAAGAAAGGAAAAGGATTAAATATCTTTGCGGCCCCGTTTTAATCCCGATAGCTATCCGGAGGGAGGCATTTAATAAGAAAAGAACATGACAGACCCTATTGCAGACTATTTGACACGGCTTAGAAACGCCATTAAATCACGCCATCGCGTGGTGGAGGTGCCAGCGAGCAGCATCAAAAAAGAGATTACCAAGGTTTTGTTTGATAAGGGCTACATCCTGAACTACAAGTTTGAGGATACCGCCAACAAGCAAGGCCTGATCAAGATTGCATTAAAATACAATCCTGAGACCAGGGATTCTGCCATCTCAAAGATTGACCGAATCAGCTCACCCGGCTTGAGGCAATATAAGCCGGCCGACGAGTTGCCGAAGGTCCTCAATGGCCTGGGCATTGCAATCCTGTCCACTTCTAAGGGAGTGATTACAGATAAGGAAGCGCGGGCGCTGAATGTTGGTGGTGAGGTATTGTGTTACGTTTATTAATTGTAAGAAAAAATGTCACGGATCGGCAGACTACCCATAGCGCTTCCCAACGGTGTGACGTGCACCTACTCGGAAGGAAATAATAAAGTGACGGTGAAAGGTCCGAAAGGAGAATTGCATCAGGTGCTGAAGACTGCCTTCAAAGTGAAGGTCGAAAATGCCACCATTGAAGTGACACGCCCGTCCGATGAAAAGCCGGATCGTGCACTGCATGGATTGTACCGCGCGCTGATTGCCAACATGGTAATCGGTGTAAGCAAAGGATATAGAGAACAACTGGAATTGATTGGCGTAGGTTATAAAGCTTTAGCTCAAGGCAACGTATTGGAATTGAGCCTTGGTTATTCACACAGTGTTTTTCTGGGTGTGCCTTCGGAATTAAAACTTCAGGCCTTACAGGAGAAGGGTTCCAACCCGATGATCATTCTGGAGGGTATCGACAAGCAATTGCTGGGTCAGGTAGCCGCCAAGATTAAGTCCTTGAGAAAGGTTGAGCCTTATAAAGGTAAGGGTATCCGTTATGTAGGTGAATATGTTCGCAGAAAAGCCGGTAAGGCTGCTGCTAAATAATAAAACGATTGAGACTATGCCAATAAAGGTTAAGACAAGTCGCAGGGAGAGAATTAAAATGGGGATTCGCAAGAATCTGGAAGGTACTTCCCAACGCCCCCGGCTCTCCGTATTCCGTAGTAACAAAGCAATCTATGCGCAGATCATTGATGACTCAAAAGGTCATACAATCGCCTACGCTTCTTCAGCAGAACTGGAGAAAGCCAAGTTGAATAGGGAGACATCAAAGTCAGTGGGAAAGAAAGTGGCGGAGAAGGCATTGGCCTCCGGTGTTAACGAGATTGTATTTGATCGCAATGGATACTTGTATCACGGAAACGTTAAAGCTTTGGCCGAAGGCGCCAGAGAGGGTGGGTTAAAATTCTAAGCGCATGACACAAAGCAACGTCAGTACGGTAAAAGCCAGTGAGATTGATCTGAAAGAAAAAGTCGTAGCGATTCAGCGCGTGGCCAAAGTAGTGAAAGGCGGACGGAGGTTTAGCTTCTCCGCAATTGTGGTCGTCGGTGATGGTAACGGCGTAGTAGGATATGGCTTAGGTAAAGCGAATGAAGTGACCGACGCCATCACGAAAGGAATTGACGATGCTAAAAAGCATCTGGTGAAGGTGCCCATTATAAAAGGAACGGTGCCACACGAATCAATCGGTAAGTTCGGAGGCGGTCTGGTATTGTTAAAGCCTGCTTCGCCCGGTACGGGTGTAATCGCGGGTGGCGCCATGCGCGCGGTGCTGGAGAGTGCCGGTGTTCACAATGTGTTGGCAAAATCAAAAGGGTCTTCCAATCCTCACAACGTTGTGAAGGCGACCTTCAAAGCTTTGACAACCATGCGTGATGCGCATACCATTGCCCGCAACCGTGGTGTAGCATTATCAAAAGTATTTAACGGATAAGGAAATGGCCAAAGTCAAAATCACACAGATCCGAAGCACCATTAAGCGTCCGCTGACCCAGTTAAGGACCATCGAGTCGTTGGGATTAGGAAAACGTGACCAATCTGTGGAGGTGGAATACACACCGCAGATTCAGGGCATGGTACGAAAAGTAAACCATCTGGTGAGCGTAAAAGAACTATAAAATGAAACTGCATACATTAAAGCCGGCAGCCGGTTCCACCAAAAACAACAAACGCCTCGGAAGAGGTCAGGGTTCAGGCGGTAGCACGGCAGGTCGTGGTCACAAAGGTGCCCAGTCACGTTCAGGCTATCACAAAAAATTTGGGTTTGAAGGTGGTCAGATGCCCTTGCAAAGACGTATCCCCAAGTTTGGTTTTAAGAATAACAACAAGATCTATTTTAAGGCTATCAACCTGGATGTCCTGGAGGAACTTGCCAAAAAGACAAAAACTGCTGCCATCAGTCTTCAGTTGATGATGGAGAATGGAATCGTAGGTAAAAACGACAAGGTGAAAGTACTGGGCAGGGGTGAATTGAAATCCAACGTGAGCGTTGAAGCTCATGCCTTCTCAGCGACAGCAACAAAAGCAATTGAAAACGCTGGCGGCAGCGCAACGACAGTAAAATAATGAAGCGATTCTTTACTACCATAAAGAACATTTTTTCGATCGAGGACCTACGGGTGCGTATTCTTAATACCATCGGGTTCCTGATCATATTCCGGTTGGGATCCTACATTGTATTACCGGGGATTGACTTCAATGCGCTCACCAGTAACCAGGGCGGAATCTTTGATCTTCTCAATACATTTTTAGGAGGTTCGTTTAGCCGGGCTTCCATCTTTGCATTGGGCATTATGCCATACATTTCGGCATCCATCGTTGTTCAGTTGCTCACGGTGGCAGTCCCGCACTTCACTAAACTTCAAAAGGAAGGTGACAGCGGCAGAAAAAAACTAAATCAATTTACACGTGTCCTTACCATTGTCATCACGGCTGCACAGTCGTATGGTTATTTGAGGGCAACCATCAACCCGGAGGCAATTATTAACCCCGGATTATTCTTCCAGATTTCATCGGTCATGATTCTTGTTTCGGGCACCATGTTTTGCATGTGGCTTGGTGAACGGATTACGGACAAAGGTATTGGCAATGGTATTTCCATGCTCATCATGATTGGCATTGTGTCCCGTTTTCCTACCGCCCTGTATTTGGAGGCTACGGGTAAAGGGATGAGTGGCGCTTTGTTGTTCATCATTGAATTGCTGGCCCTGTTCTTTGTTGTGGTGGGTGTGATTGCACTCACGCAAGCGACCCGGCGGATACCGGTACAGTACGCTAAACAGGTAGTAGGCAATAAATTGTACGGGGGCAAGCGCGACTTCATTCCCCTGAAATTGAATTCAGCGGGCGTAATGCCGATTATCTTCGCACAGGCGCTGATGTTTATTCCTCCGCTCCTCGCGGGTATCTGGAGAGAAAGTGACATTGGTGCGTATGTAGGTTCAACGTTCGCTGACTTTACTTCCTGGCAGTACAATTTACTTTTCGCCATCCTCATTTTGTTATTCACGTTTTTCTATACGGCGATCACTGTACCCTCCAATGACATAGCTGATAATTTAAAACGCAACGGTGGATTTATTCCGGGCATTAAGCCGGGTAAGCAAACCGCTGAATTCATTGATAGCATTTTATCAAAGATTACCCTTCCGGGCGCCTTGTTTTTGGCGGCCGTTGCCATCATGCCGGCGTTTGCCGTGCGTGCTGGTGTGACCCAGACCTTCGCACAGTTTTATGGAGGCACGTCGCTTTTGATTTTGGTGGGAGTTGTGCTTGACACACTACAGCAAATTGAAAGCCATCTGCTGATGAGACATTACGAAGGGATGATGAAGTCCGGAAGAGTGAAAGGACGTTCTCAGTTTGCTGCGGCGTAAAGGTTGAATGGTTCACCTGAAGACGGCCGAAGAGATCCAGATCATCAGAGAAAGCGCGAAGATTTTAGCGCAAACTCATGGTGAAGTGGCCCGGATGATTAAACCGGGCGTGAAGACGAAGACACTGGATCAAAGGGCCGAGGAATTTATCAGGGACCAGGGAGGGATACCTTCTTTCCTCCACTACAACGGGTTTCCGGCTTCGTTGTGCATCTCTGCTAATGAGGTAGTGGTGCATGGGATACCGGGGAACTACGAGTTGAAGGAAAATGATATCGTCTCCATTGACTGTGGAGTGCAATACAAGGGCTACCATAGTGATGCGGCATATACGTATCCATTAGAAGGGGTGAGTAAGGAAGTCCTGAAGTTGCTGGAACGCACGTACGAATCATTGTACCTCGGTATCGGGCAGGCGAAGGCAGGGAACAGGATCGGTGATGTTGGATATGCCGTTCAGTCTTTTGTCGAGGGTTTTGGGTATGGTGTGGTGAGAGAGTTGGTGGGACACGGTGTCGGCAAACACCTACACGAAGATCCGGAAGTTCCGAACTACGGTAAACGTGGTAAGGGGACCAAGATCGTGCCTGGGATGGTCATCGCGATAGAGCCGATGATCAACATGGGAACAAAGAATGTGGTACAAGAGAAAGACGGATGGACAATTCGAACTGCGGACCGCAAACCTTCTGCTCACTTTGAGCACATGGTGGCGATCTACGAAGACCGG
>JANXYC010000073.1 GCA_025350305.1 Cyclobacteriaceae bacterium | reverse complement strand
CATCGGAATATCCGCGATGGGCCGGGGTCGGGTGATTGGGTTTACAGAGGATCTGGCATTCCGGGCGTTCTGGTTTGGCACGAACAAGATGTTGATGAATGCGGTGTATTATGGCAGTTTCCTGAGTTCTGAAACGGCACGATAATCAAATCTAGTCGGCTGAAAGGATCGGTAGAAGCATCAATGGTCACTTGACTCCTTCCAATTGAACTTTGATTTCGGCTCTTCTATTCTGAGCATGCTCCTCATTGGTGCACTCCACACCATCACTGCAAAGATTCAGTATTAATTCTTCACCAAATCCAAACGCCTGAATTCTTTTCACATGAATATTCTTACTTTTCAAATACTCGAGTATCGCCTGCGCCCTTTTATCGGATAATTTTTTGTTGTACTCCCTGGCCCCTTGAGAATCGGCATGAGCACCAATGTAAACCGTGGCATCCTTAAACCGATTTAGGCTTCTTATGATCTTATGTACATTGGTGGCAAACTCCGGTCGTAGTTCCCACTTATTAGATTCAAAAAGAACCGTCAGTTTTTCAAGGTATTTCTCCTCCAAAAGAATATCATTCAACAAATTTCCACTAAACAAAGAATGCGTGTTAAGATTGAATCCATTTTCCAGATACCCTGGATGACGCGCTGTGATATGGTAAGAATTATTTGGCAAAACCAGGAAACTATACGCTCCGGTGGCCGTGGTACTCACACTATCCGTTTTGCCCGTTGACACATTACGTAAATACACGCTGGTATTTGGAAGAGTCGTTTGCAGTTCATTGCTGTACACGACCCCCTTGGCCAACAATCCGTTTTTCCAAATAGCAACGGAAAGGGTATCGGAAAGTAGAGAGGCCTTTCGGGTAGAAACGTGTTGCTCCTCCAATGCAGTATATCCTTCCTTTTGCGGAACAAGACTGTATTCTTTTTCAATTTCCAGTTCAACAAAGAAATTCCCGAACTCGTCTGAAATCAAACTGTGAATCACTTGATTCTGATCCCCTCGGATGGTAACAGTTGTCTGGGGTACTGGCAGCCGACTCGTGAGTTCTTTTACGTGTCCTGCGAGGGTGATCCTCTTCATCACGAAAGTATAGATATCATCATCTCCACCCTTTCGGTTGGAAGCAAAAAAACCCGCTTTCCCGGAAGGATCAACAATAAGACCAAAATCATCCATTGAAGTATTAATAGGGTTGCCCAGGTTCTGAGGGGCACGAAATTTATCAGCGGTCTTGCGGCTCACAAAATTATCCAGGCCCCCAAATCCACCGAAACCATTCGATGAGAAAAACAACAGTTCATTATTCGACAGATAGGGTGAGTACTCATCGCCGGCTGTATTAATAACATCGCCGAGATTTTCGGGTTTCGTCCACGTATCGTCCTTGTAATGGCTAACATAAAGATCGGCACCTCCATAGCCTCCTGGCATATTAGAAGCGAAATAAAGTTCCGTTCCATCATTTGATACCCACGGGTGGCCTATGGAATACGAAAGGCTGCTGAACGGGAATCGTTCAATGTTCATCATCGTTCGGTTCGCACCCAGTGTGGCGAAATATAACTCCAGGTTAACCCGGCCCTGATCATCTTTTGCAGGTTCCCCGTTTTGAAGAATGTTACGCGTGAATGCAATCCGCTTTCCATTATCATAAAACGTTACGGGTCCATCATGATACGGCGAATTGAGGGCCTTGCTATAAAAGAGATTGACCTGGTCGTTCACCGATTTTGTGCTGTCAAAGGAAGGGCCGGCATAAAACGCATTCAGTAATCCTTCTGTCTCATTGATTCCTGAAAGTGATTTCCGCTTAATGAACAAGTCCCTGTCTCGGGAAGAAACAAAGACGATGCCCTCACCAAAATGCTGCGGTGAAAAGTCAGCTTCATCAGAATTGTACCACGGTCGGGTGATGGAATAAGAAATGGAGTCCTTCCGGTAAAACCCAAGGTTATTAATGAAGTCAATTTTAAGGGAGGCTCGCTTGTCGGTTCCATTAAGCTTTGCATAGTTCTCAAAAAAATATTTTGCTGAATCATACCCTTCAAGAATGCTAAGTACTTGTCCTAGTTGGTAATAATCCTGAGGGTTTGGATTCTTCTCCTCGATAAGTCGCTGGTACCATCTTTTTGCCTCCTCATACCTGCCCATCCGGTAATAACAGTCGGCCACTTTTTCCTTTGCCAACCGGTTTTGCGGATCACGATCCAACACAATTCGATACAGATCAATGGCATTGCGATAGCCCTGTTGATTGTACATACGTTCCGCTTTTTTGAAGGTACTCTGAAATAGGTTGGATATGTTGGTACTCTGCGCAATCGAACGTCCCGACAGGAATGTAATCAACGAAAACAAAATGTAGCGTCTCATCAGAAGTAGCGTGGTGAAACAATTCCTTTACTGTTAAACTTGAATATGTATCCCAGAAATAGCTCATGGGATCCTATTTCAACTGTTTTGATTTTTCCAAGGGCCATCGTGTAGGAATATCCCAGTCGAATTTGATCCGTAAGTTGTACGTCTATCAAAAAATTAAAGGAATTGGATGAATGGTACGAGGCACCAAACCAAAGCACTTCATCAAACAGGAAATTAGCATTTAGGTCAACTTCGACAATTCGATTGTCGACCATTTTAACCAATGCATTCGGCTTGAATCGAATTGAGCGATTAATAGGAAATACATAGCCGCCTGTCAATATTACTGGAAATGATTGTTTTATCGAAGTGAGATTGCTTCCTCTGCTAAAAATATTATTTACCATATGGGGAATGCTCAATCCCATATACCAGTTCCGATGATTATAAAATACCCCGGCCCCAATGTTAGGACGCGTTTCAATAATGTCCTGGCTAAATATCGGATCGGCCTGGTATACATCAAGTCGCGTGTACTGCGCACTATACTTGCTAATACCTGCTTGAACACCAAATGAAAGCGTGCCCTTTTCTGTAACCGGCAGGCGATAGGCGTATATACCACTGAACTCTGTCTGATCTATAACTCCCAATTTGTCATGCACAAAAAGGGCGCCTACCGCGAACCGCTGATTCAAAAGGGGAGAATGGATGGCAAAGGACTGAGTCGTCGGAGCTCCTGCAAGTCCAACATTTTGAAATCGGGAAAGTACACTCACACTTAACGCCTCGTGCTGACCGGCATATGCGGGATTAATAGCCAGGCCGTTAAACATATATTGAGCATAGGTTGCCTCCTGCTGTGCGGCGACCGGTAGCCCCGTCAGCAGAAAAAGAAAAAACAACAAATACGCCAGGTGCCTCATCACTCTTTTTTAATCACCAAAAACCCACTCAACTTAGTAGATCCGCTTCCCAATTGAATAGAATAAAAATATATTCCGTCAGGCAATCTTCCACGGAAAAGGCCCTGATTGGCTTCTCCCCGCCAGACGTTATCCTCGTTGTTATAATTCTGCGTTTCGTAAACAAGATTGTTAAACCGATCGAATACCCGGACCACATTGTCAGAATAATAGTCTATTCCCTCAATTCGCCAGTAGTCATTTATTCCATCGCCATTCGGTGACAGTGCTTCGTAAACCCGAAGGGGCAGATCGGTAATATCAAATGTGACAGTAGCCTGACCGCAGAGCGAAGGTGAACCGTTGTCACAGACCTTGTACACAAGAGAATCAAGACCCTTGTAATAACGGTCGGAAGTATAGGATACAAATCCATCCTTTGACAGTATTGCCTGGCCGTGGGACGGACCTGTCACCGGCAAAATATTCAGGATTAAAGAATCACCGTCTACGTCACTGTCATTTGTAAGGGCATTGAATTTACTTAAAGCATAACGGGTTACCGGAACCAAATCATCAACCGCGGTTGGAGGATCATTCACAGGTGTGACATTGATCACAGCAACCAACGTACCACACAAACTTGGGTTGCCATCATCACATACCTTTATCTCCCATTTCGAGATTCCATTAAAATCTTTCGGAGGTGTGAACGTGAAGCAGAATTCAATTCCAAGGTAAGAGGCAAGACTTCCCCCTCCTGTCACATTTTTTGTTTCCTGCAGAACAACATCATCACCATCCGGATCGACGGATTCGAAGCAGAATACGACGGGCCGATCTTCTGGTGTAGTCACCATAATTGTGCCTCCGGGCTCTCCGTTGATCAGAATGACTGGTGGATGATTTACTTTTTTTACATTGATCGTAACGGTCTTTGTAGAACATACAGAAGGTGCATTGACCTCACAAACCGTAACTTCAACCAAGTCATTTCCTGAAAAGCCAGAACGGGGTGAATACGCAAAGCACAAGTCTGTGGTGGCACTGCCGGTAGTTACCGTCCCATTATTGTTGATCGACCTCCCATTGGAGAAAAATGTCAAATCATTCTCTATATCAGTTACCACCAGGCACTTCGAAGTTGTTTCATCCTGATTAACCTGGAAGGCCGTGCTCGTAATTACAGGCGGATCATCTACCGCAAGCACATTTATTACAATCCCGCCCACAACGCACAAACTGCCGGAGGCGCCATCACATAGCGTAATTTTTGCTTTTATCCTCCCGTTAAAGTCCGGGCCCGGCGCGAATCCAAAACACAGCCCGCCCTGAAGCGTAAAATTTCCGGGACCCGCCAGCACATCGATGCTACTGATGATTACCTGATCACCATTGGGATCGAAGGCACTCAGACATGAATTAATAGGTGTGTCCTCATTGGTTGTGTAATATAACGTGTCCACAGGATTCGTTCCGTCGGTCATGACGGGAGGCAAATTGATCTGAGCGACCTTAAGGAATTTATAAAATGGCTCACTGGCATTTGTGCCGTCGTTTGCAACAAAACTTATTTTTCGGGTAAGTGTCGAGTGGAGTTGCTTGACATTTGAGTACGTAATACCTCTTAATGCTGTTGAATAATCGAGGAGTGATGCGGTGCCGAGCAGGGTGAGTACCCCCGTTGAAGAATTATAGGAGCCCGTGATACCTAATTGATTGGTAAAGTTGAGTCGGTCCTCGGCTGTAATAAAATTATTGCTGATCGAAACGGTCGCCCCCGTGATTTGTGTGTTGTCAACATCAGAAACAGTCAAAGAATTATCGATCACCAGATTCCCTGTGGTGTATTGAATCTGACTCGGCGACCCTGTAACAACCGGTGGATCATTGATGGGCAACACATTGATTTGAATTGTCCCTGCTGCACACGCATTGCTTGGATCACATATTGACACGGACGCCGTAACCGTTCCGCTGAAGTTCCCGGTGGGTGTGAAAATATAGCAAAGGCCGCCCGTCAGTGTAAACGTTCCTGACCCTGACGTGATGACTAATGAACTAACTGTGATGGGATCACCATCAGGATCCAATGCTGTAATGCAACCAGTGAGCGGGGTATCTTCGTTGGTTGAATAAGTCAGTGCTGTAACCGGATTGTTGCTCCCGTCTACAAGGAAAGGTGAGCGGTTAATATTTCCGCTGAATGAAATGAATCTATTGAACGGCTGGCTATTGGCTGTCCCGTCCGTTACTATGAAAGAGACCTTTCGGGTAAGCAGCGAGGAAAAAACGGTGTTTGAATACGTGATCGTTTGCAATGCCGTGCTGTAGGCGGAAAGGGTGGCCGAACCGGAAAGGGAAAGAACTCCCGTGCCCGCATTGTACGTCCCCGTGATTCCCGCCTGGTTAGTGAAACTCAACACATCTTCGGTCGACACAAAATTACCATCCACCCTCACCGTTCCTCCTGTAATATTCGGGCTATCAATATCCGATACGCTTACTGTATTGTCAACTGCCAGGTTGCCCCCGGTGTACACATTGACCGCACTGGAGCCGCTCACCACCGGTGGGTCGTTTACCGGAGTGACTGTAACCTCTATGGTCCCTGAAGCGCACGCATTGCTCGGATCACAAAATGTAACACTGGCCCTGACCAGGCCATTAAAATTCGCCGATGGCGTGAACCGGAAACACAGACCCCCCGAGAGAGTGAAGACTCCAGAGCCAGAAATAAGGTTGATGGACCCTATCGTAACCGGATCCCCATCCGGATCAAACACCGTCACGCAGCCATCAAGGAATGTGTCTTCCAGGGTGCCGTAGGAAAGAACGGAAACAGGATTATTTGATCCATCCACTAGGAGCGGAGCGTGATTGATCCTCAGGATCTCTACGAATTTGTTGAAAACGGAACTGCTGCTCGTCCCATCCGTCGCAACAAAAGAAATCTGTCGGGTCAGCAAAGTGGGGATGGTAACCACATTGCTGTAGGAGATGGATTGAAGGGCCGTGTTGTAGTTGGCCAGCGTCGTTGTCCCGGTAAGGGTAAGGATACCCGTTGAAGAATTATAGGAGCCCGTGATACCTAATTGATTGGTAAAGTTGAGTCGGTCCTCGGCTGTAATAAAATTATTGCTGATCGAAACGGTCGCCCCCGTGATTTGTGTGTTGTCAACATCCGATACAGTCAAAGAATTATCGATCACCAGATTCCCTGTCGTGTATTGAACCTGAGCGGCTGACCCTGTCAAAACCGGTGGATCATTTACCGGGACGACAGCGATAGTACGATCGAGCAAGTTGCTGAAATCCAAACCATCAAAAACTTTGTATCGCACCAGGCGTGTTGAAGGATCCGGATTGTCGCTTGAATTGACATAGGAAACGCTCTGCAATATGGATTGATAAGCAGCCAGGGAAGCGTTCCCACTAAACGACAAAACTCCCGTTGCGCCGCTATAGGAGCCTGTGATTCCCGACACAGGTATAAAGACTAACTGATCCTGGTCAGCGTGAAAGTTGGAGACGATTGAAATGGACGCGCTTCCCAAAATACTATTATCCGGATCGGCGATCTGGATAGCCGGTTGAATGGGCAGAGGTAGGCCGTTTTCGGTATATGATAAAAGCGTAGCGGAGCCCGTTAATTGAGGCGGGGCATTGACAACGACAATAGTAAAAGTGGCTTGCGATCCCAACCCTCCACCCGAGCATCGGTCTATAGCCTTTCCTGTGACAGCAATATAATTACCTGCTGCCAGGACCGCCTGCAATGTGGTATACCAACCGCCATTAATGTCAGTGATTGCAGTTGTGCTTTCAATTAGCACCTGTTGGGCTGACGATGTGAAAACATTCACAAAAATAGTAGCACCAACTAGCGGCGTGCCAGACGGATCCTTGAGGTACCCCGACAGGAAATTTTCACCGGCTTTTACAGGAAGATTGATAGTCGGTTTCGGAGTAACCCCTATCTGAAACCCTGCGCACGTAAAACACAAATTGTTCAGTGAGGTAGGACATTGGTTCGTCGTTAAATCCAGGAAAGCGCACGGATTACAACCATTGTAGAGTGTATCATCAACTCCTCCTACATCTGATATTTTCCCCGCCATTGCACAGGTGGCCGAAGCATTGGTCAGTGCAACGAAACGCAACTCGGTATCCTTCGTGATTCCAAAAAGAGTTGCTAAATCAGCAAAGGGAACATAATAATCATAGAAATAATCCGGATCACTGCAACTTACTACATCCGCAATGGATATCTGG
>JANXYC010000268.1 GCA_025350305.1 Cyclobacteriaceae bacterium | reverse complement strand
AAAACTAGCGGCCGGAGGAAAATCAACCACACGTTTTTTACCGGACACATCGTGTGAACGAGACAGGTTGCTCCAGGCGGTTGAACAGCATGTAAAGGTTCTTTGCAAAAAAGTTGATCGCTTTTCTGAACAAGAGTTAGATCAACTCATTCTACCACATCCGCTGTTGGGGAAACTAACCTTACGGGAAATGCTTTATTTCACGGTTTACCACGTAGAACATCACCATTCACAAATAAATCCGGGTCTACGCAAGTCTGTCGCCTGATCGTAGCATCAACAATGAAATTTGAAAATTCTCTTTCTTTTGCCAGGGGACTCGACAAGAGAGATCCCCTCCGAAAATTCAGATCGGAATTCCATCTTCCAAAAATAAAAGGAAAGACGGCCTTGTATTTCACTGGCAATTCCCTGGGATTGGAACCAAAGAGCACCCGGAAATTTGTTAATCAGGAATTGGATGACTGGGCCAATTTTGCCGTAGAAGGACACTTTCATTCGCGACGTCCGTGGCTTTATTATCACAAACTCAGCAAAAAGGCGTTGGCGGGATTGGTGGGGGCAAAACCCTCAGAAGTGGTTGCCATGAACCAGCTCACGCTGAACCTCCATCTCATGTTGACTTCTTTTTACCAGCCATCTCAGCAGCGTTTTAAAATTATTGCCGAGGCGGGAGCTTTTTCATCTGACCAGTATGTCTTCGAATCGCAGATCAAATTACACCAATTAAATCCTGAGGCCGCGCTTATCGAATTAAGGCCCCGCGAGGGTGAATACACGTTGCGCACCGAGGATATTCTTTCAGCCATCCAGGAACATGCAGAGCAAGTGGCGCTGGTAATTTTTGGCGGGCTCCAATACTATTCCGGACAGCTTTTCGATATCAAAAAAATCACAGCTGCTGCCCACCAGGCCGGCGCCTTCGCTGGATTTGACCTGGCACACGCGATTGGCAACGTTCCGCTAACTTTGCATCGCGATGAAGTGGATTTTGCCGTTTGGTGCAGTTACAAGTACCTGAATTCAGGACCCGGTAGTGTCGCCGGGGCATTTGTGCACGAACGGCACGCGACCAATTCCAATCTTCCCCGCCTGGCTGGCTGGTGGGGTCATCTCGAAAAGGATCGCTTCAAGATGAAGAAAGGGTTTGTTCCCATGCCCGGTGTCGATGGATGGCAACTCTCAAATTTTCCAATATTGAGTGGGGCTGCGCATTTGGCCTCTCTTAGACTTTTTGAAAAAGCGGGTATGGGATCCTTGCGAAAGAAAAGCATGCTGCTTACAGGCTATTTGGATTTTCTTTTGTGTGCAATGGACCCCGATCAACATCATTTTACGATTATCACGCCTCAAAATCCGAACGAGCGTGGATGCCAGCTATCACTTCTCATGAAAAAAAATGGTCGGAAAGTTTTTGATAAAATAACGAAGTCGGGCGTAATCGCCGATTGGCGGGAGCCTGACGTAATACGCGTTGCTCCCGTGCCACTCTACAATACATTTGAAGAAGTTTTTCGGTTTGCCGAAATTTTCGAGAAGGCCCTTGTTTAGGGCATGCCCAACCCATCCGTGCAACATTTAAACATCCACTGATCTTTGTCATACTTTAATGGAAATTATCTAATGAATATTGCTGTTGAAATCAGGTAATCCATGAACAAGAAACCATCTAAAATTACCATCGTGGGGGCAGGCCTAGTAGGTTCGCTGCTCTCCATTTACCTGAAGAAGCGCGGTAATGAAGTCTCCGTTTTTGACCGGAGGTTTGACATGCGTTCTAATATGCTGGGCGGAGGACGATCGATCAACATGGCCTTGAGTAACCGGGGACTCCGGGCCCTTCAGGAGGTCGGACTCGCCACCCACTTGAAAAATAATGCGGTTCCTATGAATGGCCGGATGATTCATGACATCCAGGGAAATCTGACCTTCCAACAGTATGGAACAAAAGGTCAGTTCATCCATTCAATTTCCAGGAGTGATCTGAACATGTTACTCATCAATGAAGCTGAGAAATTGGGTGTTGATTTCTTCTTTGAACACAAATGCCTGGACGTCAATATCGATAAGACGGAGTTGACATTTCAAAATTATAGTGACACCAAGCACCATCAAACCGAGGTGATCATCGGTGCCGATGGATCATTTTCAGCCGTTCGGGGAGCGTTACAAATATCTGACCGATTTGAATACTCACAAACGTATATTGAACACGGCTACAAAGAACTTCGGATACCCTCCGGTGAGGATGGATCATTTCTGATGGAGAAGGAAGCTCTTCATATTTGGCCACGCGAGAGCTTCATGCTGATTGCACT
>JANXYC010000244.1 GCA_025350305.1 Cyclobacteriaceae bacterium | reverse complement strand
GATCATTGGAAGGCCCCCCAGCAATCCGGAAATTGCATTGCCGGCGCCCAAGGCAGAAAGGTCTTTATTATAATTCGATTGACGCCTGTAGGGGTCAAGCCCGTCAATGGCCTTCACGGTGAGGAGTGATTCCAGGCTGTTCACAAACAGAAACATTACTACGTATTTCCAGAAAACACCAGTACCGATCGCAGCAAAACTTGCATTAAATCCTATGTTTTCCCAGAAGTTGCCGATCGTCACCAAGTCAAAAGCAGGTTCGGTATGGCGGAAGTCCATGATCAGCGCCATGGGGATAGTGACAACCATTACCACCATGGGGGCAGGAACGCTCTTAAAAAATTTTCCTTTGAGCAGGGGCATTCCAAAAATGATGATCAAGCTGACAACCCCTACGATGGCCACGCGCGGATCGGCATTGATAAATGAATGAGGGATCATCTCGTAGAGTTCGATTGGCTCCATTCCCTTCAAGGATGCTGGATCAATACCTAACAATACGTGGATCTGTTTTGAGAAGATAATCAGACCAATGGCCGCCAGCATGCCATGTACTGCGGATGGCGGAAAGAAATCGCTCAAAGACCCGAATTTCAGGAAGCCAAAAATAACCTGGATCAGGGACATCACGATGATCACTCCGCAAGCAAGTTGCACAGCCGTGTGTCCTTCGATGTTGAGGGCACCCAATTCAGTTACGGCTCCGGCGCAAATAGTAATCAACCCGGCTGCTGGTCCTTTGATGGT
Organism: Cyclobacteriaceae bacterium; assembly: GCA_025350305.1. Taxonomy (GTDB): domain Bacteria; phylum Bacteroidota; class Bacteroidia; order Cytophagales; family Cyclobacteriaceae; genus ELB16-189. The sequence goes on along the minus strand of JANXYC010000244.1, from coordinate 16,560 downwards.
GAGGGCGGAGCCGGCAAAGATGCTGACGAACATACCACCAATCATGGCCGTAAGCACGCCCATTGCCGCAGGAAAACCGCTGGCTTTGGCAATACCTAAACTGAGCGGCAAGGCAAGAAGAAATACAAGGAAACCGGCAATGGCGTCCACGCGCCAGTTTTGCTTTAATCCTTGGAGGCCGTCTTTCGGAATTTCGAGTGTTTTCATAGTTAATAAATCCTTTAGAGCGATTTGAGGGAGTTTAGTCACATCCAATCAACTACAAATTGGAATAGATTCAGATTTAAGAGGTCTCACGCAACCCATGGATGCCTGAGATAATGAAGTGGCATGCTCCCGTCAGATGCGGAGGAGGCCAATCAATTTCAGGATCTGTTGACTTCCTGCAGGTAGTGAGGCGTCGAGCGGTCGGATACGTTCGTTAGCAATCGAATGAAGATTAAAGAATGTAAAAGAAAAGTGCGAAACATGTCCGGGTGTTCCGTGTGCTTTGTCATGGCGCTCCTCACTTTCGTTTTCCTCCAGTATCCAGGAAAAGAGGGCAGGGTATTCCTTTTGGGATGAAACTTGATCGTAGGCAGAATATTTTTCAGGGTCAGTATCCGGGGAAGCAAGCAGCACATTTTCCAATGAAAAGAAAAGTAGCAGCAAAATTGTTGATATCTGACGAAGCCTATTGATCATGGTCGAATTTGCGCCATAAAGGTGAAAAAAACCCCAGATACTTTCGCAAAGTTTCAAGAGATGCATAATTAATCGAGTGCCTGAGGGTACGTTCAAGTACAAATTGATGAACAAAAAGCAAAAAAAGCGCCCAATGTCCCTGAGCTTTCAATGTTTTCCAGTGAATGGAAAGAGTCGAAGTTTCTCGTGCCAGGTTCAATCAATGCGTGACCCATAGAGTGTGTTTTGGGAATATCAATCGTTTTAGGTTGAAGTTGGTTATTTCTTTTTACCCCGGATCATTTCCAACACGCCATTCACAAAAGTTAGTGGATGGGGTGGATTGCCAGGTACGTACAAATCAACCGGGTACTTGTCAAGGAAGCTGCGATCCAGTGCTCCACTCCCGGCAAAAATACCGCCGCTGATAGTATCGGTGCCAACCAGGATAAGTATCTTCGGTGATGGCACAGCGTCATAGCAAATTTGAAGGGGGCCAGCCATATTTTCTGAGATCGGTCCAGTGATCACGACGCCGTCGCAATGCCGGGGTGAGGCCAGGAATTCAATCCCAAAGCGACCCATGTCGAAGTTGGGGTTACCGCAGGCATTTAGTTCTTGCTCGTCCGCGTTTGATCCTGCTGCCGAAACCTCACGGAGCTTAAGCGAGCGACCGAAAAGTGAACGGATTTCCTTACGCACTTTCAACTCATCAAGGGCGATCGGGCTTGTATCCCCTTCTATGACAATCAGCCGTTCCCGGACGTTCGTCGCAATCTTATAGTCGGCCGTAAACTTTATTTTGTCGGGGAAGGCAAACGCGCACTCTCCGCACATGACACATTTACCCATGTCGATGCTCACCGGAGCTTTTCCAATGGCACCTGTAGGACACACGGACACAAGGGCATCCTCATCTACTTTTGCTGCTGAAATCTCAGGTCTTCCTTTGAAGGGTCCCGGCACGTGTGGCTTCGTTACGTCCGGGATAAACTGTTTTCCCAGGCGTTTTAGAATCATGATGTCTTCAATCAGCATATGATATGTTATTAATTCGTTTATTTTATTGTTACCCCTCCTCCACCCGGCAAAACTTGAGTGGCTTGTTCAATGATATTAATCAAAAAATCAGGACTCACCACACCGAAGAAAAGCACGACACCAATCAACAAGAGTGGTGATAATGATTCCAGCGGATGGACCATTTCAACAGGATGAGCATTTTTATTTTCTATGAAAATCAACGTAAAGAATTTTTTCACCATTGCGTACACAAAGAAGATGAGAAGAAACATAACGATGAAAACAATCCACCATTGGCTGGAGATCATGAGGGATTTGAACAGCAGAAATTCTGTCATAAATAGTCCGGAGGGGGGCATGGCAACAATGCTAAGCAAGCCTGCGAGGAGGGCAATGCTTCCCAGAGGGTTATGTTTAAAATATCCTCCACATTCTTCTTCTATTTTGCTGTTAAAAACCCGGGTCACTTGCCCCACTTGGAAAAACAATCCGGCTTTTGCGAATGCATGTAGAACGAGATGAAGAATGGCAACGAAGTAGCCGGTCACGCCGGTGGAGAACGCGATTAAGATCAGGCCTGCGTGCTCCATGCTGGAGTACGCCAACAGTCGCTTGTAATTGTTGGTCTTTAAAATAAAGACGGCAGCAAAGAATAAGCTCAGCACGCCTGTAAGCAGCAGCAAATGGTTCATCCATTCCAATATGGTGGTGTGGGCATAAATCTGATAGAACCGGTAGATGGCCATGAAACCCACACTCATCAGTGGTCCGGAGAACATGGCTCCAACCGGTGAGGGTGAGCTGTCTTTTGCGTCAATGTCAATGGTAAAGAAAGGAACGACTCCCATCTTTACACTGAAGCCTGCCAAAACAAAAATGAAGGAAGTCTTCAACCATCCGGTATTCATTTGAGGAGCCATGTTGACCAGCGCGTCAATATAATTTGGTGTATTACTGGCCGCGACACTCAGGAACATAATGCCGGCAAAACCGAGTGTGACGCCAATAGAGCTTACAAAAAGATATTTCCACGTGGCTTCCAGTGAGAGTTTATCACGATCATGATAAATCAACGCTGCACCACTTAACGTGGAGGCTTCCAGGAAGGCCCACAGCATGCCGATGTGGGTAGCAAGAAAAACACCTGATATGGCCGTGACAAAGACAACGAAGGACGCGTTGTGTATCGCCACACTTCGTTCACCCTGTTTTCGCTTGTTCACATAGATTATATAGTGGATGGCGGAGAAAAAACTGATGATGAGGGTAACGAATAAAAATAAGACCCCTAGTGCATCTGCTTTAAAAAAACTATCCTCTGCCAAATTGAGGTGCAGGGCCTCATACGAACACAATGCGCCGAGCATAGAAATGGAAACGAAAACAAGGACATGGCTCACCACCGACTTCTTAATGAAGAAGAGCGTCACAATCAAAATACCCGCAGCGATAAAGTAGAACGTCACCATCTTACGAATCTTTTAGATCTTTGAGTTGATCCACATCCAAGGAGCTGAACGCTTCCAAGCGGTTGATAAAAATTCCCAGGATCAATACCGACGAGAACACATCCAGTAGCACCGCCAGGTTTACGATCAGTGGCATTTCATTGCCAATGGCCAGCGACAAAAGGAAGATTCCATTTTCTATTGTCAGGTAGCCCATCATATGGGTGAACACCTGTTTGTGCACGATAATAAGGTAGAGACCGGTAAAGATGGCGGCGATGGCACCGGTAAAATACTTCACCTGGATCTGGTCGTCGTGCAGCAGGTAGGAAAGCAAAAAACTCAGAAAGATAATGATGGAGACAACAGTCAATGAGACAAACCCGGGAACAACCATAGCAATGGAGCCACCCCCGTGCTTACGGATCAACAAGCGGCTGATAAAGTACGGCAGTACGATTACTTTAATAATCAGTGTCTCCAGCAAGATCAGGACCAAATGCCAGACGTCAATATCTTTTAATTCAGCATAGGTAATGGCAAATAGCAACGCGCCTTGAACGGCGATCAGTGTATTGTACGTGCGCATGCGCTCTGCTATCGATAAATAGATGAGGGTAATTCCGAACGAAATAATAAGCAGGCTGATCATAATAGTTTATTAGTGATGATGAGCGCAACAATAAATGCCAGGGCTGCAATCGATGAAAGCGTAAGAATAAACTGAGGGTTTTTTTCAATTTTGAAGCGAGCCCGAAATGACTCCAACAACCCAACGATAACGGCAAATACAATAATTACCGCCACAAAGACCAACGCTCGTACCGGCAATGACTGGTGTTCGGGCAATACAAAGTTGGCGATCAAGGCGCCATAGATTCCAAACTTAAATGCATTACCGAGCTGTACAAGGCCAAGATCAAAACCGCTGTTGTCCAGCAAAATCACCTCATGGATCATCGTCAACTCGAGATGAGTTTTTGGATCATCCACAGGAAGCCGGCTGTTCTCGATCATGGCGAGTTGGATGAGAATGTACGATGCCAGAACGGAAAGCACAAGAGAGTTGCCGGTAGTTAAATGCCAATGTGCAAAAATGCCGGAGAATGAATCGTACCCTGCCATCATCGAGAAGGTAGCAACCAAGATGAGGAAGGCTGGTTCGGCCAGCATGGAGTATAAGGCCTCCCGGTTGGCGCCCATGCCTTCAAAACCACTGCCTGCATCCAGGGCGTTAAGGATCAGGAAAAACTTGCCAAGGCCAAGGAAGTAAACGAACAAAATTAAATCGCCTTCAAAAGAGATGATGCCTTGGGAATTACCAAAAGGAATAAAGAAGACACCACAAAGGATTGTTACAAAGTAAATTACCGGTCCCACCTGAAAAATAATGCTGGTGGTAGTGCTATATACGTTCCCTTTTTTCATGAGACGGACGATGTCGAAGATCGGCTGAAGCAAGCCAGGGCCCTTACGCCCGCTCACGATTGCCTTCACCTTCACGATAATGCCCGGGAAAAGGAGGGAAGTAAGCAGAATGAGGAGGGTTGCGATCATATCACGTTGACAATGGTGAGGAAAGCCGCCAATAAAATGAAACCAAGCCCGTATAGAATATAATGCTGAATTTTTCCGCTGCGGAGCACCACAAATTTTTCCATGATGTTGAGAAGAAATTTGGAGGGCTTAAGGATCAATAATTTTTCTAACTGGTCATATTGATGAGTTTCGTAATGGCGCTTTGCTTTCGGAAACACATCTTCTTTTGGAATGGGAACGTAGTGAGTCTCCACTCCGGAAAAAGCAGAAGTCATGCGATTAAGATTGTCAGCAAAGGTGGTGGAAGTGTATTGGTGGCGAAAGTCGCCGGCGGAGTAGCCGCATCCCCAGGTAGGGCCCTGTGCGATGATTTGTCTCTTTTGTTGCCAGGCGCGAAGGATAAAGACAACCGTAAGCACGACAACAAACAATCCAAGACTGATGCTGAGATTGGTGAGCACGGACCCAAATGGATTCTGTGGTAGTTCCATTCCTGATGGCAAATAGATTGCTGCAATTCCAGCGATGGTGGGTAAGAATAAAAAAGAGAGAAGGCCAATGGTAGCGATCAGGATACCAATAAGGAACTTGGGTAGTAACATGGATGGCGACACTTCCTGCGCATGATCTACTTTTGACGTGCGTGCTGCGCCAAGAAACACCACGCCAAAAGCTTTTGTAAAACAAAAGACGGCAAGTCCTCCGGTGAGTGTTAAGCCCGTAATACCGCCCAGGAATAGGAGAGAAACATAGATATCACTTCCCAAGCCGGAGAAGAAACCTTTATAAATCAGGAACTCTGAAATGAAACCATTGAGAGGAGGCAATCCGCAGATGGCTACCGAAGCGAATAAAAAAAAGACCGCGGTGCTTGGCATTTTTTTGATCAGGCCACCCAGCTCGTTGATGTCACGGGAGTGGCATTGCGAGTACACCGAGCCTGCGCAATAGAATAAAAGTGACTTGAACAAGCTGTGATTCACCACATGAAGGATCGCCCCGGTAAATCCCAGCAAACATATCGTGGGGTTATTGATTGCTTTTCCAATCAAACCGGTACCGATACCGATACCGATGATTCCGATATTTTCGATACTGTGAAAGGCGAGCATCTTCTTGAGGTCATGCTGAAAGATGGCAAAGAAGACTCCGAACACCGATGAAATAAGGGAGACGAGTAAGATGATGGTGCCGATTTCAAGCAGGTCAAACTGCAAGTAACTTACCACGCGAAGGATTCCATAAATTCCCATCTTAATCATGGTTCCTGACATCAGGCCAGAAACATGTGAAGGTGCCGCAGGGTGAGCATGTGGCAGCCAGCTGTGTAAGGGTATAAAGCCGGCCTTAATCCCAAAACCGGCAAAAAATAAAAGGAACATGGGAATTGAAGCATATTCTTTGAAGTAAATGGCAAGGCCATCAAATCCGGAAATTCCGGTTTTCGCTTCCACCAACGTGAAAGCAGCCAGCACAAAGAATAATGCTACATGCATTTGAATCAGATAATAAATGCCCGTATGTAGAATTTCTTTTTTCTCCGCTTCAAAGATCACCAGCATAAAGGAAGAGATAGACATAATCTCCCATGCTACCAGAAAAGGTAAGCCTTCATGAAGTATTACCACCAACGTCATCGCGATCTGCAGCCAGATGAGCCAGAAATAATGTAAGGCAAATTCCTGTCTGGTTTTGGAACGTTCATACGGTTTTAAATACCCGCTGCTATATAAAATACTGGTGAGCGTACCGAAACTGATGACCAGCAAAAAGAATGAGGAGAGCGGATCGATTTCCAGCAGTGAGCTATGAAACCAGAATGGAAGCGAAAGTTTTTCAACCACCGTCGAATGGTTGACCAAATTTTGAAATGCCCAATACCCCGTTATGGCAGAGATCGCCAGCGACAAGGCCAGGCACAGTGTTTGTTTCCACCGCAGGGGTACAAAAAATACCAGTACAGTCAGGACGGTGATCGCTTCAAAAATGTTAACTAGTTTCATAAATCATGACCACAATAACTCAGGTTATAGCTTTTGTTGTTGATCGGGAAATCAGAGATTTCCAAATCGCGCAGTGACAGGGCTAATGCAAACCAATTATGCACCGATGGATCTTTCACCTTGTAGTGCACAATCTTTCCGGCTGCATCCGTTACGGCACAATGGCATATTTCTCCCCGCCACCCTTCCACCAAGGAAACACTGAGTGCATTGGGTGCCAGTCGTAATTCCATTTCTGCGGTTGGCTTCGATACAGGCTCTTTCATATCTTTAAGTTTGGCCAACAGATCACGGATGAAACCAACGGAGTGTTTGATTTCAATTTTCCGCAGCATGGCCCTGGCCCACACATCCCCGTTAAGAAATGTTTCCGAAGTGATCCTGTACGTTTTATACGCTGCAAAAGGATGAGACTCGCGAATGTCACGTTCTATGCCGGCCATGCGGGCAGTCATCCCCACGGCCCCAATCAGGCGCATTTGTTTTTCAGTAACCTTGCCAATGTTCTCAACGCGCATCAGCACACTGGGCAGGGAAAACATTCGTTCCGCCATCGGATCGAAACTGGCGTCGAACTTATCTAACAACGTGATTAATTTATCAGAAAGATCTTCGGTAAATGGGTAGTGAGAGCCCCCAACACGGTTAAGTCCTTTGCCAAAGCGGTTGCCGCACCACGTTTGAGTATAGTTGATGACGGGTGTTCGCAGTGTACCAAATACAGAGGCGGCAAGTTGATACGCTAACCCGATGTTCATATTTCCCAGATCGCCTACGTGCATGGCGATGCGTTCCAGTTCCAGACCGATGGTCCGTTCCAGTTCCAGCCGTTCACTCACCTGGATCCCTCCAAGTGATTCCATCATACTTACATATGCAAGCGAATGGCCGAGTGCGGTGTCACCTGCAATGGATTCGGACAGAACTGTTCGCTGGATCAGGGATGACTTTTTCAAAAACAGATCTTCGACGCCCCGGTGCTGCCAGCCCAATTGTATTTCGAGATGCAAAACGGTTTCTCCATTGCACAAGAAGCGGAAGTGGCCGGGTTCAATTATACCTGCGTGAATGGGCCCCACGCCAACTTCATGCAATTCATTCCCATCAATTTTATAAAATGGGTAATTATTGATAACCTGATTTCTATCGAACCTGTTGAAGGCGTAGCGAACCGGTTTCTGCCAGGGATGGTAGATGAAGTCAATGCCAAAGTTCTCGTGCAGCTCGCGTTCGAATACGTGCATTGAAAAAAACTCTCTTGCCAGGGACAGTAACTGTTTTTTATTGTCTGCGGGCAATTCGTGAGAAACGAGTTTAATATCGTGCTCCACATCGTCGGCCACGCAGAAGATGAATTTTAAACCTTTCTGAAAAGGGTACGCGTAGTAGTTTACGCAATGCCGGGTCTCACTCCCTAATAATTCTCCGGCCACCGCCGTGAATTTTGAATACGACACGACCGGCACATCCTGTAGCGAAATCGTACCCTGGTTTTTAATGGATGCGTAGTCTTTCGTTTTTTCCAGTGTTTCCATAATCAGATCGGAAGAGTTTTGATCGCTAAATTTATTGTATCAACAATCACCTGTGGTCGCAAAAGGCCGATATAAAATACCAACAGGATCAGGGCGAGTTGGATCACCGATTCCCACACCGTGGCGCCTTTTTCGTATATGTTACCGTTAGGCTTATTGATAAACAAGATACCTAGCATTCGCGTGGCAAGTCCATAGATAATCACCAATACCAGGCCGATAATGATCACGGCGAGCCACCATAAATTATTTGTTATTAAAGCCTGCACCATCATTAACTCAGAAATGAAAAGCCCGGAGGGAGGAAGCGCGATGATCGAAAGGAATCCAAGTAGAATAACCAGTCCACCGATGGGATTTATTTTCAGGTAACTACCAATGCCTTCGTCCAATTTGGTGTTATAAATACGGTGCATTTGGGAAACCTGAAAGAACAAACTTGATTTCGTGAGAGAGTGCATAATTAAATGAAGTATAGCGGCAAAATAGCCGATCCCTCCACAGGCAAAAGCAATTATGACGAGGCCCGCGTGCTCCATGCTGGAATAAGCAAACAGGCGCTTGATGTTTCTCACGCGCAAGGCGTAGACCGCGGCAAAAAATAGAGAAGCAACACCCGTGATCAATAAAAAGGTATTCATCCAGGGGAGAATAGAAGTGCCGGAGAAGGCCTCGTAAAACCGGTAGATCGCTACAAATCCAGCATTCATTAACACTGATGAAAGGCTTGCACCCACCTGGGATGGCGCAGCGTCCTTAGCGTCAATGTCCACATTAAAGAGCGGCACGAGCCCCATCTTTACACTAAAGCCCGTTACTACCAATAAGAAGCACGCCTTCAACCAGCCTGGATACAAGGTGGGTGCGATGGCTTTGAACCCTGCATACGTAAAATCGATCGATCCTTTCTCCTGGCTGGCCAGGCCGAGGAATAAAATTCCTGCAAATGCAATGGCAACACCAATGGAGCATACAAACAGATACTTCCAGGTTGCTTCGAGGGATTCGTGGTTGCGGTTATGATAAATAAGGATCGAAGCGCCAATGGTTGTGGCTTCAACAAACGCCCAAAGCACTCCAAAGTGCGCAGCAAAAAGAACACCCGTCATGGCGCCCGTGAAGAAGATGGTGCCAGCGTTGTGAAGGGCTGCTTCGGCAGGACGTACCTCGCGTTTTTTGGCAAAGGTGATGTAATGAAGGGCTGAACTAAAACTTATTACTATCAGGACCGCCATGAAAATAAGTCCCATGTAGTCAGATAAAAAATATTCGCTGAATGTTTCGCCTACATGCTCGGCCATATAAACGCCAAGTCCGGCAAGAAAAATAAAATAACCAAACACCATAATGTGGCTGATGTTAATGTTTCTCACGAACGCTGTGCCGGCTGCCAGAATAATGGTGATAACCAAAAATATTTCGATCATAGTCGGTTAGTCTTTAAGATTGGATAATGTACCGATCTCGGTGTTTTGAAAGTAGTCTTTCAGGCGGTTGAAAAAGATACCCATGATCAACACACTCGTGAAGATGTCGAGCAGAATGGCCGCGTTGACAAACATGGGCATCTCCGATCCCAACGCCAGGGACAGCAGAAATATTCCATTCTCAATCACAAGGTAGCTCGTCAGGTGCGTGAGAATGTCTTTGTGGTTAATCGCAATAAACAGCCCGACGAAAATGGAGGCAATGGCCGCCGTGAAATACTTCACCTGAAGATGCTCATCATGCATATTGTGGGCCACCATAAAGCTGATGGCTATAATAATGCTGGATATCAAAACGGAATAGTACCCTTTTACAGGACCGGTATTGTTCCTGTGATTTTTTGATTTTATGATCCTCAAAAAGAAAACCGGAACAAACAGTGCTTTGAAAATAAGGGTTTCAATAAGAATAAAACTTAAGTGAACGACATCAATTTCCTGAAGCTTGTAGTAGGCAGTGAAAAACAAAAGCAGGCCCTGAAATGCCAACAGCCCCACATAGCTTCTGATCATTTCAGCCTTCGCCAGGTAAATCAGCGAGATTATGAAAATGATGATAATAAAATCTTCCATAGCCTACAGGTTATTGTTGATGATAATGACGACAAAGATTAAGATGGTGGCGATCGCGCTAATCGACAAAATGTATTGTGGATTCATGGCCATTTTATTTCTGGCGCGGAACGATTCAATAAAACCAATGGCAACGGCAAGGCCCACTTGCAAAACAAAGTAGATCACAATCCTTACCCAGAAATCAAGTTCATGTGGAATCAGACAATTGGCACTCAACATTCCATAAATAGCGAATTTGAGATTATTGGCAACTTTGATAATACCGAGATCAAAACCACTGTGGTCGAGTACCATCACTTCGTGGACCATGGTTAGTTCTAAATGGGTGAGTGGATCGTCTACCGGAAGTCGGCTGCTTTCCACCAACGTAATCTGGCTGAACGTAAACGCAGCGAGGACCCCGATGACAGCAGAGAAATAGGAAGTATAATGGAGCCCCTGGAAAATGCTGGCGAATGAGGCGTGCCCCGTGAACATGGCCAACGAACCGATGAGTATAAAGAAGGCAGGCTCCACCAAAAGTCCATAAAGCACTTCCCGGTTTGCACCCATCCCTTCAAAGCCGCTTGATACATCTAACGCGCTGGCTACAATAATAAAACGTCCTAGCGCCATCAAATAGGCGAAGAGTACAAAGTCACCGGTGAATGAAATGAGCGGCCCCAGGTTTTCAAACGGAATAAATAACAAGGCTGTAAATACGGCAGCGAGATACACACTGGAAGAGATTTGAAAGACATAACTGGAAGCGTTACTGAATACATTGCCTTTGCGAAGCAACCGCGCGATGTCAAACCAAGGTTGAAAAATACCAGGACCCTTGCGGCCGCTGAATTTTGCCTTGCTCTTAACGATGACCCCCGGAAAAAACAGGGCCGTGATGACCATCAGAACGATTGAAATCATAAATTAAAACACGTTTAAAAAAGTCAATAATCCGATAATAAGTAAGAACACGAGCGGATACAATAAGTAATGATGGATGTAACCTGTTTGTGCCCAGCCGGCTTTCGGCAATTCTTTTATCAGCCTGTTTACCGGTTTGAGAACGACCTTCTCTTCAATCAGATCCTTTGTTTCCGTACTGAAAGAGCGTTGGGCAGGAAAAATTTCCACTTCTGTTAGCGGCTCGAGTTTTCGTTCTATCATCAACACACCATCGGCAAGTTGCCGGAGTGAATCATTGAAGGAGGTGGAGGTGTATTGGTGCCGAAAATCACCTGCCGAATACCCGCAACCCCAGGTAGGTTTAAACTGAATATCGATTTTGTTTTTCCGCAGGCTTCTTAGGGAATAAATGAGCGCAAAAACACTGATCAAAATCAGATTGACGTGACCAATGGTCTGAAGGGCGTGAGAATTTTCGGCCAGGATGGGAGCAATCCTTGAATCCGGCACAACCGCAACCGCTTTTGCAACTACTTGCAGAAAGAAGTAAGGAAAGATGGCCACCAGCATCATCGCAGTGATGATCACATAGGAAGAAATACGCATCAGTAGCGGTACCTCTGTCTCGGTTTTTGAATTTTCAGGAAATCGGCGCGAACCCAAGAACGTTAGTCCAAATGCTTTGCTGAACGCATATACTGAAAGACCACCGATCAGAACCAGGCACAGGATAATTCCAATGCTGATAAGGGATTCGCTAAATGAAGCTTTACCAATAGTTTGAAAGGTGCCGCTGTAAATTAAAAATTCTGAAATAAAACCGTTAAAAGGAGGAATTGCACAGATGGCGATGGATCCCACTAAAAAGGACATCCCTGTAAAGGGCATTTTTTTTATCAGTCCTCCCAGCAAATTTTGATCGCGGGTGTGCGTAGCATAGTAGATATTTCCAGCGGAATAAAACAGCATCGACTTGTATAAGGCGTGGTTCATCGTGTGAAAAAGCGCCCCCGCGATTCCAAGCGTCATAAGTTCCGGCTTATTGAGATGCTTGCCCAGCATAAATGCCCCGAGCCCAATGCCTGTGATTCCTATGTTTTCAATGCTGGAATAGGCAAGGATTTTCTTGATGTCGTGTTGAAAAATAGCATACAGGATTCCGGTGATCGCCGTGATGATGGCAATCACCGTTAGAAATAATCCAATACCGTAAACGTCCGCTTGCACCTGAAAGAGCACTCGGATGATTCCGTAGATTCCCATCTTAATCATAATACCGGACATCACCCCGGATACATGCGAGGGCGCGGCCGTGTGGGCATGTGGCAACCAGGAATGCATGGGCACAAATCCTGCTTTGATGCCAAATCCCATGAAAAACAGTAAGAACAACCAGAAATTATTGTGGTTACTGAAATATCCTGCCAGTGCATCGAAAGTCAATTCACCTGTGGCATGAAAAACCGTAAGAAAACCTCCCAGGATCAGGAAGAAACCCACGTGCATCTGTATCAGGTAGTTGATGCCTGTTTTGAGAGTGGCCTCTTTTTCACCTTCAAAGATTACTAAGAGGAAGGAAGAGAGCGACATCATTTCCCATGAGATAAGAAAGGAAATTCCATGTCGCATGGTCACTACCTGGAGCATGGAAGCATGCAACCAAATAAAACTGAACAAATGAAGTGAAAGAGTAATGGCACTTTTCTTTTCAAAATAAGGCTTCAAATATCCCCAGCCATAGAGTAAGCCGGTAAGGCAAATGAAATCAATGAGGAGGATAAAGAATGCGCTAAGGGAATCAATGGTGAGTGCTGGGTTTTCCTTCCAAAAAGGTATCCCCAGGTCAATCACCATCGTTTGACCACTCATCAGAACGTTTACGGCCCAAACAACAGAAGTTATCCCCAACAGCAGGCTTACTGCGAAAGCAAAGAATTGTTTCCATGACTTGGGAACAAAAAATATTCCCAATGAAAGGACAAAGGCGACTTTAAATAAGATGGCGTGCATGTACGATAAAAACCGGATGAATAGAAATGACCACAACACTCAAGAAATTGAGGTGCAACAGGAGCCGGCCGACTCCGGTTACAAATCAGATAACATACATACAGTGGAGTTCGAAAAGCGATGGGGAACTCCTAAAGTACTCGTCTTGACAAAGAAAAAAAGAATTTACCCGTGCTGCTTCAGCAAATTTCAGGCGGGTATCCAACAGTGAATGGTCGGTGAAGAGAATTATTCCCCGGCCGTCAATGTCGTCACGTTCTTCGGTATCGCATTCCTCCTTGAAGACCGACAGGGCCAGGTTAACATGAGTCAACGTTTTTTGGAAACTGTAGAATTTGGTCAGCTTCGAATAGGCAGATTCTGTATAAAAAATGGCCGGAGCCAACAGTTCCAGTGAGAACACCAGAATGGCAAAGAACTTTAACAATTTATTGGTTCTCAGATACATGAAGCGGCCCGCAATAAAGTTTTCCGACCCAAGGAATTCAAAGAATTACAACATGTAAGGTATAAAATATGGTGTAAACAGGGGAAATGTGGGACTAATAATGTTTTTAGCGGCTACCGCATGATTGAGATATTCGCAACGCCCCATGGTTTATTGCATAAGACCCCACCTGGGAACCGCTCGGAATATTTTGACTTCATGCCAGCTTCCCGAAATGCCGGTACTACGGCATGCAGGCATGTGACCAATGAACTGTTCTTCGCTCTCAACTATTTGCCACACGCGAAGTGGAGATTGTATTGCCTTCCGTGTGGGAAACTCATTAAAATATTTGAATGAAATCCCAGAATTCTCCTTCTTTCGACGATCATGCAGTCCTTCATGAGCTAAAGCACTTCTTGCCGGCGCAGGCCCCCCTGAAAGACTTCATCCATCACAATACCCTCCATGCTTTTCAGGACCTGAAATTCCATAAGGCCATTCGTAATGCCTCTGAAATTTTAGGTCATCGCGTCACACTTTCGTTAGACGAATTCCGATCGCTGTATGACTCCAAACGTATCCGGGAAGATGTATTGGAAAGGGTAATCGCAGAAAGAAAAGGTTTTGGCCAGGTGACGAAATGGAAGGAAAAGGTCCTTACCCAGCAATATGAAGGCCCTCCCGCACCGCGGATTGGATCCCTGCGATCGAATTGGAAAAGGCATTACCAGATCGACCTGGATTCGATGGTCCACCCGCTTCTTTTCCGTACGCTTTGCAGTTATCTCGATCAAGGTATTTCCATGTGGAGTTTTCCGGTTTGGAACAAAGGCTTCCTTACCTCCATCCGGGAATTGGAGCGAAATAGCTTTGCGAGTTTTTTTAAGACTGAACGGGCCAGAAAGCTTCTTTTGAATAGCGACTGCGAGTTACATACGCTGCTGAAAATTCTAGTCGGTGATGAATCACTGTACAAGCAATACCTGTATGACCAGCAGTTTGCTCATCAGGGATGGTCTGGCATGGTATCGACCGTAGAGGATGTGCCCCAAACCTTGTTGGACCGCAAGCAGATAACGATTCATGAGTTGGTTGTTTTTGAACTCCTGCTTGAGATCGACGCTCTTGATCTGCACTTTGGACAAAACTGGTTGCCTCTTAGCAGCAGGCTAACCAGCAAACCGATTGATCTTTTCGCCGAAGTTCCAGAACGGGAACTCCACGAAGTAATTTCAATCTTTCAGGAAGCTTTTGAATGGAGCTATTATGATGAAGTGCTCGCCGGTCTGCTGACGAAAAGGAAGGAGGAAAAACAGACATCCAACAAAACCTTCCAGTCGATGTTTTGCATAGACGACCGGGAATGTTCATTTCGACGCTACCTGGAAAAAATTGATCCTGCTTGCGAAACGTTTGGTACGCCCGGGTTTTTTAGCGTTGAATTCTTTTTTCAACCCGAGGATGGAAAGTTTTACACGAAACTTTGTCCCTGGCCGATGACGCCTAAATATTTGATCAAAGAGGTTGGCGGTACAGCCAAACGAAAAAAGGACGTTCATTTCTCCAAACATTCACACTCCCTTTTCAGCGGATGGTTGATTAGCCAGACGCTGGGGTTTTGGGCGGCGCTGCGATTATTCATTAATATTTTCAGGCCTTCCATGGGCCCCGCTACGGCTTCTTCTTTCAAGCACATGGATAAATTTTCAAAACTTACCATTGAGAACAAAAATCCTGAAGACAGGGAAAATGATTTGCAGATCGGATTCACCATTCAAGAGATGGCAGATCGGGCCGAAGGGCTTTTGAAGAGTATTGGACTTGTAAAAGACTTTGCCCCCGTCGTCTACTTAATTGGGCACGGCTCCAGCAGTGTGAATAATCCGCACTACGCGGCGTATGATTGCGGCGCCTGTTCCGGTAGGGCAGGTTCAGTTAACTCGAGAACCATGTGTTTTATGATCAATCATCCTGAGGTGAGAAAACTTTTGGCCGAAAGAGGTGTGACCATGCCAGCAGAAACACAGTTCGTAGGGGGGCTTCATGATACAACCCGCGATGAAATTATTTTTTTTGATGAGGGCTCACTTTCTCACAATAATTTGGAAAGACATGAAGAAAATGAAAAAGTTTTTGCTGAAGCATTGGACTTAAATTCAAAAGAAAGATCCAGGAGATTTGCGACCATTGACAAAAAACTGTCTCCTGAAATAATTCACGAGAAAGTACGGTTGCGGTCTGTTTCATTATTTGAACCCCGGCCCGAATTGAATCATGCCACCAACACGCTTTGTATCGTCGGTCGAAGGACATTGACGAAAAATCTGTTTTTAGACAGGCGGGCGTTCATGAATTCGTATGATTACAGAATTGACCCCGATGGCAAACTGCTATTTAATGTTATGAAACCTCTTGGGCCGGTGTGTGGCGGGATCAATCTCGAATATTTTTTCTCCCGTGTAGCTAACCAAAAGTTAGGTGCAGGAACGAAACTTCCCCACAATGTGATGGGGCTTTTTGGCGTTGCCAATGGAATTGATGGTGATTTGAGGCCTGGGCTACCAAGCCAGATGATTGAAGTTCATGATCCTGTGCGTCTTCTGATCATCGTTGAACACTTCCCTGAGGTCGTATTGCAAACCATCCAAAAGGCACCTGAAACTTATGAATGGTTTATTAATGAATGGGTCCACCTGGTGGTTGTGAATCCGGAAACACAGGAACTTTCCGTTTTTAAGGACGGCGCCTTCACTTCTTACCAGCCGCTAACGAAAACGATCGAGACGGTTTCCGACTTAACGACTTTGTTGGAAACGCACGATGAAAATTTACCGG
This sequence comes from Cyclobacteriaceae bacterium, assembly GCA_025350305.1. GTDB lineage: Bacteria > Bacteroidota > Bacteroidia > Cytophagales > Cyclobacteriaceae > ELB16-189. Next base: position 123 of record JANXYC010000244.1, on the reverse strand, counting down.
TTTATGTCTTAACCCAGCACTAGCATTATGGCCTACCTGCTTCATTTTTTTATTTTTATCCCGATCATCGGGTTTGTCATTAGTCTGTTAATTCCAGCCAAAAAGGAAAATAGTATTTCATGG
>JANXYC010000220.1 GCA_025350305.1 Cyclobacteriaceae bacterium | reverse complement strand
CTTCCAATTGGTTTTTGGATCATTTTTGACTTCGTTACAAATAAAGGGATCACCTGTACGCAAAACAAAATCCTGCGGACCGTTTTTTTTAAATGTTGCGTCAGTAAATACTGTCTTGTCCGCAGGCACGCCACATTCCTGAACCAGATTGATTTTTGCTCCGCTTGGGTCAAATAATCCTATCCAGGCCATTTTGAATTTTCCAAACTCAATTGCAATGTGACAGACTTCCTCAAAGAGTGCCTTTTCGTTGCTGCTATGCACGACGGTTTGACTAATCTTGCTAATGAACGCATAAAGGCGATTCACATGACTAATCTTTTCTTCGGCTTGTTTGCGCTCTGTTATGTCGCGGAAATTTATAACAACAGATTTTATTCCGAGCACGTGCAGCATGTTAGTTATAGTCCCCTCGAGCCAAATTTGGGTTCCGTTTTTTTTTCTGCCCCTAATGGTGGAGTGGATCGGTGTCCCTGGATTTTCAAGTACTTGTCCGAATTGTGCCAGGATTATAGCCACATCATCGGGATGAACGAATTCCAGTCCCGGTTGTGTCCGGTTTTCTTCGTTGGTAACACCGAATGTTCTTTCCATGGCCGGACTTATGTACTCTATTCTTCCCTCCGCATCAAGCAGTGCGAGCATGTCATAACTATTTTCGATCAACAAGCGAAATCGTTTTTCATTATTGATTAATTCCTGCTGTGCTTTCGCTAATGTTTCTTCGGTTATCTTCTTATCAATCGCCCGTGCAATGGCAGCTATCAATGGTTTTAAATTATTTTTAAGAACATAATCATCCGCTCCCGCCTTTATGATCGACGCTGCGAACTCCTCGGAGACATTGCCGGTGACAACAATAAAGGGGATGAACGGAAATTTTTCACGACATAGTTGGAGGGCTTCCGGAGAACTGAATTGCGGAAGTGAATGGTCACTTAAAACGATGCCCGGTGAAAAAGAGTCCAGTGCTTCAATGAACCCCTGGCGCGAAGAAACTACTTTTGTCTCCAGCTTAAAATCAACCTTTTTTAGAAATTTTTGAATCAAAGAAGCATCGTCTGGATTGTCTTCCAGCATCAATAATTTTGTAATCTTTTCTAATCGCTTTTTCACTTTATTTCAAAAAGGATCATCCGACAGACTGGAAACAGAGCCTGCGCTGCTGTTTGAATAATGCTTTGTTTAACTCAATATAACTTCTTAATACATTCTTTGCTATGCCTGCAATCTATTTTGAGAGATATGGACCTTAATTCTTCGAAGAAGGGCTCAGGCAGCCTTACTATGGCGGGGAACGGAAAACTTACCTTTGTCATTATTACGTACATAAAAAGTATGCCACTAAAAACCCTTTTTTTAACCTTTTGGTCGTATTTGATCTGTACTGTAGTCTATTCTCAGGCCATTGATAACATGGCAAGTTTCAGGATGATGAATGCCGACCGATATATCCGGCTTCATTATGAGAATGACTATTTCACGGCCACAGACTATTATTATACGCAAGGCATTCACCTGGAGGTTGTAGATCCTTCTTACAAGAAATTTCCGCTGACGAGATTGCTGGTGAGACAAAAAGAGGGATCCAATCAATTTGGTATTTCGATCGAACACAATGGATACACGCCCACCAGTATTGAGCACAACGAGATTTTGTATGGCGACCACCCCTTTGCGGCCGCACTGATGTTAAAAACATTTTCAATGAACAATAATGAAGAGCGTCATTACCGCATTACTTCTTCGCTGACGCTGGGTGTGATCGGTCCTGCCGCAGGCGGGTACGGCATGCAGAAGACCATCCATCAATGGATCAATGCTACGGTTCCTTTGGGATGGCAAAATCAAATACAAAATGACGTCATCGTAAATTATGAAGCAGGAGTGGAGAAAAACCTGTTACGATCAAACGATATTTTCTTATTAAATGGTTTTGTCAATGCCCGCATCGGCACGCTCAACACGAAACTATCCTCCGGTGTCGTGCTGATGTTGGGAAGGATGAATTCAAAAATTGCGTCTGTTTTTGGTAGCACCGAAACCAGTGAGATGTCCCCAAAAAAACTTCGCTTTCATGCCTATCTGCAGCCTATGATAAATGTCGTAGCGTATGATGCCACGCTCCAAGGGGGCCTGTTCAATCGTGGCAGCCCGTACACACTTTCCTCCAACGAGATTTCACATGTTACTTTCCAGGCAAATTATGGTGTCGTGGCCACCTTCAATTCCATTTACCTGGAATACTTTAAGACCATCATCAGCAAGGAATTTGAAGCCGGACTTGACCACCGATGGGGTGGAATACGGATTGGGGTAAAGTTGTGAGAAGAGTTATTTGATATTAGTGAGTTAATCAAACAACCCACCTGCCAGGTATTTCATTCCTGAATCACAAGCAATGGTGACAACCGTGTGCCCGGGTCCCAGCTGTTTTCCAATTTCGATCGCTGCCACAACATTAAGGGCGCTGGAGGTTCCTGCAAAAATTCCTTCTTTGGCAACCAGCAGTTTGGCCATCGTCCGGGCTTCCGCTTCTTCTACGATTCGAACGCCATCATAATGCGACCGGTCGAGCAATGGCGGAATCAATCCGACGGCAATACCCTCCACCTTGTGATTTCCTTTTACGCCGGTTGATAGTAACGGCGCAGACGCAGGTTCCAGCACGATTACTTTTGTATTCGGGTTAGCTTTTTTTAATTCCAGTGAAACCCCCACCGCCATTCCTGCTGTGCCAACCGCGGCGCAAAATACGTCAACCGGTTTCGCTAACTGGTTTAGGATTTCTTTTCCCAATATTTTATAACCTTCCAATGCGTCGGTATTTTTGAATTGATTGGTCCAGTGCGTGCCAGGTTGTGCCGCCAGCGCCGCTGCACGGTCCATCATTCTTGGAATAAGATCGGGTGTAATTTTTCCACCATCGCTGGGAATTAATTCCAGTTCTGCTCCGAACATTTGAATCGCTCTCAATTTCTCTTTTGCAAAAGCATCGGAAGAGATGGCCTTGAAACGATAGCCCTTTACGGCACACACGAAAGCAAGTGACGCACCTGTGCTTCCACCAGTGCACTCCACAACCAGCATGCCCGGTTTCAACGCCCCTCGCTTTTCAGCAGCTTCGATAATAGCCAATGCCATCCGGTCTTTATAGGACCCGGTAGGATTGAAATATTCCAGCTTTATGTAAATGTCGGCGCAATAGTCAGGGACTATTTTTTTTAGCTGTACCAAGGGAGTATTGCCAATGGTAGTCAGCATGCTGGCAGCAGGGCGTACGTTCATGTGCAATTTATTTAATGGATTGGTATTTATCAGCAAGGGCTTTCGATGCGACCCGGCAATAAGCGGTGATCAGAGCGTCTTTGAACATATCTTTTCTGACTTTTTCCAATTTCACGATGGTAGCTCCTTTTTTACCCCACTTGTTGGGAACCGGGTACATCACGGATTTGTCATACGCGCAAAAAACAGATTGATCGACAGGTGATAGCATCAATACCGCAATGTTATCGCGTTCGAGCATCGTGGCAAATATTTTTTTGTTGACTCGAAACGAGGCGCGAGCGAAGTGAGGGAGTTCAACGGCTTTGTCAAAGGCGAGGGCGAGTTGGCGGACGGTGGCAATGCTGACCATTGGGAATTGAGTTTTTAAAATCCACTTACGAAGGTGGATGGTTACGCAGCTCGAAAATGGACAATCCAATTAAGATGGAGGCGCCCAGACAGATCAGGGCAGGGAGCGGAAAGAAGAAAAGAAAATCCACTACGGTGAAAGCTGCTAGCCAAAATCCATGAATCAATTTAGTGATTTTTTGTCGATCAGGGGATGCTCGAAAACGTTAGCATGGCGGCACTGTGATTGGTGCCCGAAATTATCAACAATGCTACCCAACCCTTTTCATCCTCGCCATAAAAAACCCATCAAATCCCACACTGGGCAAAATGCTTTTCTGCTCCTGCAATTCAAACTTGCCGACAGTGGCATTTAAAAAATGGGCTACCTGTTTTTCGTTTTCACTTGGCAAAATGCTGCATGTAGAATACACCATCAGTCCACCAACTTTTAGCATGCTGCTGTAGTCGGTGAGGATTTTTTGTTGTGTCACTTTCACTTCTTCAATGAACTCAGGCGAGAGCTTCCACTTGGCATCGGGATTGCGCCGGAGCACGCCGAGTCCTGAACATGGTACGTCGAGCAAGACCCGGTCGGCGGAATTTTCGAGGCGCTTGATCACCTTGGATGAATCGACCGCACGCGTTTCAATGAGATCACTGGCGCCCGCTCTTCGCGCCCGCTTCTTCAATTCATCGAGCTTCCAGGCTTCCGTGTCAAGGGCGATAATGCGGCCTTTGTTTTGCATCAATGCGGCGAGATGAAGGGTTTTGCCGCCGCCGCCGGCACATGCATCAATCACACGCTGTCCGGGCAAGGGTTGTATAAACGGAGCAATGAGTTGTGAACCGGCATCCTGAACTTCAAACAATCCATCTTTAAATTGTTGGCGCGTAAAAATATTTTGCCGCTCCTCCAATACCAGGGCGTCTGGAAATTCTGTTGGCGCCTCGGCAAAAATTTCCTCTTCTTTCAGTTGCCGCAGCAAGTCAGCGCGGGAAACTTTCAGGGTGTTCACCCGCAGTACTACTTTTGCCTGTTCATTCAACGCATGAATTTCCTCTTCCCATGCATCGCCCAGTTCTTGCTGGCCGAGTGCATCGAGCCAATCAGGAATTGATTCCCGGATTTTTATGATGTATTTCGCTTTGTCATATCGCTCGAAGAATTTGCCCTTGTCAATTCCTTCGAACTCTTGCCAGCCCGGAAGATCCACCTTATTCCACACGCACCAGGCAGCCAGCAATTTCCAAAAATCGTGGCCGTCAACATTCATCAAATGAACATACAGCCGGTGCCACCGCACGATGTCGTACGTGGTTTCAGCAATGAAACGCCTGTCGCGCGCACCCCACTTAGGGTTTTGTTTCAGTATTTTTTCGATCACTTTATCGGCGTAGCGTTTTTCAACAAAAATCTCGCGGAGGGATTCAACGACGGCTTCAGTAAGGTTGCGGAAGAGTTTCAAATAAGTGATTATTAAATTAGTCTATTCAAAAACGTGTAAAAGATTCTGTTATTTTGGCGAAAGTTAGATGATATTCCTGGATACTTTCTAACTTCAACTCACGGGCTGAAGCCCGTGACAAATTTGCGGGTTGAAGATTCAAAGAACTATGCAACGAAGAAGATTTATTCAAAGAGGGCTGGCGGCCATAGCGGCCACTTCGGCTATCTATCCCGTTTTTTCAGGAATTTCAGGAGGATCAACTTCAGTGGAACCGACATTTAAATTGAATTATGCTCCTCATAATAACATGTTTAAAAACAGTGCGGGAGCAGATTTTATTGACCAGATAAGATTTATGCACGATCAGGGCTTCCGGGCCATTGAAGACAATGGAATGCTGGCCCGAAGCGCAGCCGACCAGGAAAAAATTGGCAAGGTGCTTGCCCAGCTTGGCATGACGATGGGAGTGTTTGTGGTGGATGGTGGAGATAATTGGAAAATTTCTCTGACGACCGGCCAGCAAGAATTCAAAGACACCTTCGTAAAGACCTGTAAGACCTGCGTGGAAGTGGCAAAACGTGTGAATGCGAAATGGATGACCGTTGTACCGGGATTTTACGACCGAAAAATTCCTATCGGCATCCAGACGGCCAATGTTATTGACACGCTTCGAAGAGGCGCAGCTATTTTTGAACCAGCAGGGTTAGTCATGGTGTTGGAACCGCTGAGCGATACACCCGAACTGTTTTTGCGCACCTCCAGCCAAACCTATGAAATCTGCAAAGCGGTGAAAAGTCCGACGTGCAAAATCCTGTATGATATCTACCACATGCAGCGCAATGAAGGCAACCTTATTCAAAACATCGAACTTTGCTGGGATGAAATTGCCTACTTCCAGATTGGCGATAATCCTGGGCGCAAGGAACCGACCACGGGGGAAATCAATTACAAAAATATTTTCAAACACCTGTATGACAAAGGTTACAAGGGCGTGATGGGAATGGAGCACGGCAATGCGAAGGAGGGGAAAGAAGGAGAAATAGCGCTGATCAGGGCCTACCGGGAGGTGGACGGGTTTTGATTTGTTGATTGCGAAATAACGAACAACGAACAACGAAAAACGAACAACGAATTATGAGAGTACAAATTGTTTTTGCAATGCTATTGATAAGCCTGCAGGTAACGGCCCAGGACGATTGGGCAGATAAATTTGTTAAGGACCTTGGCAGTTCGGGGGCGAAGAAAAGAGCAAAACTTGATTCCATCGATTTTCAATTCACCATGTCGGTGAATGAAAATGCCGGCTTCTTTGATGTGGAGAATAAGGGTGAAGGGGGTGCAAGGGTGCTGTACGCGATGAAGGACCGAAAAGACAAGGCGATCTCCGACATCGCGCGCGACACGCTGGACCTGGCCATCGGTTATTACAATTTGCGCATGTTTAAATTGGCACAAGAATCATTCCTTAATGCGCAGAACTTCATGGAGCAAAAAGGACTGGCC
>JANXYC010000213.1 GCA_025350305.1 Cyclobacteriaceae bacterium | reverse complement strand
AAGCAATAAGACAAGAATGGATTACAAATATTATCAACAAATTGGTTGTGGGATTATTGGCTCAGGGGCCATTGAATCGGCTCATCGCACAGTAGTCCAAAAAAGAATGAAACTCTCAGGCCAACGGTGGAGCAAGAAGGGTGCTCAAAATATGCTCAACTTAAGGGTAACTCATATGAATGGTCAATGGAGCAAAGTTATTGAACTAACAAAAACCAATTTTAAAGTTGCTGCCTAACCGCGACAATTTGAGATACACCCGTGCCATTCCCCAGCATTATTTATCCTAAATTTGATTGAATTTCAGCAATGCTTGGCTTCAACAAACCTTATTTAACGGGTAGAGAATTAGATTATATCCGTGATGCCGTTGAGCGTGAAAAGCTCTCGGGTAATGGGTTTTATACTCAACAATGCCAGCAGTTTTTCACCAGCCGGTATGGTTTTAAGAAAACACTTTTAACGCAGTCGTGCACCGATGCCCTCGAAATGGCAGCACTTCTTCTGGACGTTGGGCCTGAAGATGAAATCATCCTTCCTTCTTTTACATTCGTTTCAACAGCCAACGCTTTTGCATTGCGTGGAGCAAAATTGATTTTTGCTGATTCTGAAAAGGAAACGCCTAACCTGGATATGAACCACGTTCGTCAATTGATTACGGATAAAACAAAAGCTGTGGTCGCCGTTCACTATGCAGGAGTTGCATGCGACATGGATGCATTGATGGACCTGGCTGACAAGTACCGATTTTTTGTGGTCGAAGATGCTGCGCAAGCAATTGATTCCTATTACAAAGGGAAGCCCCTGGGTTCGATCGGTCACCTGGCATGTTTCTCCTTTCACGAAACCAAAAATATTATTTCCGGTGAAGGTGGAATGCTGATAATCAATGACGAAAAATTTTCTCAACGTGCCGAGGTACTGTGGGAAAAGGGAACAAATCGATCGGCGTTTTTTCGGGGCGAAGTGGACAAGTATAATTGGATTGATATAGGATCATCCTTTCTCCCTTCCGAAATGACGGCTGCTTTCCTCTGGGCACAATTACAAGAAGTGGATGCCATTCAGAAGAAACGACTCACCGTTTGGAATCATTATTTTGAAGGACTACAGTTTCAAGTGAAGGAAGGTCATTTTTCACTGCCTATCATCCCAGACTATTCCACAAATAATGCACATATGTTTTATCTGGTAAGCCGATCGGAGAGTGAACGGAATGCAATCATGAATCACCTTAAAAAACAGGAAATTCAGGCTATTTTCCATTATTTGCCACTTCATAGCAGTCCCTACTTCCATTCAAAGTATAGCGGAAGGGAGCTTTTTTCGGCTGTCCGATTCTCCGAATGCATTCTCCGACTTCCCTTCTACACGGAATTGTCAGAAGAGGAAATTGACCGGGTAATAAAATCCATTCACCAGTTTTATAATTCCTGATTTTTAGACATTTTAAAGTTTGGGAATAGTAACTTTAAACCCAATGAATTGCCACGGCCTTAAGGCCGTGGCAATTTTAACATGGGCATCAGGCCTTCTTTAAAATTGGTTAACAGAATGAAACGAAAAATTCGCATGGGCATGGTAGGCGGTAGCCTGGATGCATTCATCGGTGGCGTCCATCGCAAGGCAGCAAACCTTGATGGTGAGATCGAATTGGTCTGCGGTGCTTTTAGCAGCAGCCCTGAAAAATCGAAGGCTACCGGTCAGGCACTATATCTAAACCCGCATCGCGTCTACGGCAGCTTTGCGGAGATGATGGAAAAGGAGCGAGACCTTCCGGGAGACTTGCGCATGGATTTCGTTTCTATTGTCACGCCCAATCACATGCACTTTGCTCCCGCCAAGATGGCGCTGGAAAATGGCTTTCATGTGATTATCGACAAGCCCCTCGCATTCAACCTCACCGAAGCGAAGGCCTTGAAGAAGCTTGTTGATAAAACCCAACTCGTTTTTGCTCTTACCCACACCTATACCGGCTATCCGATGGTGAAGGAAGCGCGTAACATGGTGGCCACGGGGGAAATTGGGAAAATGCGGAAGGTGTATGTTGAATATCCACAAGGCTGGTTGGCTACATTCCTTGAAAATACCGGCCAAAAGCAGGCGAGCTGGCGAACTGATCCGTCCAAGTCTGGTGCAGGCGGAGCCATTGGCGATATTGGAACCCACGCAGCAAATCTTGCCGAGTATGTCACAGGCTCCAATATCAGTGAAGTCTGTGCGATGCTGAACATTGTGGTAAAGGGCCGTCAGTTGGATGATGATAGCTCCATGCTGCTCAAGTTTGAGAATGGCGCAACCGGAATTCTGTTGGCGACTCAAGTGGCAGCTGGTGATGAAAATAATTTGAACATCCGGGTGTACGGCGAAAAGGGTGGTCTGGAGTGGAGACAGGAAGAGCCCAACACGTTAATCCTAAAATGGCTCGACAAGCCCAGGGAAATTTACCGCGCAGGATGGGGATATCTTTCCGAATCAGCGAAGAAAAACATCCGCACACCAAATGGCCATCCGGAAGGATACCTGGAAGCATTTGCTAACCTTTACATGAATTTTGCAAAAGCTGTTCGTGACCATAAGCCCGGCAAGAAGGTTGATCCGGCCAAATACGATTTTCCCGATGTGGAAGACGGCGTTAGAGGAATGGCGTTTGTCGATACAGTGATCAAGTCTTCCAGGTCTAACCAGAAATGGACAAAAGTAAAAATTTAGTCATTAGGTAATGGACAGCGAATTGAAGTTAAGAATCATGAAGTATAACTAAACTCCGCATGAAGAACATCAAAGGCCCGGCCATATTTCTTACTCAGTTCATGAGTGACGAACCTCCCTTCAATAACCTTAAATCTATTTGCAAGTGGGCAGCTTCACTTGGGTATGTGGGCGTCCAGATACCCACCTGGGACGGTCGTTGCATGGATTTGAAAAAAGCATCAGAGAGCAAAGAGTATTGTGATGAATTAAAAGAGACTGTAGAATCCTGCGGTGTGCAAATCACCGAATTGTCTACCCACCTGCAGGGCCAATTAGTGGCTGTTCATCCAGCGTACAACGAAATGTTTGATGGCTTTGCTCCCAAGTCAGTGCAAGGAAAGCCCAAAGAAAGGACTGCCTGGGCCGTTGACCAGCTGCGGTATGCAGCAAAGGCCAGTAAGAATCTTGGATTGAATGCACATGTCACATTTTCGGGCGCGCTCATGTGGCATACTGTCTATCCCTGGCCACAGCGTCCGGCTGGATTGGTGGACGATGGATTTAAAGAGCTCGCAAGGCGATGGTTGCCTATTCTGAATACGTTTGATAAGAATGGGGTAGATCTTTGTTACGAAATTCACCCTGGAGAGGACCTGCACGATGGCATTACATTTGAAAGATTTTGGGAAGCCACAGGTAAACATGAACGTTGTAACATTCTTTATGATCCCAGCCACTTTGTATTGCAGCAACTTGACTACCTTCAATATCTTGATTTCTATCATTCGTTCATCAAGATGTTTCACGTAAAAGATGCAGAATTTAATTCAACGGGAAGGAGTGGGGTGTATGGGGGTTACCAGGGATGGGTGGATCGGCCGGGCCGTTTCCGGTCGTTGGGTGACGGACAGGTGGATTTTAAATCGATCTTTTCAAAACTGGCACAGTACGATTATGATGGATGGGCCGTGCTGGAGTGGGAGTGTTGTATCAAGCATCCGGAGCAAGGGGCAGCTGAAGGTGCACCGTTTATTAAAAATCATATGATCCAGGTAACGGAGAAAGCATTTGATGACTTTGCATCTACAGGAAAAAACGCTAAACTCAATAAAAAAATACTGGGTATCTAAACTTAAAATGATGAAGAAAATTATTTATTCCGTTAGTCTTCTTGCATTTGCTGCGCTCGTGACTGCTTGTGGAGGAAAAAAGGAAGGTTCCAATGCAGAAGAGTATGCAGCCAATGAAAGCAAATCGGAGGCACCGGCTTCAGTGGATGTTATCGCACAAGGGGAAGCCCTTGTAAAATCAAACGATTGCAAGACCTGCCACCATTCCGTCAATAAGATAATAGGTCCTTCCCATACAGATGTCGCAAAGAAATATGAGTTTACGCAAGCCAATGTGAAAATGCTGGCCGATAAAATCATAAAAGGCGGTGTCGGGGTCTGGGGTGAGGTGCCCATGAATGCTCATCCGGACGTGTCAGTGGCCGATGCTGAAAAGATGGCAAGATATGTGTTGTCCCTGGATGGAGAAAAGGAACATTAAATTAATGACATATGAAGATGCAAAAGATCGTTTTACTGGGATGTATTTTGATTAGCGGATGTAACTCGTTTGCGCAGCCATCAGCACCAAATACGCTCACAGACAAAGAAAAGAAAGCGGATTGGAAACTTTTGTTCGATGGCAAAACCCTTTCCGGTTGGCATAGCTTTAAGAGTGACAAAATCGGCCCGGCCTGGAAAATTGGTGAGTGAGCGTTATATCTTGATGCTTCCAACAAAAAGGACTGGCAAACCATGGGAGGCGGTGACCTTGTCACAAAGGAGGAATTCGAAAATTATGAATTCAGCGTCGACTGGAAAATAGAACCCTGTGGCAATAGTGGAATAATTTTCAATGTTGTGGAAGATCCGAAGTATGATTATGTTTGGAAGACAGGCCCCGAAATGCAGGTCCTGGACAATACCTGCCATCCGGATGCGAAGATTGATAAGCATCGTGCGGGGAACTTGTATGATCTGATAGCAAGCAAGACTGAATCCGTTCACCCCGCGGGAGAATGGAACACGGCTAAAATCATTTCTAACAGGGGTCATCTCGAGCTATGGTTGAATGATGTGAAGCAAGTGGAGACAGAAATGTTTACGCCGGAATGGGAAGCGATGATCCAGGGAAGTAAATTCAAGACGTCACCTGATTTTGGCAAAGCCAGGAAAGGTCATATCGCCCTGCAAGATCATGGCAACCAGGTGTGGTTTAGAAACATCAAGATCCGGGAGATAAAATAGGTAGCTAATTTTTGATATACAGGATAAGTCCAATGCTGGTCCCAATTTCATGCTTATAAGCATTTTTGAAAATGAGTATGTTCAGTGTGAGTTAGATGACAGCCTCCCGCTGCTGCGTCATCGCTGGGTGAAAGAACCACCGGGTGAGGAATTTAAATACAATCTTCGAAGGATTCAGGAAGAATATCTCCAATTGAAGAAGTCGTATAGTAACCTGGCCTGGATGGCCGATACCGAGTTGCTGGGCGAATTAGACGAAGACGTAGAAGCCTGGTTGGTAAATGTGTGGGAAGATTTACTCTTCAATAAAGCCGGAGTCCGCATTCATGCGGTCATACTGGGGGCCAGTATTTTTGCTGATTACCCGATGGAAAAATTTAAACTGGATACAGATGAAAAATATAAGCTAAAGAACATTCATCTTGGAGTTTTCTCAAACGAAAAGGAAGCGTACGACTGGATCAAACAACAACAATCAGCAACATGAACCGAAGACAATTTATTAGCGCCAGCACATTGGCGGTAGCAGCAACGGCCACCTTCAATGGTCTGGCTTTTCCATTACCTGCTAATCGTAAAATTGGAATACAACTATACACCCTTCGCGATGTGATTTTTAAGGACGCGAAAGGCGTACTCAAGCAATTGTCAGACCTGGGATATCAGGAACTGGAAACGTTTGGGTACAATGATGGAATGTTGTTTGGAATGAAGGTGAAGGAGTTTGGTGATTATGTGAAAACCCTCGGAATGAGTGTGCCAAGCGGCCATTACGCATTGGGAAAGGCGGAGCGATCAAAAGCTATGAAAGGTACAATCCTGAATGAATGGGAACGTGCTGTGAATGATGCAAAGGAAGTGGGACAGGAATACATGGTCCTCGCCTATCTGGCTGACGATGAACGGAAAACGCTTGACGATTACAAATTTGTATGCGAGAAACTAAATAGGGCCGGAGAACTTTGTAAAAAGAATGACGTGCGCATGAATTATCACAATCATGCGTTCGAATTCGATAAGATTGGTGATCAGGTTCCGTATGATTTGATGCTCGCTGAACTTGACCCAAAACTTGTTGGTATGGAGATGGACATGTATTGGACCACCTTTGCTGGAAAGAACCCGGTTGATTATTTCAAAAAATATCCCGGCAACTTTGAACAATGGCACTTGAAGGATATGGATAAGGCGGATCGCAAAAAAAATGCAGACCTCGGCACCGGCTCCATCGATTTCAGACAATTACTTTCGTATGCATCATTGGCGGGACTTAAACATGCATATCTTGAGCATGACACCTATCCTAAATCATCATGGGAGAGTGTGAAGGCTGACATTATCTATGCCAAGACGCTTTAAACTATAGCGCCGGTTCCTGCTGACTGAGACAATGAAAACTGCCTAGCCCCCGGATAATGTCAACCGAGTCAATACCAATTACTTCATGCTGGGGAAAGGCTTGACTCAGAATCTGTAAAGCCTTATGATCATTTTTGCAGCGGTAGGTCGGCACGATCACATGTTGATTGGAGATATAAAAGTTAGCATAGGAGGCAGGTAGCCGTTGATCTTCATACAAAACAGGGGAGGGCATCGGGAGTTCGATAATTCTAAGAGGTTGGCCATTCAATAGACGCATGGCCTTTAGCGTCTTCAGATTTTCCTGCAGCACCTCATAATTTTCATCAGACTTATCCTCTTCCACAACCGTCACCACCGTATCGGTATTTACGAATCGGGCGATGTCATCGATGTGACCGTCTGTATCATCTCCGATAATTCCATCACCGAGCCAAAGTACCTGTTCAACGCCGTAATAATTGATGAGATATTGTTCTACCTGTTTTTGTGTCAGCGTTGGATTGCGGTTCTTATTGAGGAGGCATGCCGTGGTTGTGAGAACGGTGCCAGCTCCATTGAAATCGACTGAACCTCCTTCCATCACGATTCCTGGATTGAATACCTGAAGTTTCAGATCATTCGCAATACGCGTTGGAATAATATCGTCTAAATCATAGGGAGGATATTTACCTCCCCATGCATTGTAACCCCAATCAATAATCGCTTTCTTTTTTTCCTTCTTATTGATAAGAAAAGCCGGACCATGGTCGCGACACCAGGCGTCATTGGTAGGGTTAAAATGGAATTGGATGGCCAAGAGATTGGCCCCAACCCGGGACAAGTGTTCAAGAGCTTTTGTTTTCATTACCGGATCCGCCACGTTAATATGCACGTGCTCAGATTGTGCTAAAATCTTTACGAAGAACGAATACGCAGGATAAATGCTTTCAATTTCACCAGGCCATGAAGCCTCCTTGTGAGGCCAGCTCAGCCATGTTGCAGTATGTTTTTCAAACTCGGCAGGAAATTGAAAGCCGAGTTGCTTCGGTGTTTGAGCCATGCTACTTTCTACTTTCTACTTTCTATCCCAGGTCTCATCCAAAAATCGACTTAGTATAGGTTGATAGCTGTCAATCCGGCGATCGCGCAGGAATGGCCAATGCGTGCGATAGCGGTCGCTCTTTTCCAGGTCAAGCTCTTCTACATGGATGGTTTCTTGTTCGTGAGGTGCTTTGTATAATAATTTTCCGAAAGGGCTCGAGATAAAAGAACCACCCCAAAATTTCATCGGCCCTTCGGTTCCCACCCGGTTAACGGAAACTACATAAACACCATTTGCTATGGAATGGGAACGCTGGATCGTTTGCCACGCATTGTATTGCTCTTCATTCGTTTCTTGATTTTGGTTGCTCGCCCAACCAATCGCGGTCGGATAGAAAAGTATTTCCGCTCCCATCAACGATGTGATCCGTGCAGCCTCCGGGTACCATTGATCCCAGCAGATCAAAATTCCGATCGTGGTGTATTTTGTTTTAAAAACTTTATAACCCAGATCCCCTGGAGTAAAATAGAATTTTTCATAGTAACCCGGATCATCGGGGATGTGCATCTTACGATATTTTCCCAGGTAGGTCCCATCGGCGTCAATAACCGCGGTGGTATTGTGGTAAAGTCCCTCGGCACGTTTCTCAAAAAGCGAAGCAATGATTACAACCTTATATTCCTTGGCCAGCGGAGCGAGAAAATCCGTCGAAGGCCCCGGGATTGCTTCGGCCAACTTAAAGTTATCATGATTCTCCTCATCGCAGAAATACAAAGAGGTAAAGAGTTCCTGCAGGCAAATGATCTGGGCTCCCTGTTTAGAGAGCTCGATGATTTTCGATTTCACCTTTTCAAGGTTTTCTTTGGGCACAGCGCAACACGACATCTGCACGATTCCCACGTTTACTTTTCTGGTCACGGTTTGAAAATTTCAGCAAATATAAATCCTTCTTGCACAACTATGCCCCTAAATCGTTGGCGAAGACAATAGTTTTTTGTGCCATCGCAATCGATTGAACTATTTCATTTTGACCTTTTCAATCCTTATTTTGCAACTCCAACAAAGCACATTTGAATATGACTGAGCCTCAGATTTCCAAAAACACCTACACGATCAAGCATACCGAATTGAAGGATTGGGTGAACCAAATGTCTAGTTTATGCAAGCCTGATGATATTCGTTGGTGCGATGGTTCTAAAGAAGAATATAAGGATCTGTGCGAGCAACTGGTGCAGAAAGGCACCTTTATCCGACTCGATCCAAAGAAGCGACCAAATAGTTATGCATGTTTCTCTGATCCCAGTGATGTGGCTCGAGTAGAAGACCGCACGTACATATGCAGCCGCTGGAAAGAAGATGCCGGCCCCACCAATAACTGGGTTGACCCAAAAGAGATGAAACCCAGGCTTAAGAAACTTTTTGAAGGTTGTATGCAGGGACGTACGTTATATGTGATTCCGTTTAGCATGGGGCCCGTAGGCTCCCCACTCTCACACATTGGTGTGCAGATTTCTGATTCAGAATATGTAGTGGTTAATATGCACATCATGACACGGGTTGGCAAAAAAGTGATGGACGTCCTGGCCGCTGATGGTGAGTATGTGAAATGTTTGCATTCAGTTGGCGCTCCACTTAAGGCCGGTCAGCAGGATGTACAGTGGCCAACAAATCCCACTGTAAAATATATTGTTCATTATCCCGAAGACCGCTCCATTGTTTCGTACGGCTCGGGCTATGGCGGCAATGCCTTACTGGGTAAAAAATGTTTTGCATTGCGGATTGCATCATCGATGGCCCGGGATGAAGGCTGGCTTGCCGAACACATGCTTCTCCTGGGCGTGCAAAGTCCACAGGGAGATAAATCCTATGTTGCGGCCGCTTTTCCAAGTGCCTGTGGCAAAACAAATTTTGCTATGCTTATCCCACCAAAAGAATTCGGTGGGTGGAAGATTACAACGGTTGGAGATGATATCGCCTGGATAAAGCCTGGCAAGGACGGGAAGTTGTATGCCATTAACCCGGAGGCAGGATATTTCGGAGTGGCCCCCGGGACAAACATAAAGACCAACCCAAATGCCATGGCAACCATTTCAAAGGACACCATATTTACGAATGTTGGCGTAACACCCGATGGTGACGTGTGGTGGGAGGGTATGACGAAGGAACCGCCAAAAGGTCTGATCGATTGGCATAGACAAAAATGGGATCCGGCCAGTGGAAAGCCGTGCGCGCATCCAAATGCTCGTTTTACTGCTCCCGCTATCCAAAATCCGGTCCTTGATCCATCATGGGAAGATCCAAATGGAGTACCCGTTGGAGCGTTTGTTTTTGGAGGCAGGCGCAGCAACACTATTCCGTTGATTTATCAAGCGCACAATTGGAATTCCGGCGTCTACCTCGCAGCGACCATGGGCTCGGAAACGACAGCTGCTGCATTCGGTGAGGTTGGAAAGGTGAGAAGAGATCCTTTCGCTATGCTTCCATTCTGCGGTTATCACATGGGTGAATATTTTAATCATTGGCTGCAGTTTGGGCGTAACATTCCCAATCCACCAAGAATTTTTGGTGTCAATTGGTTTCGTAAAGACGAGAACGGAAATTTTCAGTGGCCTGGTTATGGCGAGAATATGAGAATATTGAAGTGGATCGTTGAAAAAATTCAAGGCAAATCCAATGCTGTCGAGAGCCCCATCGGATGGATGCCGCATTATGACGATATCGATTGGACTGGATCTGATTTCACTCGCCAACAGTTTGAAGCGATCATGAACATTGACCGGGAAGCCTGGAAGAAAGAATTGCTTGACCACGCAGAGCTCTTCGAACGGATGTATGATAAGCTTCCAAAAGAATTTATTTTCATGCGGGAGCTCTTGCTCTCCAGCTTGTGGCGTTCTCCTGAGAAGTGGCGACTGGAAGTCGAGACAATGGAATGATGAATGTCATTGGTGCCCCGATTCGTTGGGGCTTTTTTTGTGACAAAGCATCTAGTCGGGGGGCAATGCAATATCAAGGAATTCGAGCACGCTGTTGCAGGACGGATCGCCGCATTGAAACTTGACTGGCAACGTTAATAGACCTACTTTGACTGTTAATGCCTGATACAAAAACTTTCTTCGGTCATCCTCGGGGACTGGCTACCTTATTTTTCACCGAGATGTGGGAGCGTTTTAGCTACTACGGCATGCGGGCCCTGCTTATCTTATTCATGACAGCCGCAATTGAGGAAGGTGGTATGGGCATGGACGAAAAAACTGGAGGGGCTGTTTACGGATTGTACACCATGTTCGTCTATTTGCTTGCCTTGCCCGGTGGTTGGCTGGCAGATAAATATTTTGGCCTTCGCAAATCTGTTTTTTATGGAGGATGCCTTATAACGATGGGACATTTTTGTCTCGCTTTCCCATTCAGTCAAACTTTTTTTGTGGGACTCCTTTTAATTGTGATGGGCACGGGTTTACTAAAGCCAAACATCAGCAGTCTGGTAGGCGAACTATATTCTTCATCTGACCAGGCCCGAAGGGATGCTGGCTTCTCAATTTTTTACGTGGGGATCAATATCGGGGCAACCATTGCGCCTATTATCACCAGTTATCTGGGAGAGAAAATTAACTGGCACTATGGATTTGCTGCAGCTGGCATCGGTATGCTGGCGGGCGTCATTCAGTATAAAATTACGGAGAATAATTTGGGTTCTGCCGGGGTGGAACCAATCAAGCTTTCCGATCCCTTAAAGCAAGCTGCACGGGAAAGGAATATCAAGAGAGCTCTGATGATTCTAGGCTTTCTCCTGGTCGTACTGGTGACCTTGCTCCTGACACAGGTAATAAGTATCAACCCGGTTTCAATGGCAAAGGGTTCTGCCTATATAATAATTGCAATCGTCGTACTGTATTTTGGAAACCTCATATTCTTCGAAAAACTGGAAAAGGATGAACGAAGCAAAGTCAAAGTGATTGGAATTTTTTTTCTGGCCTCCGCCATGTTTTATGCAGGTTATGAACAGCAAGGCTCATCGCTTACCCTATTTGCAGATCGATACACGAACCGGTTCTTGAACGCTTTTGATTTTGAATTTCCATCGGGATGGTTTCAGACGGTGCCCGCCGGTGCCGTGCTGATCTTTGCACCGATGTTTGCCTGGCTATGGGTTTGGCTCGCGAAGCGAAACGTAAGCCCCTCCACACCTTTAAAGCTTTCCTTCGGATTAATTTTTATGGGTTTGGGCTACGCAGTCATGATGGGAGCATCATTAATCTATCTGAATAGCGGCAAAGGCGTATCGCCAAACTGGCTTATCATTACCTATCTTCTTCACACCTTTGGGGAGATATGTCTTTATCCAATTGGGTTAAGTTCTGTAACAAAGCTTTCGCCAAAACGAATCGTAGGCCAGATGATGGGTATCTGGTTTATGTCACTGGCTTTTGGAAATTTAATTGCAGGTCTATTTGCCGGGGAATTTGACGGTGGCGCTATCTCAGCAAATCCTAAATTGTTGATCGACTTATTCTGGGTAGTTGTAAAAGTGATGATGATTGCAGGGATCATCGTTATCCTACTAAACAAACCCCTCAAGAAATTAATGGGAGACATCCACTAATATTATTAACATGGAAAGCTTAGAAAAATTCAAACCCTACGTGGCCCCCGAACAGAACATGGCCGAATTCACGTTGAAGGCTATCCTATTGGGATCTTTCTTCGGCATCGTCTTTGGATGTTCAACGGTGTACCTGGCCCTGCGTGCTGGCCTTACAGTTACCGCCTCCATACCGATTGCCGTCATTGCAATCACCCTTGGCAGAAAACTATTCAAAACGACTATTCTTGAAAATAATATTATTCAAACCACCGGCTCGGCCGGTGAGTCGATTGCTGCCGGCGTGGCATTTACCCTGCCGGGATTTATGTTCTTGTCGGTTGGAGACGATGGCATCAGTGTTGGGGCACCGTACTTCAATTACATAACGATTTTGGTACTAGCAGGACTGGGCGGTATGCTGGGCACGATGATGATGATCCCGCTACGACGATCCTTGATCGTTAAGGAACATGAAAACCTTCCGTATCCGGAGGGCACTGCCTGTGCATCAGTGCTGCAGGCGGGAGAGAAGGGTGGGGTACTCGCTCAAACGGCCTTTGCCGGAATGGGCGTGGCCTTTCTCTATGCCATGCTTCAAAAGGTTTTCCATGTCATTGCAGAAACACCAACGTTCATCACAAACCAGGCAAATAAGTTTTGGCCTTCGGCCACTATAAACGGTGAGATCACTCCTGAGTACCTGGGTGTGGGATACATCATTGGTCCAAAAATATCGGGGGTTCTGGTGGCAGGGTCCGTGCTGGCATGGTGGGCCATGATTCCCTTGCTATCAACATTAGTGAACCCCGAGCTGATAGCCACACAGTTGACAAAAGTGGGATACCTGGCGGACCTTTCGACGGCCGGCGGAAAGGGCGGTTGGGACCCTGTTACCAAAACGTTTTCCAACCCGGCATTGGCGATTTACTTCGCGTACATCCGCCAGATAGGAGCGGGTGCCGTCGCTGCGGGCGGTTTTATAACGCTCCTGAAAACACTTCCAACCATTGTCAATTCGTTTCGCGACAGCCTGGTATCCTTAAAAGACAAAAGTGAAACGAGCATTCTTCGTACTGAGCGCGATTTATCTTTCCGCGTAGTCATCATTGGAAGCCTTGCTTTGGTTCTGATTATCGTGCTTCTACCTTCTCAATTTATTCCTGGTGACAACATCCTTCAAAAACTTTTTCTGGGAGTATTGATGATCATCTTCGGGTTCTTCTTTGTCACAGTATCCAGCCGTATCGTGGGCCTGGTCGGTACAAGTAACAGTCCTATATCGGGGATGACCATTGCAACATTGATGGGAACCTGTTTGATCTTTACTTCGATTGGTTGGTCAGGAAAATTTTATGAACCGTTGGCGCTCGTAGTGGGCGGAATGATTTGTATAGCAGCAGCCAATGCCGGCGGGACTTCACAAGATTTGAAAACAGGCTTCCTCATTGGGGCCACGCCGAAATATCAGCAGTTGGCACTTTTTATTGGAGCCATTGTCTCTTCGGTTGCTATTGGATTGATTGTCCAGGTCCTTGACTCGCCTACAGAGGAAATGTTGAAGCAAGGAATACATCATGGCATTGGAACAGAAAAATTCCCTGCTCCCCAGGCAACGTTGATGGCTACACTCACTCGCGGTATCTTATCATTCAACCTCGATTGGCAATATATTATGGTAGGAATTTTTATTGCAGTGACGCTTGAATTATGCAATATCAAAGCGCTCGCGTTTGCAATCGGTCTCTATTTGCCATTGTCTACAACACTGCCCATTTTTGTAGGTGGCGCTGTGAAGGGCTTTATCGATTGGAGAGGAAAAGACAGAAATAACGCAGCAGATGGTGAGTTAAGTTATGGTAATTTATTTGCCACTGGGCTGGTGGCTGGCGGGGCGATCACCGGTGTAATCGTTGCCGTACTAAATGTTTTCTTTTCTAAAGGAATGACCACCGTCAATTCAGAATCCGGACTGACAAGTGCCCTGGGTGAGGGTGGTTACTTCATAATGGGAACACTCTTCTTCTTTGGTATGCTGCTGCTCCTATACCGTAGTGCCAGGAAAGACTGAACCACTTAAAAGAGGAGCCACGATTTAAAAATCTGAAGCGTTTGAGTTTCTTCTTCGTTGACACGCCCGTTTGCATTGATAATGTCAAAAAGAGCGGTGTAGATTTCCTTTCGTTTGAGAGGATCTATTTGAGAAAATTTCCGGAATCCTTCTTTCAGAATGGCTTCGGCCCCACCATATTTTAATTGGCTGTATTGCAGCTCCATCACTGTCAGCGTTTGTTCATAGGAAGAATTTTCTGGAAATAATTCCTTCATTTTTTCAAGGATCGTATCTCGTTCGTTCGGATGAAGAGAGCCATCCACACGGCCCATGTGGAGCAGGAGAAACAAGGTGAAACCTTCAATTTGTTCTAGAGCACTTACCATTACTTGACTATTGACCAACCAAGTTAGTAATTCCATTTCCATTCATCCCTTCTCAAAACAATAAAGTCTTTACTAATTCAGACACTTCCAAAACACAAAGGCCCCAGCTTTCGCCAGGGCCTTTGATTATTCCAATTCTCTCTTCTCAACTTATGGTTTGACACTACATCATTCCACCCATTCCTCCGCCACCGGGCATCTGAGGAGCTTCTTTCTCTTCCTGTATTTCGGAAACCACTGCTTCCGTAGTAAGCAGCAGACCTGCAATAGAAGCTGCGTTTTCAAGAGCAAGACGCGCTACTTTTGTAGGGTCAATTATACCAGCAGGGAAGAAGTCTTCGTACTTGTTATCACTTGCATTGTAACCGAAGTCCTTCTTGCCATCTTTTACTTTGTTAACTACAACAGAGCCTTCTTGTCCGGCATTTTCCGCAATTGTTCTTAGCGGTGACTCAAGAGCCAACCGGATGATATTAACACCCGTTGCCTGATCTTCGTTATCACCAACCAATGTCTTCAACGCTTCAATGGCACGAATGTAAGCTACACCGCCACCAGGTATGATACCTTCCTGAACGGCAGCCCGGGTTGCGTGCAATGCATCGTCAACGCGGTCTTTCTTCTCTTTCATTTCTACTTCTGTAGCGGCGCCGATGTATAGGATCGCCACTCCACCGGAAAGCTTAGCAAGACGCTCTTGCAGTTTTTCGCGATCGTAGTCGGAGGTTGTAGATTCAACTTGAGCTTTGATTTGATTAATACGACCGTTTATTTCAGCCTTTTTACCGGCGCCGTTTACGATGGTAGTATTGTCTTTGTCAATGTTGATTTTCTCGGCGCGGCCGAGCGAATCCAATTTGGTATCTTCAAGTTTCATACCGGTCTCTTCCGAGATTACTTTACCACCTGTGAGCACAGCGATATCTTCCAGCATAGCTTTTCTTCTGTCACCGAAACCGGGCGCTTTAACAGCTGCAACGCGCAGTGCACCACGAATCTTGTTTACCACCAGGGTAGCAAGCGCTTCACCTTCTACTTCTTCAGCGATGATTAAAAGTGGTTTGCCAGTCTGTGCCGTTGTTTCAAGGATGGGAAGAAGTTCCTTCATAGAAGAGATCTTCTTGTCATAGATAAGAATGTAAGGACTTTCGAGGTCAGCTTCCATTTTCTCCGTGTTGGTAACGAAGTAAGGGGAGAGGTATCCTCGGTCAAACTGCATTCCTTCTACCGTTTTTACTTCGGTCTCGGTTCCTTTTGCTTCTTCAACCGTGATCACACCGTCTTTACCAACTTTCTCCATAGCGGTAGCGATCATTTTACCGATTTCGTGGTCGTTGTTGGATGAAATGGTAGCTACCTGCGTGATCTCTTTTGAACCTTTGATATCCTTTGATTGCTTCCTGAGGTGTTCAACAACAGCATCAACTGCCTTGTCAATGCCACGCTTCAAGTCCATCGGATTGGCTCCTGCGGCTACGTTCTTAATTCCGTGCGCATAAATTGATTGCGCCAACACGGTAGCAGTCGTCGTACCATCACCGGCAGCATCGGCAGTCTTGGATGCTACTTCTTTCACCAGCTGTGCACCCATGTTCTCAATAGGATCTTTCAGCTCGATTTCTTTCGCTACCGTGACACCGTCTTTTGTAACGGTTGGTGCGCCAAATTTCTTGTCAATGATAACGTTGCGGCCCTTTGGACCCAGTGTAACTTTCACTGCGTTGGCCAATTTATCTACGCCTTTCTTGATTCGGTCACGGGCGGATGTATCGAATGTAATTTCTTTTGCCATAATAATGTTTGATAGTTAATTGGGTTAATTAGATCGTTCCGAAAATATCGGAATTGCGCATAATGAGATAATCCTTACCATCAATGGTAATCTCGGTGCCGGCATATTTTCCGTAAAGAATATGCTCACCAACTTTCACTGTGACAGGCTTGTCTTTAACGCCTTCGCCTACGGCTATCACTTTTCCTTTTTGTGGTTTTTCTTTGGCTGTGTCCGGGATAATGATGCCGGAGGCCGTCTTTTCTTCCGCCGCTGCAGGTTCTACCAGCACGCGGTCTTCGTTGGGTTTGAAATTGATTTTAGCCATATGGATTTTAGAGTTTAAATTTTAATATAAACTGCTTCCCGTGTGTCGATTTTCATGCCAAAAGGCCATTTTTGACAATTCAGGTCAGTTTTCCCCAAAGATACTTCCTCAACACGTCAACATTACATACTCTGTCAGGGTTACATTGAAAAAATGGCAGAATTAACTGGAGAATTAAGTTTTGCATATACATTAGCGGTAAATCTTCATCTATGGATAATCTTAAAGACAATTGGCTTACCGATGGCCTCATAGACTTTGAATATAAAAAATATGTCTTGCTGGCCTATTTGAAGCGAGTGAAAGAGTCTTTTGGCAGGGTAGAATTGTATCCTCACTTATCTGACCTTGTCTTTCACTACCGCAACCTGGTGGCCCTTCAGGATAATAAAGCACTCATCTTCGAGTCGTTCCCGAAAGAGCTTTCACTTGAAAATCTCAAAATGCTGGAGCTTAATTACAAAAAGATGATCGAAGACGACACTGTTATGCAGGAAATTGAATCAATACTGGAGTTTGCAGTTCCTCAATTAAAGGATTCAATGAAAGAAGGATCTACCATCTATGAATTTGTTGAGTCAAAATGCGAGCTGTCTCCAGTAGGAGTGGTGCCGCTATACGCCAATGAAGGATATATGTTTATCACACAACCTCCGGAAAACGAGACGAGCGTCTACCGCTACCAGGTTACCGTTTATCAAAATAGTGCGGAGCAAATGCGTGGGTTGCAAACTAAGCTTGTCTATACAACACACTACAATTTCACCAATACATACGAGCAAATGAAGCTGACATTGATCCGCCAGTATTCAGACCTTCCCAACCCCGCTGCATTTTTGGTTTTGTCAAAAATGAAATTCCCATATCTACAAACACTCGTCCCGGTAGCGAAAAGATTGCTCGTGAAGCATCTTTCCAAGACTGAATAGAATCCTATTTAGGTTTAGGTTGAGTGGTCGTAGAGTCAGCCTTCTTCGGGCTTGGATTAGCAGGAATGGAACGTTGCTCCTTAGCCCTCTCCAGAAGTTCATCCGATGATGAGGCTCCGCTGGGAGTAGAAAAGTTGGTTGCAAGTGAAAAAACCATCACCGATATGGCTAGCCCCCAAGTCAGGCGCTCAAGCAAGTCACCCGTTTTTTTCACCCCAATAAGATTGCTGGCACTGCTTCCGCCAAATTGACTTGACAATCCGCCACCTTTTGAGTTTTGGGCTAATACTACCAAAACCAGTAGTACAGCTGCGAAAAGCGTTAGGCTGATATATAAAGTGTACATGAGTTAATTTTTCAGTTCTTCGATTTGAGCCGCAAAGTAAGCCTTTTTCTGTGGAAACTTCCAAATCAGCTTCTTTAGAACTTCAATGGCCTTATCCTTTTTTCCCTGTTTTAACAAGATGCCTACGAGCGTTTCAGACACAATATTATCACTGAAAATACCAGCATCTTCGGAAAGGTCGTTAGCAGGCTGTGCCTTTGCTTTTGGGATGATTGGCTGGGTTTTAATAAACTGATCGATAATCTCATTTTGTTCTTTTTGTTTTGGATTATCCACTTTCAGTTTTTTCCTGGTAGTCTTGATGTCCTCAAGCAACGGTTCCGTAGCCGGCTCACTTGAATGCTTCAGCTTTGGCTGCGGATTAGCCTCAACCACCCCATAATTCGATTTTTGAAATTCTTCCAAACTTACCTCAAATTCATGTTTGAGTCTTTTCAACTTTTGCAATTCGAAGTAAAGATCTTCACGTAAAGCATCACCTGTTAACCCATCTTCGTAATCTGGGACCATGATAGGTGGGGTCATCTTTTTACCGCTTTCAAGTCTTTGGCTTGTCTCAATAATTCCATTTGGCAGAGCGATCCTGTACGTATCGCTTTTTTCCTTAGTTACAGGTGGGTCGATTGCGGGGGCTTCGATTCTCTCATCAGCTACAGCATTGGGAAGTATAGGCACTGCGATTCGTTCCTTGCGGGAAGTCGTCATAACCCACTTCAAAATACTGCGGTCGCTGGAATACACGGCACTTTGATTTAGTAATTGAACTTTGTCCGGATGGTGCAGGTCCTGGGCAGCTCTCGAATGTATGAGGTGAATAAGCTGGCTGTAAGGGTGCCGTCTCGCGAGCTCCTGCAACTGGACACATTCTTCTTCTGTAAGGTTCGTAAAGTTTTTTGACAACAACCGAAAGCCAGAAGAATCCATTGATGAAATATAAAGTTGACTAGTAAATCTAATGGAAAATCTGAGAGTCCGCAAATCGCTGAAAACTACCAGGTTGCCACGGTAGCATTAAAAATATCAATCAATATTTGATCAAATATCTTCTTTTCAAGGTCCTCCTGAATGTTTGTGAAAATCAGATTGTTGTCGAAATCTTTGTAGAAGCTGAACGTCCTGTCCTTGAAACCGTTCTTAGGCTCAATGTTGTCCTCATACGTAATTTTCACGCCGATGGTGAGCCTGGAAAGGGCTGCTGTATTTGGAGCATTTGGGTTGCCTGTGGATACTGGAGCTATATTATTTATCCGGTAATCGGAGATAACCCCTTCAATGTGCAATTCAGCATTTTCTGGGATGACGCGAAGACCCGAGTTCTGCTGGTAGTAGTCTTTGAGCTTGTTCGTAAAGGTTTGGCCTAAATTGGCTGGAGCCAGATCCGTATTGTTAAAGAATGGATCAATGGCCATCGTTTTTGCCGTGGTGGCCACACCGGAAAGGGAATAAACACTACAGCTCTCTACCGTTATGAAGGCCAGAATAACAACGATTATAATTTCAACTCTCAAGTTCGTATTCTTTGATTTTGCGATAGAGTGTTCGCTCCGAAATTCCCAAATCCCGTGCCGCATATTTCCGTTTATTATTATTCTTGCGCAGCGCGCGCATGATCAACTCTTTTTCTTTCTTTTCAATGGAAAGTGAATCATCTTCTGCCTCATGACTAATATCTTGGACCTCGGCCGCTGGCTCTTCTGTTGTTTTTCCATTTCCATTGATATTGAAAACGGCCGGTTCCCGCGTGATTGACCGCTCGGGTTGCACCTCGGCAAATAAGTGTGGATTCTCCTTTACAATCTGCGCAGCGTTTGACGGGTTTCCAACACTTTCAAGGACAATACGCTTAAGCTCATTCACATCTTTGCGCATATCAAATAAGACTTTATAAAGAATCTCACGCTCGGATAGATCCTGGCCTGCTACGTCTTTGTACAAGGCAGGCAAACTTGTTTGGTTGGGCAGATAACTCTGCAGGACTTCACCACTTATTTCCTTTGTGTCGGTGGAAAGAACCGAAATCTGATCGACCAGATTTTTAAGTTGACGGATGTTTCCCGGAAACCGGTATTTTAACAAAACTTCTTTTGCATCCTCCGTCAATGAAATGGGTTTCACTTTATATCGTTCTGCAAAATCCGATGCAAATTTTCTGAATAACAACTCTTCATCCTTGCCCCGCTCACGCAGTGGGGGTACGTAAATTGGAACACTGTTAAGACGGTAGTAAAGATCTTCGCGGAATTTACCGTTTTCCACTTTGTGCATGAGATTAACATTGGTTGCGGCCACCACGCGAACATCCGTCTTTAATACTTTGGACGAACCCACTTTTATGAATTCGCCATTCTCCAATACACGTAACAAACGCGCCTGCGTACCGAGGGGCATCTCGCCGATTTCATCGAGAAAGTTGGTGCCTCCATTCGTTACTTCAAAATAGCCCTTGCGTGATTCATGGGCCCCGGTGAAGGAGCCCTTTTCATGACCAAAGAGTTCGGAATCAATAGTTCCCTCCGGTATAGAACCGCAGTTGATGGCGATAAACTGTCCGTGTTTCCGGGGGCTGAGGAAATGAATAATCTTTGAAAAGGATTCCTTACCACTTCCGCTCTCACCTGTAATAAGCACCGACATTTCAGTAGGCGCGACCTGCATGGCTACCCGCACCGCATTATTAAGCATCGGTGCATTGCCAATGATTCCGAATCGCTGCTTTACACTTTGAATATCGTTTTCTGTAATCGCCATTTTTCTTTATATAATTTTTCCTAGTAATGTTGCCTTCGTACAAGTTTCTACCCTGACATTGACGTATTGACCCTTCGTTTTATTTTCTTTCGGGAAAATGATAACCTTGTTCGCAGAGTTTCTTCCCTGGAGAAAATTGATGGAGCGTTTTGAATAACCTTCAATCAGCACGTTGTGGATTTTTCCAATGTCTTGTTGATAGCGTTCAAGCGAATGCAGGTTCTGTTTTTGAATGATTTCTTCAAGTCTTCGCTGTTTCACGACATCCGGCACATTATCGTTAAATTTCTTCTCAGCCAGTGTACCGGGTCTTTCAGAATACATAAACATATAAGCGAAATCGTACTTCACACGGTCCATCAACGAAATGGTTTCACGGTGCTCCTCCTCTGACTCCCCACAGAACCCAGATATCATATCAGAGGAAATGCCGCATTCCGTTCCAAGGATTTTACGAATACGACTGATTTTTTCCAGGTACCATTCGCGTGAATAGCCCCGGTTCATCCGCTCTAATACACTCGAATTGCCACTTTGGACAGGAAGATGTATGTACTTGCATATATTGTCGTAGCGGGCCATCACGCGAAGCACGTCATCTGTTATATCCTTGGGGTGTGAAGTGGAGAACCGTACTCGCAATTCTGGATGAATGTTAGCAACTTTCTCCAGAAGTTGAGAAAAATTGATCACCTCACGCACCTCTTTTTTTTCCAGTCGAGCTTTATTGTTCTCATCAGGACTCCACTTAAATGAGTCCACATTCTGACCAAGCAAGGTTACTTCACGATACCCTTTTTCAAATAAGTCGCTGGCTTCCGTTACAATTGACTCAGGATCCCTACTTCGTTCCCGACCTCTCGTAAAAGGTACTACACAGAAGGAACACATATTGTCGCAACCCCGCATGATCGAGATAAAGGCAGTGACACCGTTCGAGTTTAATCTAATCGGACTTATATCGGCATACGTTTCCTCTCTCGATAGGATTGTATTGACAGCCTTGTCGCCATCTTCTACCTGTGCAATTAACTGTGGCAAATCGCGGTAAGCGTCTGGCCCGGCTACCAGGTCCACAATTTTTTCTTCTTCCAAAAACTTAGCCTTCAGACGTTCAGCCATGCACCCAAGGACACCCACCAGCAATTCAGGCTTATTCTTTTTAAGTCCGTTTATATGAGTGAGCCGGTTGCGAACAGTCTGTTCCGCTTTTTCGCGAATCGAACACGTGTTCAAAAAGACCACATCGGCCTCTTTAATTTCCGATGTAGTCTCAAATCCTTCCTTTTGTAAAATAGAGGCCACAATTTCGCTATCCGAAAAATTCATTTGACAACCATAACTCTCGATGTAAAGCTTCTTTGGTTTGCCAGAACTCCTCACACCAGTTATTTTCGGTGTCTCCATTTGCTGGTCTGCCGTCAGAATGCTCAAATCCTTGATCAATTCCATCATTTTCACTTTTTGAGACTACAAATTTAGAATTTTCCAGCCAATCGTGACATCTTGTCAGTCACTAATTTGATTTTGCGTGGTAGTTTTGAACATGGCTATCATAAAATCCTTACGAGGATATACTCCTGAATTTGGCAAAGACTGTTTTCTCGCCGATAATGCTGTAGTAGTGGGAGAGGTCAAAATGGGTGATCGATGTACAATTTGGTTTAACGCGATCATCCGGGGAGATGTGCACGCAATTACCATTGGGAATAACACGAACGTCCAGGATGGAGCCATCATTCATTGTACCTATCAAAAGGCAAAAACAGTCATTGGAAGTAATGTTTCTATCGCCCATAATGCTATTGTCCATGGCTGCACAGTGGAAGATAATGTCCTGATTGGAATGGGGGCCATCGTAATGGATGATGCCGTTATCGGCAAGGAATCAGTAATCGCAGCCGGGGCTGTGGTTTTGCCAGGCACACGGGTTGAGCCTGGAAGTATTTATGCAGGCATACCGGCAAAAAGAATAAAGGATATAGGGCCTGAAATGAAAGAGGCGATTCTCAGAACTGCGCGAAATTATCCCATGTATGCGGAGTGGTATAAGCAGTAATTCTTTATTCCAATTATATTTGCGGCCCTAATTAATTAATTCATTCATTATGAAAAATCTATCCCTTGCACTAAATGCAATTTTGCTTTTGGCAGTCGCCGGACTTTATTACCTGCACTTTTCAGGATATGGGAATCTTAAAAGCGCGGATACATCCGCTACCAAAGACTTGAAAATTGCTTATATCAATTCAGACTCCGTATTAAAATATTACGATTATTTCAAGGCGGGCAAGGAACGATTGGAATCGAAGGGCAAAAAATTGGACCAGGATTTACAAGGCCGCGCCCAAAGTTTGCAAAACGAATTTGAATCGTACCAGCGAAATTCCAGCACCCTTACAATGGGCCAGGCGCGTGCCGTGGAGGAGGATTTAGGAAAGAAGAGACAGAATCTTCAATTGTACCAGGAGAGCCTTTCACAAGAAATGCAGATCGAGCAGGAAAAGATGACCAAGGATCTATACAATCGCGTGACGTCCTATTTAAAAAAATATGGACAAGAAAAAGACCTGCAAGTGGTGTTGAAATATGATGCAACCAGCGATTTGTTATTCGGGGGTGAAACCTTGAATATCAGCAAGGATGTAATTAATGGCTTAAACGAATTATATAAATCCGAACAAGCAACCAATCTTGCCAGGAAAGACTCAATCGCTGGTAAGAAGAAGTAAAATATCACCACACTGCTCTGTAAGAAATGAACCGGTACCAAAGGCCGGTTTTTTTTATTTGTCGTTGAACCACGTAACTTTCTACCATGTTTCAGTCACTGCTGGCTTTTTTGAATGTACGTCATGAGGAACGGCTTCAGGTCATGCTCATGCTTGGGGCAGGATTCTTTATGGGTATTTTCTTTGCAACCTATAGCGTTGTAGCAGAATCGCTCTTCCTGAGTACCCTGGGAGGCGAGTTAAACAAAGCGTTCCTGGTATCTGGAGTCCTCGGCATCGTTGCCACCTTATTATTTTCCTTCGTCCAAAACAGAATTAAGTTTTCAAACCTTACTACGTTCTCGATTCTGTTTGTCGTGGCGATTACGGCATTCTTTTACGTAGGCTACCATTATGGGCCGGAGGAATATAAAAAACCAATCATCTTCTTCATGTTTTGCATGACGGGTCCTATTACAGCCATTTTGCTGTTAAGCTATTGGGGAATCTTTGGAAGACTTTTCAATTTTAAACAATCCAAGCGAATAATTGGATGGATTGATACAGGGCAATTAATTGCTGTGATCCTTGCTAATATCTTGATTCCAATTACAGCAAGTTTCTTTCCATCAACTGATAACTACTTGATAATATGCTGCTTAAGCATCATGGTATCCGCTGTTCATTTTATAGTTATTTCATACAAATTCCCCCTCATTAAGAATGATCCCAGGGAATTTGATGCCTCTGTAGTCAAGGAAACCAGTATGACTAAAGTGCTTACCGATCCATACACCAAACTCTTGTCCTTGTTTCTCATCATTTCCATGGTGACGTTGATTTTCGGTCAGTTCACTTTTCAGGAACTTATTAAGGTCCAATATCCCAACCAGCGGGAGTTGACCAACTTCCTTGCTTATTTCAACGGGGCGATTTATGGTCTTAGCTTCATTATGCAGACATTCGTCAATGACAAGCTGATAAGTAATTATGGAATCCGGATTGCACTCATGCTATTGCCGATTGTAGTAGGAGTATTTGTCATCAGTGCCAGTTTCACCGGTCTAGTTTTTGGTTATACACCGGAGATGGCACCGACGAGTTTCATTTATTTCTTTTTGTTCGTCGCCTTAATCCGGCTTTTCAACAACATGATACGTGATTCGTTGGAGAACCCCATGTTCAAATTGCTATTCATCCCGATCGACAATCGATACCGCTTTGGTATTCAATCAAAAGTGGAGGGTGTGGTTAATGAAACAGGTCGGTTTACCGCAGGGATTCTCATATTCGTATTTGCAACCCTGCCTTTTTTCAAAATTGTCTGGATGCCCATCCTCATTGGCGTTTTAATAGGCTCTTATTTTCTTGTAATTCGGAAATTATACACTGGCTATAAAGCAAAAATCCGGTCGAAGTTGGAAACGACCGAGTCATCGCCAGAAAAACTTGAAATCGGGTATGGCCAGATAACTCATAAGTTGGAAACCAGATTGTTAAATGAGCAGCCAGGTGTCGCGGTTTTTTCATATAAGCTTTTGGAGAAGATTAGCCCAACGAACATGAGCCAATGGATCAATAGTCTGATCCGGAATGGAAAGGAAGAAACGCGTGAATATGCGCAACGAAAGATGAATGAAATGAAGGGGCTCTCCGTGTCAGATCGTTATGTGATACACTATGACCGGGCGAAGTCAAATGTTTCGGACAAGAACCTTTTGAGCAAGAGTGAATTGGAATTGATTATCAACAGTGGCGGCGATATAACAAAATCGAGAATCTTAAGGCTTACTCGCTCGCACGAACCCGGTGATCGACAGTATGCAGCGGAACTCTTGCTGCATACATCCAGCGATGAGAACACGTCTTTCCTAATTGAGTTGTTGAATGATCCGGAACCAAAGGTGAGGTACACTGCGATTAAGACCTCAATAAAAAAGAATAGTCCCGAGGTAATCCTTGCCTTAATAGAAAATCTGAGCAATCCCATTTACAGTAACCAAGCAATGAGCGCCCTGGTACTGATCGGCGGGAAGGCACTCAGCCAGCTTGAAAGTTCATTTTACCGATCCGGGCAAACCACCCAAATATTGATTCGAATTGTCCAAATTATTGGCAGGATAGGTGGTCAGCGTGGCAAGGATCTTTTGTGGAATAAAATAGATTATCCTGATAAGGTGGTTGTTGCAAAGGTATTATTGGCAATGGGTGAAGCTGGTTTTAAAGCGGGAATAGCGCAGATATCCAGAATCAAGTTTGCTATTGAAAATGATATCGGTGATATCAGTTGGAATTTAAGCGCTGTAGTCGAACTCGGAAATGAAGGTTTCGCAAAGGAGGTCAAGGAAGCCGTCCGCGCTGAAATATCGAATGATATTGATCATGTGTATATGCTCATGGCTATGTTACACGACACGCGATCTATTCAATTGGTAAAGGAGAACATTGAAAGCGGTACGGTCGAAGGAACAGCATTTGCCATAGAACTGCTGGACGTATTCTTATCAGAGCAATTAAAAGAACGGGTCATCCCTGTGCTGGACGAGCTTTCGGAACAGGATCGGATCAAGAAGCTGGAAGTTTTCTATCCTCGAATCGAACTGGATGAAAAGCTCGTTCTTAAATTTTTGATCAACCGGGATTTTACACAAACTAACCGGTGGACCAAAGCGTGCGTTCTTCGCCAGATTGGTCTCTTTAAGATCCAGGAGTTTACGTTGGATCTGATTGCACAGTTGTTTAACCCTGACCGATTGATACGGGAGATGGCCGCTTGGGCATTGTATCAATTAGATCCTGAATTGTACGAGACTAACGCAGGGCGACTGGGTCATGAGATCCAGCGAGAATTGGACGCTGTAATTAAAACCGGAGAGCAGGTTGACCTTATGCTCTTTGATAAAATCCTTTTCTTAAGTTCAATTAAAATATTCACCGGTATTTCAGGACTCAGCCTTTCGTTCCTGGCCGACATCGCCGAAGTAGATTTATTAAAGGAGAATGACTCCCTTTCGCTGGATGAGCGGACGAATAATAATTTTTACATTGTATATGCCGGTGAAATTGACTTTTATGACAAAGGGGTCCATCAGACAGTATTCAAAAAAGGACAGTTTCTTGGCGAGATGCTTTCGTTGTCAGGCTTTGCAAAGTCAAACACACTTTTAGCGAAAGAGAAGTCCATACTCCTTAAACTTAACAAGGACCTGTTATATGAGCTTTTGACTGAAAATGTAAAGCTCGCGGATCGAATTTTGGATTATGTGTAAATTCTGCTAAATTTCAAGGATTTTTTAAGCAGATTCCCCAAATTGCCGCAAATTCAATGATTTTTTAAACTTGGAGGGCTGCTACGGTTACAGGTTATTTTGTTTAATTTTCTGATTCTATAAAAGTCAAATGCTGAATTATTCCGTACAAACGGGAGAATTGGTTGAAGAGAACCGTCAAAGGGAGCAAGGTTTGGAACCTTTAGGTGCCAATCCGTTTCCGGGACTGCGTCCATTCAGCATTGAAGAATCACACCTGTTTTTTGGCCGGGAAGGGCAGGTAGATGAGATCCTTCTCAAGCTTTCTGAGCATCGCTCAGTGACCGTAATGGGTTATTCTGGCAGTGGCAAATCAAGTCTGATGTTCTGCGGTCTGGTGCCCGAACTTTATGGGGGGTTCATGACCAAAACAGGCCCTAACTGGCAAGTGATCACCACGCGACCAGGTAATTCGCCCATCTCAAATCTTGCAGAATCGATCGTCAATCATCTGGAAGTGAGTGGTAGACTTAAGCAAGAGGATAGGCTCATTCAATCCGCTATTATTAAGTCAGTTTTGCAGAGTGGTCCTGATGGCTTAATAGAGGTGACACGCTATCTCCAACGTCTTGATCAGGAGAATGTATTTTTCCTTATTGATCAATTTGAAGAATTACTTCGCTATCGTGAGTTTGGTGAAGAGCCTACTAACGAGTCAGCACAGTATGTATGCCTGATACTCAATGCAGTGCGACAGCGGGATACATCCTTGTACATCGCGCTTAGCATGCGATCAGATTTCATAGGTGAATGTTCTGTATTCTCCGGGCTCACAGAAATGATCAATGGCAGCAATTATCTGGTGCCTCAAATGAGCCGAGAGCAAAAGCGCCTGGCCATTGAAGGGCCGGTAGCAGTGGGGGGAGGTACCATTACTTCGCGGTTGATGAAAAGGTTGCTCAGCGACATTGGTGATCACCAGGATCAATTGCCCATTATGCAGCACGCTCTCATGCGAACATGGGATTACTGGGTTGCCAACCGGGAACCAGGCGAACCCATTGATTTGAGGCATTATAATGCTATCGGAAGAATCAGTCAGGCCCTTTCCCTTCATGCCAATGAAGCGTATGAGGAATTGACTTCGGGAGAAAAGGAAGTTGCGGAAGAATTGTTTAAAAGCCTTACTGAAAAGAACCAGGAAAATCAAGGCCTTCGGAGACCCGCAAAAATAAAAGTAGTGGCCGAACTTGCAGGTGTTACGGAGGATGAGGTAATCCGTGTGGTAGAATGTTTCCGCAGAATTGGTCGTTCATTCCTGATGCCCGGCAGCCAGGTTAATTTAAATGGATCTAGTACTGTAGAACTTTCACATGAAAGTTTGATGCGCATTTGGACGCGCCTCTCGAATTGGGTGGAAGAGGAATTTGAATCAGCGCAGTTGTATAAGAGGATTTCAAATGCGGCGGCCCTCTACCAGACTGGAAAAGCCGGTCTTTGGCGCCCACCGGATTTGCAGCTTGCCCTAAACTGGCAGAAAAAACAAAAGCCTACACGCATTTGGGCGCAACGCTATGATGTAGCCTTTGAGAGAGCGATCGTTTTCCTGGACACCAGTAGGATCACCTACGAAGCAGAACTGAAGAATCAGGAAATGCTGCAGCGCAGGGCGCTGCGAAGAGCACGGGTTACTTCGGTTGTGTTGGGTACGGCTGCAGTGATCGCTGTGCTTTTTATGATTTATGGATTCACACAGTCTATTGAAGCCACTAAGCAACGAGATCGTGCGTTTGAAAAAGAGAAACAAGCCATTGAAGCCAAAAATGAAGCAGATAAACAAAGGGATATTGCCAAGACTCAAACAGACATAGCGGTCAATAAAACAAAAGAACTTGGTGTGGCCCTTGAGCAAGTCGCAATTGCGCTGAAGGAGGCAAACACTGCACGGGCAGAGGCTGAGAAAAATTTACAGGAAGCCGTGCGGCAGGAACAAATAGCCATTGCATCTCAAAAACAGGAAGCTGCCGCGAAGGATGATGCCGTTGCTCAAAAGGTGAAAGCGCAAGAAGCACGTGATGAAGCAAACAGGTTATTATATCTTTCAGTGGCGCAGTCATTGGAAGCAAAATCAGTTACTATTGAAGATGACAAGGACCTGGCCGGCCTTCTCGCCATGCAAGGTTATTTATATCACACGAAGTATGGCGGTCACAAATATGATCCGTATGTATTCAAGGGTCTTTACTATTCTATTGCAAAACTTTCAGAGAACTTTAATTACAATCAGATAAAAATACCAGGCAACTTGAAAAACAAGATGTTTGGGTTGGCAGTTTCTAAAAATGGGAACAGTACATTTTACACTACCGGCAATGATGGTAGAATATTTAAAGGAGATTATCTAAAACAAACGGCATACAATCTTATCGATTTCAACCCTTATCCAAACCGTGTACTGGCCCTTAGTCTTGACGAAAAATATCTTATCAACGGAAGTGACTCTTCCACCATTCAGATTTTCCATCTCGACCAGCCCGGAGAAAAGCCGGGGCTGGTAAAAGGTCATAAAGGTTTTATTGCTGACATAAAATTTCTTCCCGACAACTCTGGCTTTATTTCGGTTGGCTCAGATCATACAGTTCGATTTACCAACCACTTCACGGGGCAGGGTAGATTGCTTACCACTTTACCCTATGATATCAAATCGATTGATATCAGCCCGGACGGAAGTTTGCTCGCCGCCGTTGCCGCATCTGGCCAATTGATAATGATGAATCTAAAAGACAATTCATACGAATTGAAGTTTGACGAATCAATTAATCAAATCCGGGTACTCTCAGTCGCCTTTCATCCAACAAAGTCTATTCTTGCATACGGAACCGAGTATTTGGATAAAACTATTAAGGAAAAACAGGTGTGGAAGGGTTCTGTGAAACTGTATAATTATGCGACCCTTGAATTGATGAAGGAACTTACCGGACACAATGCAGGGGTTTCCGACGTTGAGTTTAGTCCGGATGGACTTCTGCTGGCCAGCGCAGGTCTCGATAAAAAGCTGCAAATGTGGGTAGTGGATCATGAGAAAGAGGACCTGCCAGTCGTCATGGACATTAACAACAGCAACGTATGGAAACTGGCCTTCACAAAAGATTCGGATTACTTATTGGCCTCTTGTAATAATGGAGAAATTCGCGTTTGGCAGACCGATCCAAAGATGCTGGCCGAGCAGATTTGCCCCAGGCTGAAACGCAATATGACGAAGGAGGAATGGAAAATTTACGTTGGCAATGGTATTGACCATGAATCAACATGTAAAAGTTTATTGATAAGTGACTTTTGATGAACAAAACGGCGCGACCTTTATTAGCGGGACTTCTTCTTATTTCCTGTACCCTTCGAATGTATGCGCAAGGAAGCGAATGTGACCAAAAACTAAGTCACGCAGAGACCGAATTTAACGCAGGCCATTTCTATTCAATCCCAATGATATTGGGTGATTGTCCGGAAGGGAAATTGTCACAGGAACAAACCGTCAGGGCCTATCTTTTGTTATGTCAGGCCTATTTGATTTTAGATAATTCGTTGGCAGCAGATGACAGTTATCTGAGACTGCTGAAAGCCGATCCGGAATATGTGGCAAATGATAAACGGGACCCTATTGATATTGTCTATTTAAGCAAAAAATTTACAGCTACTCCCATCTTCACTCCGCATTTCAGACTCGGTTTTAATACGTCTTTGTTTCGAAGTATTTATTCCATCAGCACCGAGCCTTATGGAGTTTCGGTGCAAAACTCCCTGCGCCTTAATGGCCAAATCGGAGGCGGCATTGATTGGAATGTTACTGATAACATTAGCCTGTGTGCAGAAATTGATTTTGCGTCCAGGGCCTACCGTCGTGTGCGCAGTGGAATTTCTCCGAGGTTTGGACTATCTGACGAACAGACAGTGCTAGACACTCAATTCTGGTTGGACGTACCAGTATACATAAAATATACTGATAATAGCGATAGAAAAGTTCGACCGTTTGGCTATTTCGGATTTGCCCTTAACTATTTGCTGTCGGCAAAAAATTTATTTCAATATACGAACTTTAAACCCAACGGTTCCCAATTATTGGCGGCGGATCCGAGCGAGAAGGTAACCTATCAGCAGAACCAACTGAATCGTTCATGGCTTATTGGTGGCGGAATAAAGTATAAAATTGGGAAAGACTTTTTGTATGTGGATCTCCGCTACATGGGCGGATTGTCTAACATGGCAAGAGAAAACCAAATTTTTTATTCGGATCGGACTGCGGACAATGATAAAAATAAAATTGGCAATCCGGATTATTATATCTCTAAGAATGTAACCAAGTTTCGGTACGTCAGCGATTTATTCCGACTTGATAACATATCGCTCTCATTGGGTTACATCCATCCCATTTACGATCCCCGTAAGGTTAAAAAAGCCAGAACCAGGAGCGTGTCTCGTAAGATCAGAAAAGGAGGGAATGACAAATGAGATTAGTATGCTTCTTTTTTCTTTTTGTAAGTATCTTCTTTCTATCCAGCATGATGGGCTGTGATTCTGCTTCATCAATTGAAGATCCGAACAGATCCTATTTCGTAAAATTTTTTGGCGGTGATGGGGATCAGACTGGGGCAGACCTGGTTGCGTTGCCGGATGGAACATTTATTCTCTTTGGTACAACGCGTCTGTCAGCTGCAGGAAGTAACAGTCAATGGTATTTGGTAAAGGCCGATGCAAAAGGAAATCGGGTTTGGGAGAAAACCTTTGGAGGGACAACCGATGAAGAAGCAAGCGATATTGAGCTTACCACCGATGGTCGGCTTGTTGCTGTCGGCAATACCTACAAAACAGCCACTGATCGGGATGTCCGGATCATGACCTTAACATTGGATGGAGATCCGCTTGACAGCGCTTTGATACCCATTCTCGATAATGCAGGAAATGTTACTAAAGGAGATGAAGATGCCGCCTCGGTCACGGAGACAACCGATGGTTTTATTATTGCAGGTTCCACTTCTTACGTTTTCAGGAAGACCTTGGGCACGCAAGGATCGAGCGACCCAAGGGATGCTTTGAATATTCGAGTCAGGAAAGATTTGAAACCTTATCAAAATGGCTGGTCGATAACTCAAACGAATGGATTCTACTCAGACGATGTTTCAAAGAAGATTTATCAGTTATCCGACGGGTTTTACGCGTTTGGATTCTCAAATTCTCCGATTCCAGGACAAAACAAGGAAAATTATAACGTGTGGTATTACAAAATTAATTTTACAGGGGTAGGTTCAAATTATAGTTATCTGGGCAACCAGTCTGAGAATGAAAAACCGAGTTCAGTTTCGGCTGCTCCTCCTCAATCCGGTGGCGGGTATATACTGGCAGGTATAACGTACGATCAGTCAGGTGCCGGGAGTATGTATGTTTTACGATTGCGTAGTCCCTTAGCATTCAATGCATCCGACGATCAATTCCAAAAATCTCTTTCCATAGTGCTTGGTAGTAACCTGAATGAAAGGACATCGGTTTTCGGTTCTCAACAGGGTGGCTTCTATGTTTTAGCCAATGAGAAGAGTTTTAATGATAATCAGAACTGGATATTGACAAAGGTTAATAATGATGGCGCTACTGCCTGGAATCTTCCCATTGTGTTTGGCGGAGAGGGACTCGATGCAATTGGGGCAGTCCAGGAGTTACCGGATGGCAGACTTTTGTTAATCGGTACCATGAGAACCGGTAAATCAGACGCTGGAGAATTCAAGTTGACCTTGATTAAAGTGAACCAAGATGGGAAGTTGTTAAACTAGCTTCAAAACGCGATTAATTTGGGTTACTTTTAAGGTTTCAAGGATATTTAACTTGTGTTTTGGTCAATAACTGTATGTACCGATTTTTAAGACCGCTAAAATCCTATCCCGCCGTGATTTTACTGCCATCGGGTTCCACTTGTTATAACTATTTTTGTTGGTGTTGGTTTATTTACCTTATTTCTTATTCTTCGCTGAATAAAGCAATTCAGCCGTCGCAGACACCAGGCATGCTTTTAGTTTAAGGACCAAGGCATTGAAACTAACAGCAACAATTTGAAAACTTTTTCTTTAGCGGCGCTTGTAAGAAATACCAATCGTATACTGGTGCTGGCCTTATTGATTTTTACTTTAGGGGCAAGTTTTGATGCAGTTGCAGCGACCAAAACCTGGGTCGGAACTATCGGCGGTAACTGGACTACCGGAGCAAACTGGAGCCCCCTCGGTGCACCACTGCCTGGCGATGACGTCATTATAGCTAGTGATCAACTGCTAGGCATTACTGCAGTTCCGACAATTAGTTTACTTAGCCTGACGATAAACGGTACCTGCACTTTCGCTGCATCAGCTTCCGGCAATCTTGTAACAGTGACGGGTTCCTTTACGGTTGCATCAGGTAAGACATTCAACATGGGATCGGGAGCAGGTACCGAATTTAGCTTTACACTTGCGTCAACCGGTAGTGGTACCATTTCAGGAACCGTAACGATTAACTCGGGTGGCACGCCTCAGTTATTTCAAAATGATGGAGACCTTTCCATAAATAGTACCAGCGTCATAAATGATGCGGGAGCCAGTAATTTTGTACTAAGTTCTGGTGCAACACTCCGGGTTAGTTCAGCGGCTGGCGTTACAACTTCAGGAGCGACAGGAAACATTCAAGTAACAGGTACAAGGACCTATTCAACGGGTGCCAATTATTTTTATAATAGTGGAATTGCCGATCAGGCTGTTGGCAATGGTTTAACGCAAAATACGCCCGCCAATGTGACTATCAACAACCCAGCCTTTACAGTGTCACTGGCTGCACCGACAACTATCACTGGAAGCCTAATAATGACTTCGGGTACCCTTGATCTTGGAGGTTTTGCAACCTCCGTTGGGGACTTACAAGGCAGCGGGACGATAACAAGCGGTGTTGCCGGTGCCGTTACCTTAACTACCGGAAGCAATGCCGCCAGCACTACATTTTCAGGTGTCTTACAAAATGGTAGCGGCACGGTTTCATTATCTAAAACCGGAGGGGGCGTGCAGATACTTTCCGGAGCCAATACATACTCAGGTATAACCACCATCGGCGCAGGGACCCTACAAGTTGGATTGGCTGGTGGTACAATACCTGATGCAAGTGCTGTTACGGTAAGCGGTACGTTGGATTTAGCAGGTAATAGTGAGACCATAGGCTCTCTGGCGGGAGCAGGAACAGTGACCAGTAGTGTTGCGGGTACCATAGCACTAACAACAGGTGGTGACAATTCCAATACTACCTTTTCAGGAATTATTCAAGACGGATCGGCAACCGCCGTCGGTCTGACCAAAGTAGGCGCAGGAATATTTACGGTCTCAGGTGTCAATACGTATTCCGGCACAACGACCGTCAGCACGGGAACATTACAGCTAGGATCAATGTCAGCCTTAGGTTCAATAGTCGGTGGAACAACTATTACGAGTGGAGCTGTTCTTGATGTGAATGGAATAAATTATGCCGGAGCCGAAGCGCTCACAATAAACGGAACTGGTATTAGTAGTGGGGGTACATTGATTAATAGTAATGCGACATCAGCAACGTATAGCGGAGACATTACCCTGGGCAGTGTAAGTACAATAACGACTACAAACGGGATCACATTAACAGGAGTTATTTCAAGTTCATTCGATTTGATAAAAGCCGGTGCTGGTACACTGAGTTTTGCCAGCAATGCGGTAACGTTAACAAATCTCATTGTCAGCGCAGGTACGCTCCTCTCCACATCAGGAACAATGAGCATTTCCGGCAATTTCACAAACAGTGGTTCATTCAACAATAATGGCGGTACAGTTGACTACAATGGTAGCTCGCCACAGACAGTCACCCCTGTTAACTATAATAATCTAACCTTATCAGGTGCAGGTCAAAAGAATGCTGGAAGTACCATTAATATAGCTTCTACTCTCACGAATTCTTCCGTATTCGATATGGCTTCGAATACCCTTTCTGTTGTTGGAGCAATTGCAAATACGGGTGGAATGATTCGTTTCTCTGGACCATCAAACGGCCTGGAAGTTGGTACAGGAACAATAGAATACTATGGAGCCTCACAGACAGTTACTGCTGGAACCTATAACAGTCTAACCATTACTCAATCAAGCGGAGAGGCAATATTAAATGGAGCAACGAATGTTAACGGAACACTTACATTAAATGCAGGGAGGTTAAACATCGGCGCCAATGATTTGACATTGGGACCTGCCTCTACCATTTCAGTAGCAGGACCATCAGCTTCCAAAATGATTGTCGCATCAGGAGGGAGCGAAGTAAGAAAAACATTTACAGCGGTTGGTTCTTTCACTTTCCCGATTGGTGACAATACAGGTGCCTATGATTATTCACCTATTACGGTAAATGTTACGGCTGGCAGCGGATTTGTTGCTGCCTATGTGGGGGTATCGGTCGTTGATGCAAAACATCCGTCCAACGCCAGCACTACGGATTATTTAAGTCGTTACTGGAATATCACACAATCTGGAATTACTGGTTGTGGTGCGACTGTGACCGGTACCTATGTACCATTGAACATTGTTGGTACAGAAGGTAGTATCAGCGCCGCAGAATTGACCGGCGTGTTTAACCAAATCACCAATCCTTGGATAAAATATGCAGCACTTGCTGGGAACACTCTTACTGCAGTTGGAGCACCAATTGTGGGAGGACAAACATCAGCTTTTACAGGTATTTCTGGTTCAAACCCTGTTGCTGCCGCAGGTACGGATAAGACCATTTGTAATTTAGCGACGGTGACATTGGGTGGAGCGCCCACCGCATCTGGTGGAGTTGGGGGGTATAGCTATGCGTGGTTTCCTGTTACAGGTTTGAGTGCCACCAACGTGGCAAACCCGGTTTTCACTGCAAGTACACCGGGTACCACCACTTATACAGTTACGGTCAAAGATGCTAATGGCTCTTCTGCTAGTAGTCCGGTTAATGTGACCGTCGATCCCACGCCGACTGTGTTGGCCACGCCGGCCTCGCAGACGCTTTGCAGTGGGGCGACGACGAATATAGTATTGAGTAATCCTAACGCGGTAGCGGGGACGACCTATAGCTGGACGGTAGTGCAGAGTGGAGTGAG
>JANXYC010000040.1 GCA_025350305.1 Cyclobacteriaceae bacterium | reverse complement strand
CCGTACCTGACACTATCCCGCCGACTATTCAAACGGTAACAACATTGAATCAGCAACAAGTCCGGGTTTTATTTTCCGAACCAATTGAACAAACCACTGCGCAAACCGGAAACAACTTCCTTGTGGTGAATCTGGGAACGGCCGCATCAGCCGTTCTTCAGCCAGATCAGAAAACGATCGTCCTTAATTTTTCTGCGGCAATGATAAACGGTGTTACCTATGCATTGCAAGTTTCGGGTATGAAAGATCTTGCCGGAAATGTAATGATCACCACCCGTGTAACCATTCTTTACTTTCAAGCAGTGGCCAGCAAGAATAAGGACATCATTTTTACCGAAATCTTTCCCGACCCCTCTCCGCAAATCGGATTGCCTGGCGTTGAGTTTATTGAAATTTATAACCGTGCCCAAAATCCCTTCAACCTGGCAGGATGGAAATTGTCAGATGGAAGTTCCACAGGAATATTTCCTTCACAAATTATTTTACCGGGTGAATACTGGATCGTTACAGCCGCGGCCTCATTAAATTTTTTCGTTGGATGGGGAAAAACGATTGGACTCACAAACTTCCCAACATTGAATAATGCATCGGATATGATCACACTCAAGAACGGAGATCATCTGACTATCGACTCTATTAACTACGACATTGGCTGGTACCGTGATGAAGATAAGCAGGAGGGTGGTTGGACGTTGGAGTTGATAGACCCGGAAAATCCTTGCGGTGTGGAGGATAACTGGACAGCCTCAGAAAACCCCAAGGGAGGTACACCGGGTGATAAAAACTCAGTTTTCGCCAACAAACCGGACCTGACAGAACCCAAACCGCTTTCAGTTTTTCCGGAATCGTCAACACGATTGGCGCTTGTCTTTGATGAAAAGCTTGACCCTGGCTCGTTGTCATTGGAGAACTTCACTATCCATCCATCCACAGCCATTTCAAAAGCATTTTTCAAAGACATTAGTTTAAGAACCATCGAACTTGACGTCTTCCAGAATTTCGTTACCCGACAGGGGTATGTGCTCGATGTTAGAAACATTCGTGACTGTAACAGAAATCTAATGCCACCTGCCGATCTTAATTTTGGTCTCCCGGAAAAAGCTGACAGTCTTGATGTGGTGGTGAATGAAATTCTTTTCAATCCACGCACCGGCGGGGTTGACTTTGTAGAAGTGTTCAACTCCTCACCTAAATTTTTGAATCTTAAGAACTGGAAGATCGGCAATTATGTCGACGGTGTGCCGACCAGCATCAGCATGTTGTTTGACAAAGACGTATTATTTTATCCCCACGGATTTGCTGTTTTTACAACCGACCCACTGATTGTGAAATCACAGTACCCTCCGAGTATTGCTGAAAATTTATTCAAGGTATCACTTCCTGGCCTTCAGGATGATGGTGGTTCAGTAGTCATACAGGATGACGCG
The DNA here is from genome assembly GCA_025350305.1 of Cyclobacteriaceae bacterium. GTDB lineage: Bacteria > Bacteroidota > Bacteroidia > Cytophagales > Cyclobacteriaceae > ELB16-189. The sequence continues at coordinate 28,764 of JANXYC010000040.1, read as the reverse complement.
GGGCAGAGCATAGATGAAGTAACCTATTCAAAGGAATGGCATTCAACATTCATTAAGAATGATGAAGGAGTTTCATTGGAACGTATTGACGTAACGGCCCCTACCAATAGCCAATCCAACTGGACTTCATCCAGTGCTACCGTTGGGTTTGCAACACCCGGCTTTGGCAATTCGCAACTTCGAACTGAAAATAGAGTTGATGAAGGGGACGTATCGATTGTTCCTGAAATTTTTTCTCCGAGTGGAGGATCGAATGATTTCATTCAGATTCAATATCGTTTTGATCAAGGGGGCTGGGTAGCCAATGTAAAAGTATACGATCAGCAAGAGCGTCTTCAGAAAACCATTACAAACAACGAGACGATTGGACCGGAAGGCTTTTTCCGGTGGGATGGAGATCGGGATGATGGCAGTAAGACCAGGATAGGATATTATGTGGTACGGTTTGAAGTTTTCAACGCTTTCGGATCTGTAAAGACATTTCTTAAGAGAGTCGTTGTTTCTTCCCGATAAATCATAAAATTCTGTTCTTTCATAACCCCAGAAAGCTTTTTGATGCAAGGGAATTAATTTCCCGATATTTTTTGTTTTAGGCCCATCCGCGTACTTTTGCGCATCTTTTCAAACCCCTGTCCCAGGAGGACTGAATATTATGGCGAAAACAGCGAAAAAATCGACAAAAAAAGTGGTGAAGAAGCCAGCAGTGAAGACAAAAGTGGCCGCAAAAGCAAAGAGAGCCGTGAAAGCTAAAACACCTGCAAAAAAGGTACAGATAAAGGCAATAAAGAAAGTAGTAGCAAAGCAAGAGGCTCCTAAACCAATTCTTAAGAAGGAAGTTGTGGCAAGGAAGCCAAAAGCACAATCAAAAGCCGTCATTCCTGCTCCCAAGCCACAGCACAACTTAACGATTTTTCCAGCTTTGACGCAGCGGCCCATTGCGCACAAACCAGCGAAGAACAATGCACCGGACGATAAGACCCGCTATAGCGATGATGAATTGAAAGATTTTGAATTATTGATCAAAACAAAACTTGGGAAATCCCGGGAAGAATTTCGTATCCTGAAAGAAACCCTCAACCGCAACAATGATGCCGGCACCGATAGTACATCAGGCGGCAACACAAAAGTATTGGAGGACGGAGCTGAAACGGCCGAGAAAGAGAATCTTAGCCAATTGGCCGCCCGCCAATTGAAATATATTACCAATTTGGAAAATGCATTAGTGCGCATCAAGAATAGAACATATGGCATCTGTACCGTTACCGGTAAATTGATTCCGAAAGAAAGGCTGATCGCTGTTCCACACACGACGCAGTCAATCGAAGCGAAAATGATGCAACACGATTGATGTTGTTTAAGGATTAACAGATAGTAACAAAAAATCGAACGTTGGACTTTTTACAAAATCATATTGAGGCGTTGATTTTCTGCTCGCCATCGCCTATTAAGCTGGCCGAAATCAAATCATGCCTTTCGGAAATGTTCAACGCTGATGTTCCTGAGGAAGATATCGCAGGTGCGATACAGCGATTGATGGATAAGTACCTGCATGAAGATTTTTCTTACCAGTTGAATAAATCATCTGGCGGGCATCAGTTTCTCACCAAACCGGCTTACCAGGCGAGCATTGGCATCATGTTGAAGCAACAGTCGAAAAAACGACTCTCGACTTCCGCGATGGAAACACTTTCTATTATAGCCTATAAACAGCCCGTATCCAAGACAGAAGTGGAAACCATCCGCGGCGTGAATTGCGATTACGCAGTTCAAAAACTTCTTGAGAAGGGACTGGTTGAAATTCAGGGCAAAGGAGAAACGGTAGGTCGTCCTTTGATTTATGGAACGAGTCCAAAATTCATGGAGTACTTTGGTATTGGCGAATTAAACGAATTGCCAACTCCCAAAGACTTTTCCCAGGAAGTCAACACCATTGGCGAAGGCCCGGAGAATTAATAATCCCCACGGCCGCCATACCCTTGGCGAAGGCGGCTATTTCCTTTCAAGGCCTTTTGTACCTAACTTGTGAATCACCATGGCACGTAAAAGTCGATTCAGTACAACTTCTGGCCCAACGCGATCTTCTGCTGATAAAGGAAAATCTTTCAAGAAGAATACACGTGGCAAGGTCGATTCCGGATCCGGCAAAGAATTCTCTAAAACCAAAAAAGACAGTAATTTTTCAGAACGAAAATCTTTCAATAAACCCCGTACAGAGAAGGGCAAGCCTTTTTTGAAGAAAGATTGGCCAGCAAAAAATTCCACTGGGCTGCGATCACCAGAGCCCGATAAAAACCCAAAGGACTTTACGGAAAGACAACCCCGGTCGTTTTCTAAAGAATCGGACGCTGTTCAAAAAAGAATTCCGAAGGGGACTTCGCAATTTGCAGATAAGTACGCGCGTACCAAACCGAGGGAGCGAAAGTCATTTATCGAATCACGGCTGGATAAGCAACGACAATCACGCCCGGTTGCTTTGGATACCGAAACAGTACCAAAGGATGGATTGATCCGCCTTAATAAATTTATTTCTAACAGCGGGGTGTGCTCCCGCCGAGAAGCGGATGACCTCATTGCCATGGGCATCATCACCGTCAATGGAAAATCCATCACAGAAATGGGTTATAAAGTAAAGCCGACCGATGACGTGCGCCATGATGGCAAGCGATTGAGAGCCGAGAAACCAGTTTATATTTTATTGAATAAACCCAAGGGCTTCATCACCACCACGGATGATCCACAGGAACGAAATACAGTAATGCACCTGATTGAAGGCGCTTGCAAGGAACGTGTTTATCCGGTAGGCCGGCTAGACCGTAATACGTCTGGACTTTTGCTGTTAACGAATGATGGTGATTTGACAGAAAAACTTTCCCATCCTTCGTACAACGTAAAGAAGATTTATAAGGCAGAACTGGACCGGCCGCTTACCAAAAATGATTTTCAGAAAATTTTGGACGGTGTGCACCTGGAAGAGGGCAAAGCAATGATCGATGATTTGGCAATCGTTTCAGAAGATGGAAAAACGGTAGGGATTGAACTTCATATTGGTTGGAACCGGATCGTAAGAAGGATTTTTGAATCGTTGAGCTACGACGTTGTAAAGCTCGACCGGTCCGTCTATGCATCACTCGATAAAAAGGATTTGCCGCGGGGCAACTGGCGGTTCCTGCGCCAGGACGAAGTCATCCGGCTAAAGCATTTTCAGTAAGCTCAGGACTAAATGAATTTTTTTTTGTAACATCACTTCCAATCTGATCTCGCATGCGCATTGGAATACACGGCAGGGATTTTCAGCAAAAGTCGTCTCGCTTTATTGAGCGCGTGCTTACCTGGTTGACACAATATCAATCCGAGATTTTTGTTTCTTCTAAATTTCAAAAACATTTTAAATCAAAGCAGGACTTTAAGCTGAAGGTGTTTGAGCACGGTGACAACCTGAAAAATCTTGATTTCTTTATCTCGCTGGGAGGTGATGGCACGCTGTTGGAATCAGTCACATACATTGGGAAAAATGAAACACCAATTCTCGGCGTAAATACCGGGCGACTGGGTTTTCTCGCCACCCTTAGTCGGGAAGAAACGGAAAAGGCATTTGACAATTTGTTCAATCGAAACTACACGGTGGATGAGCGCACGATGTTAAAGTTGGTCTCTGATCCAAAATTATTTTCGGGATGCAGCTTTGCATTGAACGACTTCACCATCATGAAGAAAGATACCTCCTCGATGATCACGGTACACGTTTCCGTAGATGGTGAATTGCTAAACTCGTATTGGGCGGACGGTGTGATTGTCTCTACTCCAACAGGTTCCACCGGATACTCACTCAGCTGTGGAGGTCCCCTGGTGTTCCCGGAATCAGAAAATTTTGTAGTCACCCCGGTAAGTCCACATAACCTGACTGTCCGGCCCATCGTTGTTTCCGATCAATCGGAATTGACTTTTAAAATCGAAGGACGCAGCAAGAAATTCCTCGTTTCACTTGATTCCAGGTTTGAAACAGTGGATGAAAGTGTGAAGTTGAAAGTCATGAAGGAACGGTTCAAAGCCCACCTCATTCAACTGCCCGGACAGCATTACTTCAAGACCTTACGACAAAAACTCAATTGGGGTCTGGATATACGAAACTGATCAAAAGTGGTCGTGGATTACCAAAACAGGCTTTATGGAATGAATACGTGTAAGGAAGCGTGTTTAATTTTATACATTTGTTTTGCGCTAAAGGCCTTTTGTTATGAGAAAGTTATGTTTTGCATGGCTCTGCTTGCTTTTCTTTCTCCTCCAGAGTGAGGCGGGCCATGCTCAGTTCAACAGAAAGCGAATAAAAAATGGTAATAAACGCATGGCAAGTTACCAGGGCGGAAAGAACACGTTTGGAAAGCAAAAAAGATATAATTCCATCGGCTTCTCACTGAATGCCTTAAACTATTACGGTGATCTCTCTCCAACACCTAAGAAAATAAGTACGGACATTTCCTTTACCCGCCCAGGCTTTGGTGTTTCCTACATGCACCGTTTTGGCCCTCGCTATTCCCTTCAAGGCCAGTTTATGTATGGCACCATCAGCGGTTCAGATGCCGAGTCTGCAAATAAGGGCGATTTGAATAGCGGGGTTTATCGATACAAGCGAAACCTTTCTTTTCGCAATCACATCAAGGAACTTTCCGTGGTGGCCATGTTTGATTTATTTGAAAATCAGTCCTTCTATATGAGCCGTGTAAAATGGACACCCTATGTGTATATCGGTGTGGCAGCTTTTCTTCATAATCCACAGGCAAAAGCACCGGCTACCGATCTCCAGGGCAAGCCCTTGGCGCAGGCCGGCCAATGGGTTGACCTACAACCACTCGGAACGGAAGGCCAATACTCAACGCTTGCCCCCACGGATGCCAACTATGGGATTAAGCCTTATTCTCTACTTCAGGTCGCTATTCCTTTCGGCTTTGGTGCACGTTTTCGTCTAAACGAAGTGATGGACCTTTCCGGGGATATCGGTTTCCGCTATACATTCACCGATTATCTGGATGACGTAAGCGGCAACTATGTCGATCTTTCAAAGATCAAAGATCCATTGGCCCAGGCGATGTCATATCGCACCAATGAAATCAATGGTGGCAACCCTGCCATTCCTGTTCCTTCCGGAATTCCCGGTGTAAATGTTGAAGCAGGTTATGGAAGTGAATATCCTACAAATAATAGGGGAACAAAATCCAATAAAGATATTTATATGGTTACGAGCATCCGGCTGACGTACATCATAAGTCCATCATTTCATAAGGCAAAATTCAGATGATGTCGCGGGGAAAAATCTCCAGTCTTTCCATTGGACTTCTTGTTACTTTCGCGATCACAATTGGGAAAGCGCAAATTACCCAGCGCTCTGAGGTTGGATTTGGTCTTGGCACATTTAACTACACGGGAGATTTAGTACGGAACTACAATTTTAAGTTTTCACAACCTGCTGCAACAATCTTCTACCGTGCAAACATAAGTAAAGTGATTAGCTTCAAGGCTGCCCTCACCGCTGGTAAACTCAGCGCGTCCGACACCCGGGTACCCATCGATGCCTTTTCTGTCAAGCGAGGAGCTTCGTTTAATATTTTTCTGGCAGAAATATCGGGGGTGTACGAATACCATTTTTTGGATTGGAGAGATGACAAGCGCCGGCTTCGTTTTACACCCTATTTGTTTGCCGGGCTGGCGCTATTCAACATTTTGGGAAGTCCACCAAAGACCACTCAATATAGCAGCGTTCAAATGGCCATCCCTTTTGGTGGCGGGATAAAATATGTTCTAAATCCCAAATATTACATGGCGATCGAGCTTGGCGTTAGAAAGACATTCTTCGATTATCTCGATAATATTTCGGATGGAGACAAATCTTTTAAGAATTATCAATACGGCAACAAGTTTGATTATGATACCTACTATTTTCTTGGGATCTCCCTTACGCGCACACTCTATGATATTCCTTGTGCCACGAATCCCTATAAGTAGGGGATTCTTTCAAGCAACTTTTTTCCTGTTATTACCATCTCCGTAAGCAGCTGTTTGTCAGATAGCGGATAGTGTGTAAATGTCGGAAATAGGCTTACTTTTGCGGTCTTGTGGCTTCTTTCAAAGATCAAATAGACCTGGCAAATCTGCCCCATCATATCGCCATTATTATGGATGGTAACGGACGGTGGGCAAAAAAGAAAGGCGCCGCCCGCATTTTTGGACACCGTAATGCGATCCAGGCGGTAACCGACGTGACGGAGGGATGTGGAGAACTAGGGATTAAATATCTGACCCTGTATGCATTCAGCACCGAAAATTGGGGCAGGCCAAAAGACGAAGTGGATGGACTGATGGAGCTACTCGTGAACACCATAAAAAATGAGATAAGCAACCTGATGGAAAATCAGGTGCGGCTCCAAACCATTGGTGATATCTCACTTCTGCCAAAAGCCTGTCAGAGAAACCTGGAAGAAGCAAAAGAAGTTACTCGGAATAATACGGGCCTTACTGTTTTATTGGCGCTCAATTACAGCGGTCGCTGGGAAATTTTGAAGGCCGTACGAACGCTGGCCGAATCCGTACATCGCGGACAACTTCATTCTGAAGATATTGATGAACGCATGTTCTCCAGCCGGTTGGAGACAGCGGGTGTTCCGGATCCTGAGTTGTTAATCCGCACCAGCGGTGAACTTCGGGTGAGCAATTTTCTGCTTTGGCAAATTGCCTATACAGAATTATATATTACCAAGACCTTGTGGCCTGATTTCAGGAAGGAAGACTTATACGAAGCAATTTACTCCTACCAGCATCGGGAGCGGAGATTTGGAAAAGTGTTAGAACCGAATTCGTGAAGTAATGATGAGAAGGATTTTTATTTTATGGATCATGGTGATGTGTGGATTTTCGGGTACCGCACAATTTCGAAAAAGCAAGACCGTTACCCCTAGCCCACCTCCTTCGGAGGCCACCCTTAACTATGCAAATCCCTCAGAATATTTCATTGCCGGTATTGATATTGATGGGTTAAAAGTATTTGATAAAAACGCCATGATTTCCCTGACGGGTTTGAAGATCGGCGATAAGATAAAAATTCCGGGTGATCAAATTGCCAGCGCCATCCGCAAAATGTGGAAGCACGGTCTTGTTGGGGATGTCACCATCAGCGTAGACCGCATCGAGGGAACGAATGTTTATTTGTTGATCACGTTGGCAGAGCGGCCACGGTTAACCGACTTTTATTTTACAGGCATTAACAAATCACGGCAATCGGCCTTAAAAGATGACCTAAAACTTATCAAAGGAAAAATTGTGAACGATGCCATCATTCGCAACACAGAGCTTGCTGTGAAAAAATATTTTGCAAAAAAGGGATTTCTAAATACCGAAGTGAAAATCCTTCAGGAACATGATACCCTTAACCGAGGCGGCGTGCGGTTGCGTATCGGAGTGGACCTAAAGACCAAAGTCAGGATAAATGAAATCATTTTCGAAGGCAACGATAAAGTATCGGGCACCCAACTCAAAAAGAAAATGAAAAAGACACATGAGCATGCCCGTCTTTCATTGCACCGGGCTTTACTTGGCGCCGTTCTCGCCACCCCACCTCGCCAATACAAAGCAACGCTGGACTCAAGCCGTAAGACTTCATGGAAGCAGATCAAGGAATTTGTGAACAGGAATGTGAAGCTTAATTTCCTGAATGGCTCAAAATTTATCAAAGCTGAATTTGAAGACGACAAGAAAAACATAGTTGACTATTACAATACACAGGGCTTCCGGGATGCAGAAATAATATCGGACTCTGTTATTCGCCATAATGGAAACAGCATCGATATCGTCTTTAAACTTTACGAAGGCAAGAAATATTATTTCCGAAACATTATATGGACTGGTAACTATATTCATACTGCCGCCACGCTGAATAAGATCCTGGATATCAATAAGGGGGACGTGTACAATAAGGACCTGATTGATAAAAAAACCAGCTTTAATCCAAAGGGTGCCGATATCAGTGGATTGTACATGGATGATGGCTATTTATTTTTTCGTGTAACACCCATCGAAGTAGCGATTGCAGGTGATTCCATCGATATTGAAATGCGCATCTTTGAAGGAGACCAGGCAATTATTGATAAAGTTATCATTAGTGGAAATGAGCGAACGAGCGATCATGTAATCAGAAGAGAACTCAATACCGTTCCTGGACAAAAATTCAGACGGTCGGACATCATCCGCACGCAACAGATGCTCTCATCTATGGGTTATTTTAACCCACAGAAAATTGAACAGGACATCCGGCCGAACCCTGCCAACGGAACCGTTGATATTGAATGGAAAGTCCAGGAGCAATCAAATGATCAGGTCCAACTTTCAGGAGGATGGGGTGGTTATTACGGATTTGTCGGGACTGTAGGACTAACATTTAATAATTTCTCCATGCGGAACGTTGGCCATTTTAAGAAATGGAGGCCGCTGCCGGTAGGTGATGGTCAGCGCCTTTCAATTACGGCGCAGGCAAACGGTAAATCGTTTCAAAGCTATAATCTTTCCTTTACGGAGCCCTGGTTAGGCGGTCGGAAACCAAATTCATTTACTGTAAGTCTCACGCATTCTATTTCACGAAGGCCCAATAGTAATTATGAATTCACAAATGATTTTTCTCTTCGCCAAAGCGGAGTTACGCTCTCCCTGGGGCGTAGATTAGAGTGGCCGGATAATTATTTTACACTGACGAACTCATTGGCCATGCTTGTTTACAATTATAATAATTACTTGTATGGTTCTACGGCCTTGCCTGCAGTCGGTCAAACGAATAGTTTGACATTCAACACGACACTGGCCCGAAACAGCATCGACAACCCGATGTTTCCAACACAGGGGTCTTCGATTTCCCTTAGCATGTCATTAACCCCACCGTACTCGCTTTTCCGGGATCCTTCATACATCAATGATGTCAGCAAGCGTTATCAGTGGCTTGAGCTACACAAGTGGATGTTTGATTCAAAGTTTTATTTGAAACTGCTAGGCAGCAGCAAACCAACAGGAAGAAGTTTAGTCTTGGAGGCGCGTGCACATTTTGGTTTTATTGGCGCCTATAATAAAAATTTACCCCAGGGGCCATTTGAAAGATTCTTCATGGGGGGCGCTGGCCTTGCTGGAGGCTTCAACTCCTATGTTCTGGGCCAGGAGATTGTAGGATTACGCGGTTACCCGGATAATCAAATTACCCCTCCCTTGTACTCTAAGAGAAATGCACAGAACGCCACCAGCATTGAGGGCGGTATTGTGTACGATAAATTTGTGATGGAACTGCGTTATCCAATCACCACTAGTCAGACCGCAACGATTTACACCCTGATATTTGGCGAGGCAGGCAATAATTGGAATAATTTTTATGAATTTAATCCGTTTAAGTCCTATCGATCGGCCGGGGTTGGTGCCCGTATATTTATGCCTGCTTTCGGATTAATTGGTCTTAACTGGGCGTATGGATTTGACACCTTGCCAGGCGCCACGCAGAAGAGCGGGGCTCAATTTCACTTTACAATTGGTCAGCAAATCAGATAAAATTGAAGCTTTTTGCCTCCATCTTTATTTTCACATTTCTCGGCTTGAATTTTGCCGAAGGTCAGAAGTTTGGCTATATCGACACAAATTTCATCCTAAGCAAAATGCCTGAATATGCTAAAGCCCAAAGTGAAATCGACCAGCTTTCAAGCGGATGGCAGAAAGAAGTGGAAGACATGTCAAAAAATGTGGAGGCGCTCTATTCTTCGCTGAAGGCCGAAGAGGTCTTGCTAACGGATGAAATGAAGAGTGAGCGACTTGAGGCTATACACAAGAAAGAAGCGGAAGCCAAAGAATATCAACGCAAAGTTTTTGGATTTGGCGGGCTATTTTTTTTGAAAAAACAAGAATTGATTAAACCTTTGCAGGATAAAGTCTGGGATGCGGTTGAGAAGGTTGCCAAGCAAAATCGGTTGGCCATCGTTTTTGATAAATCCAGTGAATTAGTGATGATCTACACAGATCCTCGCCATGATTACACCGACTTTGTGCTGGAAGAACTTGGCTTAGGAGACCCAAATGATAAAATAAAATAAACATGAGAACTGTATTAATCCTTTTTTTGGCCGTTCTGTCGGCTGGAACTTTTGCCCAGACCCCGCAAACCGGCCATGTCCAGAAAATCGGCTATGTCGATATGGACTCTATTCTAGATCAAATGCCGCAGCACAAACAGGTCCTAAGCGATCTGAAGGCACATGGTGCCCAGCTCGAAGCGCAGTTTAAAGCGAAGTATGCGGAGTATGAAGCTAAAATGAAAGCTTATCAGGCATCCGCTGCCACTCTGGTGGACGCTGTTCGCAAGGACAAAGAAACTGAACTGCAACAACTTGAGCAGAACATCCAACGGTTCCAGCAGGATGCACAGGCTTCTGTACAAAAAAAAGAAGCCGACTTGATGACACCGCTCTACCGGAAAATCGGAGACGCAATTAAAGAGGTGGCGAAGGAAAATAGCTTCTCATTGATCATCAACGCGCAAGTGGGCCAGGCAGACATTCTTCTATATACCGATCAGAAGTATGACGTCTCTTCTCTTGTACTGAAGAAGATGGGGGTTGCTCCTACTGCGTCAGTAATAAAGCCGAAATGAGTTTGACAAAAAAAGATGAACCCTGCTCCATCAAACGGAGCAGGGTTTTTGTTTTTCACTGTTGATCAGCCCGCACCAATGGTTCGACTTCGAGTTTAAAAGGAGATGCATGCTGATGGATATTAATAGCCTCTCTTTGTGACTCAATCAGTCTGAAACCATGTGAACGGGCCTCACGGTTCAATTGCTTCTTCCACTTTATTCATTTTATCTTCACTGTATGCCCCGGAAGTGGCGTACACAATTTTTCCGTTCGGATCAAGCACAAAAAAGTACGGAATATCGCGCCGCTCAAAGTCGAGGGCCTCTTTATAGGGCTTCAGCTCTCCTTTGTAAAAAAGAATGTATGGAAGCAATTGAGGATCCATACTTTTTAATGCTTTTCGTTTGGCTGTACCGGTAGCGGCCGCATTGACGCCTGTAAACATCGGAACGAAAAAGACATTCACATCATAGCCCATGCCAGCCAGGAGACCGCTGGCCTTTTGCACGAACTTCGAAAAGACAGGCTCAAACCAGGTGTTGAGCTCGTCCTCAGATTTTTTTGAGTAGGCAAGACCGAGCAATGTATATTTACCTTTCACGTCCTCCGGAAGATTTACCTTCTTATCATCCACCGTTTCGGTAACCATGGATGGAAAAGACTTGCCCACCACCTGAGCAATTGAAAAGCTAATAGTTGCCGATAAGAACATTGAAAGGAGTAGGCGTTTCATATAAAATCAGTTTAAATAAAGGGCATCTCTAAAAACCTTGCCTTTTATGGCCTCAACCCGTCACCCTTCTCCGGAAGAGAAGGGTACAAGGAGTTTTTAGAGACGCCCTAAAGGTATTAAACAGGCATAGTCTGGATTTTTTAACCCCTGCCATTGGTTACTCAACGAAAATCGTACCTGATTTTGTCTGCCAAAATGGTAATCGGTGTTCGCTAATCTGTAACTCAGGTGCCGCAACCAGAATCCAGCCTCACCTAAGCTTTGTGCTTCCCTTCTCCACTACGAATTTCTGCCCAAGGAATTCCTCACTTTGTGGTTGACGGACCGTTTTCACATAAAACCACTCCGCCTTTGATTTTGCCGGATACAGGGTAAGTAATAAATAGCCATGGTCATGGTCATTCAGATATTTCACGTGTGGATTATTTTTCATAAGCGCCTGCTCGGCACGCTTCACGGTCAGCAAGAAGGCCGCCAGGAATACTGTGGGGAGCTTAATCATAACCAGATCATTTATTCAGAAAGCTAATGCTAAATGCAGAATTTAGAAACCAGACGATCGTCTCAAGGAGACCAGGGAAGGCTTGCAACGAACTTCCAAATAGTCCGTTTACACAATCCATGCAGGAAATTTTAGAAAAAAAGACAGCGCGTATCGAAGTTATTGATGTGCTTCGGGGGTTTACCCTGCTTGGGATAGCCTTCGTCCATTTTACCGAGCAGTAATAGAATAAGAGGAGGCTGTCGCAGTTATTTAAAAAACGGCGGCACCTTGTCCTCCCAATCCGTAGCCTCTTGAAAGGCCCTCACCAAAGAAACAACAGGAGCTTCGCCATACAATTTTCCTAAGAACGAAATACTCGTTGGGGTTTGCCGGGCATTAACTCCATTGGGCACGACAATACAAGGGTTGCCCGTGAGATTGGTGGTCAGCAATTGTGTGCCGCCAAAGCTTGGAGCAATGATCACATCAAAGTCTTTTGTCTTTTCATAATACTCCTTGATGAGCTCCGTGCGAATCCGTGAAGCATTGATATAATCCACGGCCGGGATAAACCGGGCAGCACGAAACGTGTTGGGCCACGCGTTCTTTCGCTGATCGGTCAAAAGGCTATCGCGATTGGAGCGGGTGAGGTCGTCGAAGGACGCAGCCGCTTCAGCAGTCAGCATTAACCGAATAGCATTGACAGGAATTTTGGTGGTGATGTCTACCGGTTGCAAGTCAACGCCCAACGTTTTCAAAACCTCCAATGACTTCTGATCATTTTCCTTCGTCGGATACTTTTCGTCAAACCAATTCTTCAGGTAGCCAACTTTTAATTTTTTGATATCCGTTTTTGCGCTGTAGTTAAACGCAGCATTCCGCACGTGATGATCCATTCCATCCTGCCCGCGAATTGCTTCAAAAACCAACGCACAATCCAGCGCGGAACGACAAATCGGACCAATCTTGTCCATGCTCCAGCTCAACGCCATCGCACCATGCCGGCTTACACGACCAAAAGAAGGACGCAAACCAGTTGCACCACAACGTGTGGAAGGTGAAACAATCGATCCTAATGTTTCTGTTCCTATTGAGAAGGCAACTAATCCTGCCACCGTCGCAGCTGCAGGACCAGCGGAAGAGCCGCTAGAGCCTTGCTTCAGGTCCCACGGATTTTTAGTAACACCACCGTACCAGATATCGCCCATGGCCAGGGCACCCAAGGTAAGTTTTACCATCAGGACGGCTCCCGCTTCTTCCAATTTTTTTACAACCGTCGCTGTCTCGTTTATTACCTGACCTTTATAAGGTGCCGCGCCCCACGCAGTTTCAGTGCCCTCCACCGAAAGCAAATCTTTAATTCCATAAGGTATTCCATGCAAAGGACCACGGTACTTTCCCCGGGCAATTTCCTCATCTGCTTTTTTGGCCCGTTGTAGTGCGGTTTCCTCAAGCACAACAGTAGCGCACTGCAAGGTATCGGCAAATTTTTTCAACCGATCAAGGTATATGCGTGTGAGTTCTGTCGATGTTATTTTTTTTGATTTGATCAGCGCGGCAAGTTTATATACCGGGTAGAACGCCAACTCATTTTTATTTTCAGGAATTTTAATGTCTTTTGGAAGACCCCAGTCAATAGACTGTTGCAAAGTTTCAATGACAAAACCAGGTGGCACAGGATCAAAGATCAGCGACATTGGAACGGCGTTGTCCAATTTGTATTGATGAATGGCCTGAAGAGATTTTTGAAAGTCTTGCAGATTCGTCAAAAATGAGTCGCGCTCGGTCTTTGTAAAATTCAGGTCATAGTAGGACTCTATTTCTGCCGTCGGGTATTTATTTCGCTGGCCGAAGAGCGTTGTAGTAAGGCACAAAATAATGGCAACAATACTATAAACCTTATAACTTGCGGACCGGATTACGAGATTGATTCTCATTGGATTTTGTTTTTTGTTTTTTGATTAGCGACTTTTCGAAATGATTAACGATCTGTTTCTCAATTTAGGTTAAAAATAGAAATGAAAGAGTACTTTTTAAAGCTTTATCAATATAATGACTGGGCTAACCAAAGGGTGTTATTATGTATTGATCAGCAAAAAGTGAATGATGAAAAAATCCTCTCCCTGATGGGGCATATCGTGGCGGCCCAGTTTTTATGGTTACATCGTATTAAGGCGTTATCGCCACCCGATCTGAAATTGTGGGGATCCTACACACTGCCACAATTAACCAAACTGAGTGAAGACGCCGGAAAGCAATGGATTCAGTTCGTTGAAAAGACGGATACGTTCAACCGTGAATTGTCATACACAAATTATGTGGGCGAACCTTATGTCAACAATGTGGAGACGATCATGATCCATTTAGTCAATCACTCGACGTATCACCGAGCCCAGATTGCGTTGTTGCTTCGTCAAAAAGATTTTGAGCCGGTTAACACAGACCTGATCACATATGATAGGGTTATACGGGGTCAATGGAAAGTATGATCTTCAGCATCACGCAAAACATTATCGTCGAACCGTTGTTTGAATAAACATCTAAACCATTAATCAATATGAATAAATTTCTAGCGTCTATTGCTGCCATGCTGCTGGCCTTTACTGGCTTTGCGCAGAATGATGTGACCACGTGCCACACCCCCGCCATCGACAAGTTTGCCATGTTTGCCTCCAACAAAAGCTTCAACAAAGCCCACTTCAATCCGCGGGTCTATGTTCACGAAAGCGAGGAGGGAGGAAAAATGATCAAATTCAAGACACCGGATGGACAAGAGGCAAACGGCTACGTGATAGAAGCCAAAAAGAAAACCAACAACTGGATTTTTGTATTTCAGGAGTGGTGGGGCCTCAACGACAACATCAAGCGGGAGTCTGAAAATCTTTATAAAGATCTAGGGAATGTGAATATTATGGCGTTGGACCTGTATGACGGTAAAATGGCAACCGATCGCGAGAGCGCCCAGAAATATATGAGTGAATTCAAAGCAGATCGGGGTCTTTTGATTGTAAAGGGTGCCATTGCGTACGCAGGAAGCAGTGCAAAAATAGGAACAGTGGGTTGGTGTTTTGGTGGAGGATGGTCCCTTCAAGCCGCATTGGCTGCTGGGAAACAGGCCGCTGCCTGTGTGATGTATTATGGCATGCCGGAAGAAAATGTTGAGAAATTAAAAGCGCTGAATTGCGATGTGCTCAACATATTCGCAGCGAAAGATAAATGGATCAATCAGGACGTGGTGACCAAGTTCGAAGCCAACATGAAGGCGGCGGGAAAGAATCTTTCTGTTAAAAAGTACGAGGCGGACCATGGCTTTGCAAACCCCAGCAACCCGATGGGGGCTTTTGATGAGGCAGCGGCAAAAGGCGCTTATCAGAATACTGTTGAGTTTTTTAAGGCAAGAATGAAATAAGTGCTAACCGATGGGTCTTTAGAAGCTTATCGACCTTTCGGTTACGTCTTGATAAATATCATATTTGTAGGTTCTGTAACTAAATCCGGTATTGATGGTGGATTCATAAAGTATGGTTCCAGCTTCGTTTACTTCTATCACTTTCGGTGTATCGGGCCCAGGCGCGTTCATATAGGCAATCAAATACTTTGAATTGGGAAGATATTCTGTATAACCCGTATAGTAGGTAAATATTTCCTTATTGTTGGTAAATTGCCACACCAGTTCGACGGTTTTTTGTTCTTCGTTTATCTTGTATTGGGCCACACGGGTATAACTGATCTGAGGAGATAAATTATCATCATAATATTCCCGGTAGTCACCATTGTCATACAACAATAGATTTCCATTGCTAATCAATTTTACTGAATGCTGTCCGTAAGGCCAAAAATCTTTTGATGTATAATTAACGGGATGAAGTAATAGGTTCTTGAAATTGTCACTCCAATTATTTGGATTTGCCAGGATCCATTTTACTTCGCCAGAAGGATACGCAATTTTAGCAACAGCGCTTTGGCTTCTGGAAGAAATGATGATGCTATTGTCAGTTTGATCAAAGAAAATGGAATTGAGATGGAGCCAATCGCCAGGAGTTACGTCCGGAAGTCCCTTACGCGTGGGGTCAAGTATCAGATTAAAATCCCATGTTTTAATTGCTTTACCGGAAATGCGATCGATTTCGACGATCTCATCTGCTGTTGTTTTTATGTTTCCCAAAGAATTTTGTTCACTGTTCGTGGCAACCAAAAAATTTCCGTTGGGCATTTCAATTATTCCATGATGAAAGTAATTGGGCACGTCGTACTTCTGTTTTATTTGACCCAACATGGAAACCTCAAAAAATGATTTTGAGCCCAGGGAGGTGATATTCATACTCGATACGATGAGGATGTTGCCATTTTTTAGCTTGCGATAAAGGCTACTAAAATCACCGGTATAGTACCATCGCACATCCCCGTTTTGATCATAGGCAATCGGGAGGTTGGAATTAAAATATAATCCCTGATCGCTAAAATCACTCCTTTTTGTGACGTTAATGGTTGGTGAAATGGGCAATGCTCCAGTCTTTATCGCCACGCTGACCGAGTCACGTACCACGCCGTTGCGATCGGTGAAAATAAACTCTACTTGATTATTATAATTAGCATACAGACCAAGGATAGGAAGTTGATGGGTTGTACCAAATTCGTCAAACGCTTTGGAAATCGTCACGCCTGCTGGTTTTTTTTCCATGAACAACAACGATGAATCTCCCCGTAATCGGTGTCACTACCTTCGCGATGGCAGTGAGCGGTGCCCGGCCAAACGGATCCAGTGTGATCATTGTGCTATCTATTTTTAAATGCCCCACCATCGCACAGGAAACAACCACCCCGTCGATAAAATTGAACTGGGCCCGCCACGCGTCAGGATTCTGGTCAATGGATATTAAGTAGGAATTCTTTATCAAATAAGAGGTTTTGTCTTCAAAATATAGGACCGTAGTTGAAGGGGATGATTGATCTATCCGGACAATCGGGATATACTTCGTGTTGGCTTCCAATAGCACGATTTTGCATGCACTCAAATCGAGCTCTCTTCTAAGTTCTTTGAGCTCGTTTTTACTCTGGCACGCAGCCAAGGCAGTCAAAAATCCGATCAGTACAAAAGGGTAGGCTTTCACAGTCGTTTTTGGTTAGTTTTCGATAAATCTTAGACGTTGTTACGCCTGGAAGGTTTAATCAAAAAAAAACTTTTGTGAGCGGCCGGCTAGTGTTGTGAAATTAATTTTGGAACAAGATATCAATGAAATACGACAGCACTCTTTTGTATTTCTTGCCTACTGCCCCTTGCCTACTGCCTACTTTCTAAACTATTATAACCAAAACCTGTTTTCTAATAATGTTGCACAATTAATCTGTCACTACACTAGTTACTCCCAGATTACATGACCATCGTTCTTGTACCATGTTGGGTACATCGGCAAATGTATTTTCTCCACCTCGTTGCGTTTCACTTTTAAGGTAGGTGTCAACAGTCCATTTTCAATTGTCCATTCCGATTTTATGATGACGGCAGTTTCCAGTTTCTCGTACGATTCCAGCTGTTTATTTGCGTCGTTTATGCTGGAGCTTAAGCTCGCAATGATTTCATCTTTTGATTTTTTCTTTCCTGCTGCCGACAATCCGATCAGTGCAATAGGCTGCGGGATGCCCATGCCCACAACGCACACCTGGTCAATGTCAGGGTTATCAAGCAAGCGCATTTCGATTGGACCGGGCGCCACGTATTTTCCCTTGTCGGTTTTAAAGATGTCTTTGATTCTGCCGGTGATGGTGAGAAAATTTTGATGATCCAGTTCACCCACATCACCCGTTTTTAAAAACTCGTCCGCATTGAAAAGATCGGCAGTCATGTTCGGCTCCTTATAATATCCCATCATCGTGCCGGGGTGTCGGGTCAGGATCTCGCCTTGCTCACTGAGTTTTACGTCGACACCTGGCCAAGGCTGTCCAACACTCCCTATCTTTACTGACCGGAGATTGAATGTGCAAAATCCGGCATTCTCCGTCATCCCATAAATGTCGCGGATCGTGATGCCCAGCGACGCGTACCATTGTACCAAACTGGATGGAACCGGGGCGGCACCTACACCAATGATTTTTGCCTCCGAAAGGCCTACGTTTCTTTTGATTTTGTTTTTTATAAAAGAATTTATCAGCGGAATCTTTAAAAGTATATTCAGTTTTTTTTGAGGCAGCTTCTCCAGAATTTTTTCCTGAAACTTCGTGTAGATGCGTGGTACTCCAAAAAATAAATAGGGTTGAGTCTCAGCCAGATTCTTACCAAAGGTTTCCAATGAATCTACAAACGTGATGCTGGCGCCGATGGTTAGGCCTGTCAATTCAGTGATCATCCGCTCGGCAATGTGGCTGAGTGGTAAATACGAAAACAATTTGGCGTGAAGAGGAAAACCAAAATTTTCTTGTAACGATTTAACGGCAACATCAGCGGTCCACATCAGTTGACGGAAGTTAAACATTACTCCTTTCGGAATACCGGTTGTTCCCGAAGTGTACATGATCGTAGCAAGCTCGTCCGGATTTCGCCCGATTGCTCCTTCCAACCTATTGTTCTTTAGTAAAAGATCATCCCACTTCAAACCTTCGTCAGGGCCAACCAAAGCAAAACTGATCTTTTGCAACGAATCCGGAATCCCGGCTTGTTGGCTTTTATAGTCATCCAGCTTGCCAATAAAAATCACCTTCGATTCGCTGTGTTTCAGGATTTGCCCGATGGAGACGGCTGTCAAATTAGGATACAGCGGCACACTCACATGGCCGGCCATCCAGATGGCCAAATCGGACATGATCCAGTGTGCGCAGTTTTTTGACAGTATGGCGATGCTGCTGCCGGGCAAAAGATTCAACGCTTTTAGCGCGGCAGCGATGCTCCGAATTTCCTTTCCGGTTTGTTCAAAACTATACTCGTGCCAATGGCCTCGGATCGGCTGCCGGAAGAAAATAGCGTGTGGAGTAGTTTTTTCCCAGTGGTAGAATTTATCAAGCGGACTGGAATTCATGACTATTCTTCGGATTGTTAATGCTAATTTTAATCACTTGAATTCCTAAAAGCAAGCAATGATGCCATCACCTGCTAAAAAACTCTTCCTTCTGGATGCCTATGCGTTGATTTATCGCGCTCACTTTGCTTTCACCAAAAATCCACGCATCAACTCAAAAGGCATGAACACCTCCGTTCCCTTTGGGTTTACCAACACGCTGCTGGAAGTAATCACAAAGCAAAAGCCTACCCACATCGGTGTCGCATTTGATACCGCCGCGTCAACATTTCGTGATGAGATTTTCGAAGAATATAAGGCCCACCGCCAGGAAATGCCAGAGGATATCCGGTCAGGGGTTCCCAAATGCAAGGAAATTATTCGGGGTTTTAATATTCCGATTCTTGAAATGGATGGCTTCGAGGCTGATGATGTGATCGGAACCTTATCCTGGCAGGCAGCGGAACAAGGATTTCAGGTGTACATGATGACCCCCGATAAAGACTTCGGTCAACTGGTCAAGGAAAATGTTTTTTTATACAAGCCTGCCTACATGGGCAATTCTGTGGATATTCTCGGTATTAAAGAGGTATGTGAGAAATGGGATATTGAAAATGTATCCCAAGTCATTGAGATACTTGGATTGCAGGGCGATACATCCGATAACATTCCCGGAATTCCAGGAGTGGGACCAAAAACAGCTGCTGACCTTATAAAAAAATACGGAACCATTGAAAATGTGATTGCGCACAGTGGCGAACTGAAGGGCAAACTGAAGGAACGTGTTGAACAGTTTGGAGACCAGGCCATTCTTTCCAAAAAACTCGCGACCATTATCCTGGACGTGCCGGTTGAATTCAACGAAGAGAACTTGCGATACACGGGACCCGATGCCGAGAAACTCAAACCTATTTTGGAGGATCTTGAATTCAAAACGATGATGCCCCGGATATTCAGCATCGCATCTTCACCTTCAGGCGCTGCAGTTCCGGTTTCTATTCCGGTTGCTTCGTCAAAAGGTTCACAACTTTCGATGTTTGGCGGCACCGATGGATTGGTTACTGCAGGACCTGAGATTGAAAAGAAAAATCTAAGTCTGGATCAGGTCAACTACAAACAAATTGAAATATCCGCCCAACGGAAAGAATTAGCGGAGCGACTTAAAACACAAAATGAGTTTGCTTTCGAGGCAACCACCGATGAGGCTCCGAATTTTGATTTTGTTATTACCCATTTGATTTTTTCCTTTTCTTCAGGCGAAGCATGGCAGGTTATCGTCAACAATTCCGCCGAAGCGGTGAATGATTTTAAGGAAGTGCTCACGGATGAGAAGATTAAGAAAGCGGGCCATAACATAAAGAGTTCGATTCTGGCGTTGAAAAAATACAACATTGAAGTAAAGGGTCCTTTGTTTGATACCATGCTGGCCCATTACTTAATGGAACCGGAAGCTTCGCATGATCTTTCTATCCTTTGCAATCAATTTCTCGGGTATCAATTACAGGAGGAAGGAAGTGAAACAAACCGTCTCTGCGAAAGGGTAGATCAGACGCTTCAGCTTAAACAAAAATTATTGAAAGAATTGGAGAACAGACGTCACTCGTTGTTGATGCGCGATGTAGAAATGCCGCTCGTCACGGCATTGGCGGCCATGGAATCGGAGGGCGTTCGGGTAGATGAAGAAGTGTTAAAAAAAATGTCGGACTCCCTGAAAGTTGACATTGAAATTTTGCAGAAAGAGATTTTTCAACTGGCTGGCACAGAGTTCAATATTGGTTCGCCCAAGCAGTTGGGTGAAGTGCTCTTTGACAAAATGAAATTGCTGGACAAGGCAAAAAAAACTAAGACGGGACAGTATGCTACGGGTGAGGACGTACTGCAGAAGCTTGCGGGGGAGCATGAGATTGCCAGAAAAATACTGGAGTACCGGGAATATGAAAAGCTGCGCTCCACGTATGTTGACGCGCTTCCGAAAATGATTAGCAAAACCGATGGCAGGATACATTCTGATTTCAGACAAGCAGTAGCCGCCACGGGCCGGTTGAGTTCCAACAATCCGAATCTTCAAAACATACCCATCCGCACGGAAAAGGGAAGACAGATACGAGGTGCCTTCGTACCGCGCGATAAGAATTATCTTTTTATGTCGGCGGACTACTCACAGATTGAGTTGCGCATTGCTGCCTCCTTTGCTAAAGATGCTATCATGATTGGAGCCTTTCGCAACAAGCGAGATATTCATACCACCACAGCGGCAAAAGTTTTTAAGGTTGACTTGGATAAAGTTACGCCTGATATGCGACGCAAAGCCAAGGAAGTAAATTTTGGAATTTTATATGGCAGTACGGCCTTTGGTCTCTCGCAGAACCTGAATATCTCTCGTACGGAGGCGGCCGAAATTATTGAATCGTATTTTAAAGAATTCTCTGCCATCAAACGGTATATGGATGATGCCATCAATGAGGCCCGGGAAAAAGAATATGTTGAAACCATTTTGGGAAGAAGGCGCTACTTGCGCGATATCAATTCACGCAACATCACCACCCGTGGCTTTGCTGAGCGCAACGCCATCAATGCTCCCATCCAGGGCAGCGCTGCGGATATTATCAAGATTGCGATGGTCAATATTCATCGTTGGTTGCAGAAGGAAAAATTAAAAAGTAAAATGATCCTGCAGGTACACGATGAATTGGTTTTTGATCTCCATAAAGAGGAGCAGGCAATTGTAAAACCGAAGGTGGTGGAGTTGATGAAATGTGCCGTCATCCTGGATGTGCCGATGGAAGTGGAGGTGGGTGTGGGTAAGAATTGGTTGGAGGCGCATTGAAATTTGGGTCTTGGGTAGGATCTTCTCCAATGCCCAATACCCAACACCAAATGCCCAACACCCTCCCATTTATGATGTAGATGAATTTATTCTTTATCTTTATGCATCTTAATAACAAAAAAAATGAAAGAAGGAATAGTGAAATTTTACAATGATGCCAAGGGTTTTGGCTTCATCAAAGAAACAGCAACAGGAACCGAGTATTTTGTGCACATCTCCGGTCTGCTCGTGGACACCCTAAAAGAGAATGATGCTGTCACATTTGAACTGAAAGAAGGAAAGAAGGGATTGAATGCGGTTAATGTTCGGTTAGCCAAATAACAGATCGGCATTTTTCTGTGAAGACCCCTGGTGAGAATCGGGGCTTTTTTTGTTTGAGTTTATTGGAAGCAAGCGAATGAGCCTGAAAACGGATGTTCAATCACGCTGTATCTACTACTCTTAATTTCTTGCTGAATTGGCACCTACATGGGGACAAACTGTCCCCATGTAGATTATTTCAATTTCGACTTCAAATTACCAATGATCATCGAGGCATGCACCCTTGAATTTTCAATAAACCATTTGTTCGTCTTCAGTCCTCCGCACACGACGCCTGCGAGATAAAGATCCGGAACATTCGACTCCATTGTTTTGTCATTGTAAACCGGTGTGTGATCGGGGTCGGTTTGAAATTGGATGCCGCACGACTCCATAAATTCGAAGGGAGGCTGGTAGCCGGTCATGGCCAACACAAAATCATTTTCGATGGTCAGCTCTCCTTGAGGTGTTGTGATCTCAACAAAAGAAGTTGTGATCGCTTTTATGTCTGAATTAAAATACGCTTTGATAGAGCCTTCCTTGATCCGGTTTTCGATGTCCGGCTTTACCCAGTATTTTACGCTGTCGCGGAGGACGGACTCGCGGATGACCATCGTAACCTCCGCACCTTTGCGCCAGGTTTCAAGCGCCACATCCACCGCTGAGTTTGCTGCACCCACCACAACGATCTTCTGACGGAAGTAGGGGTGAGGCTCGTCATAGTAGTGTTTCACCTTTGGCAGGTTTTCACCTGGAATATTCAGCAGGTAGGGTAAATCATAAAATCCCAAGGCCAGCACAATCGCCCGAGCCAGGTATTGATCTTTTGATGTGGTGATTTCAAAGTGATTGTTCTTTCGCTGTACTGATTTCACCTCTTCATAAAGATGAACGGCCAAGTCCCACGACATGCAAACGCGCCGGTAGTATTCCAGTGCCTCCACGCGGTTTGGCTTGGGGCTATGTGATATGAAGGGCACTTCTCCGATCTCCAGTCGCTCGGATGTGGAGAAGAACATCATGTTGGAGGGATAGTGATAAATGGAATTGACCAGGCAGCCTTTTTCGACTATCGTGTAAGAAAGCCCCGCCTTTTTCGCTTCAATGCCGCAGGC
Organism: Cyclobacteriaceae bacterium; assembly: GCA_025350305.1. Taxonomy (GTDB): domain Bacteria; phylum Bacteroidota; class Bacteroidia; order Cytophagales; family Cyclobacteriaceae; genus ELB16-189. Next base: position 5,673 of record JANXYC010000040.1, on the reverse strand, counting down.
AAGGCCAATCGGTCCGGCACCGATGATCAGAAGGTCAATTGCTTGGTTCACTTGATTTCAAAATTATATCCAAGGTAGTCCAAAGGTTGGTCTAGCAATTAGGCTTCCAACTTTTTTTAATGCAGAGGGCACGGAGGAAAGGCACGCGGAGTTCACAGAGAATGGTAAATCTTTCCGCCGTGCTCCCCTTGTGTTCGATGTGACCTAATGTCCTAATACAGGTCACAAAGGTCACGACGAAATCACGAAGGCCACGACGCAAGTTTTTCTGTGGCCCTCTGTGTTATATAATCTAACACCCATTCGATAGGCCATATTCGAGGTATTTGGTTGACGGATTTTTTAGCACAAAAGGATGCACAAAGAAATACATGCGGGACTGCGGGAAAGTATTCTCAACTCATAAGTTAGTACCTCCAGCTCCTCGTATCAGCCCCCTTTGGAGCGCTCTCCTGTATCCGCTTCAAAATTTTTGGAAGATACTGTGTGTTGTATCGAAGACGAGAGATGTAGTTCGGGTTGTTGTGGTCACCGTTCCAGCAATGCTCCGCACGATCGCCGTAGTCCACTTCACCTTTGTAAAAGGGATTATTCGTCTTCTTCAGGAAATCTTCCATCAGGTACACGGCGTTATTGAGATAATAATTGTCCATATCGCCGCAGTAAATGTGAATTTTACCTTGAAGCTTGGGGCCAAGGGTTTTCCAGTCGCGTTGCAGAATGTAACGCAAGTCATAGTTCTCCTTCCAATAGTCGGCTACGCCCTTGTCAATTTCTCCGGTCTCCTTATTGAAAATTCTTTTTGGATAGCCATCATCTCCCTGCGGTGAATACACAGCCTCCCAGATGTCAAACTGGTCACCGGAACGACTTCTGGTACCCAGCACCAATTCATAGTGACTGGTTTCCTCTACCGTCGCGGTAATCTGACCCAGGTAATTTCGGAAAGCGGGCCGCGGGAGTTTTTTGAATTCACTGTCATACCAAAAAGCATTCTTGTCTTTGTAAATATCAATCAGGCAGTAGGCGCGGAAGTCGATGGGATCCGGGCACGCTGCAAAACATCCGTTGAATTCATCCGGATAAAACATCTGAACGGCGAGCGCCTCCCAGCCGCCGGTAGAGCCTCCATAGGTGAAGCGTGCCCAGCCCTGACCGATGCCCCTGAATTTTTTTTCAATCTCCGGCAGCAATTCAAACATGATCGCATCTCCATAAGGACCCAGGTTGGCGGAGTTTACAGCATAGGAATCGTCGTAGTAAGGATTGGCATGTTGAATTTCGATGATGATGAATCGCGGAAAATTTTTACCAGTCCATTGTTTGTAAAAATTGTAGGCTTCCTGTTTTTGAAATTTGTTGTAACCGTAAATGTGGAAGCGATCGCTATAATCGCTGGTATCCATTTTTGGATCTGGCGGCGAAGTCTCGAAACCACCAAAGTCAGAAGGAAAGTGTCCATGATAGATCATGAGTGGATACTTCGCATTCGGATGTTCATCGAATCCCTCAGGCAAGAGCACGTGTGCACCAAGGTACATCGGCCGACCCCAAAACTCGGATAGCATCTTACTTTGGATTTTTATATGTTTCACATACTTCGAGTCTTCCGGCTCTTTCAGGGGTTCGATTTTCTGATCCATCACAACTTTTACAACTTCGCCGTTTGTAGGATCAATGTTAATCTTGAAAGGACGGCTATAAAAATTTCCCGGTTTTGTATTCCAGTGCTGACCTTCACCCTGGTCGGGCGGAAGCTTTACCGTTTTACCATTCTTTAGGTTAAACGTTTCATAACGGTTGATCAGCGCTTGTACATAATAGTCTCCGGGAGGAATGTTCTTTATGCTGCGGATGGGAAAACCAAACGTGGAATCATTCACGATTATTTCCTGGCCGGGTTTCATACCGTCCACATCCACGCCAAAGGCAAGTTGTGTGTTGAGCCCGAAGTTGATTTGATTGCGCGGTTCTTTTTTGTCGTTGGTGGCCAGCATTAAAATGATGTGACCGTCCTGGGCCTGATCACTCATTTCCCTGGTAAATAAAATGGAGAATTTCAATCCGCTTTTGGAAGTGGCGGGGGGCGTGCACTGCCAGCCAATCAGCGGCACGAGCGCCAGAAATGGAAGTAGTCGTTTCATATAGGGATTGATGTTATAATTTCTGTTTTGCGGATTGTCCAATTTACATTAAACCATGGGAATAAATTGGGTCTTCGAATCACGATGTTGTTAGAACAAACAAAATCGAAAAAAACCATGGCCATAGTTGAAGCCGAGACTGCAGCCTTACCCCTGGCCCTGTAGGGACTACATATTTATAGCCCCGGACAAAGTCCGGGAACAGAGAAGCGAAGAATGTGAACGGGCCACAGGAACCCGGCATCGATCTCCACATTTTCTGGCCCGCATTCACGCACGTGAAGCATAACAACGCCACGTGTGAACCCGAAGACAAGTGACCGAAGCCTGATGTCGTTCATCAATGCGGGCCAGAGAATTATTAGCCCGATGAAGGTTTCCTGTGGCCCTATTTGTCGTAGCCCCGGACTTCATCCGGGGCTATAAATATCTAGCCCCTAACGGGGCTAATGCGCACCGTAGGAAAATTCGAAGACTCGCGAGTCTCACCCCTGGCCCTGTTTGTCGCTCACTGTCGCGGCCCCGGACTTCATCCGGAGCTATAAATATTAAGTCCCTAACGGGGCTCATGCGCACTGTGGGAATTTGGCAAATTCGTATTATGAAAATCACCTCAAGACGGCATTACAAACAGGATAAGGTTGGATTTGTAGGTAGAACCCAATAAACCCAGCCTTAAGGCGCTGGGGTTATTTTGAATGCCAAAAGGGCTTTAGCCCAACTCAAGTGACAATATGAAAAGCGGCCTATAAATTGATTTAAGTGAAGGGTAAAATTGCTACTTTCGTCGGTAAACAAACGATTGAAGTTATGAATCCACGACCATGGCTGCAAAACTATCCGGCTTACATGACCCCGGAAATGACAGAACCTCCGTTTGATTCCCTCGCTGCCATGTGCGAAGATGCCTGTAAGAAATTTGCAGACATACCTGCATTCGAAAACATGGACAAGCAAATCTCCTACGCGAAATTCAATACGCTCGCCACACAGTTTGCTTCCTTTCTTCAACATGATTGCCAATTGAAACCAGGCGACCGGATCGCGATCCAGATGCCAAATATTTTGCAATTCCCGGTGGCGATGCTCGGTGCACTCAAGGCAGGATTGATCCTGGTGAACACGAATCCGTTGTACACACCGCGCGAAATGCAGCACCAGTTCAAAGACAGTGGGGCGGTCGCCATCGTCATCCTGGCGAACTTCGCGCATAACCTCGAAAAAATCCTTGACCAGACCTCCATCAAAACGGTCATCGTTACGGAAGTCGGTGACTTGATGGGAATTAAGAAACTGCTGGTGAATTTTATGGTGAAGAAGGTGAAGAAGATGGTACCAGCGTACAGCTTGCCGAATGCCATTTCATTTTCAAGTGCGTTGGCAAAAGGGAAGAGCAAAACATTTAAACCCGTTGCAAGAAAAAAAGAGGACACGGCCTTTCTGCAATATACCGGTGGCACCACCGGTTTGTCCAAAGGAGCGGAATTAACCCACGGCAATGTATTGTCAAACATCTGGCAGGTGATGCCGGTATTGAAGAACACCGCCAGGGGACCGCTGGAGCCCGGTGATGTGGGCGTCATCCCCTTGCCGCTTTACCACATTTATGCACTTACCTTGAGCTTCCTGGGCATTAACACGGGGATGACCGGTTTGCTTGTCACCAACCCACGGGACTTTGCCGGATTTATAAAAATCCTCAAGAAACCTTTCCAGATGATCATCGGTGTCAACACCTTGTACAACGCGTTGCTCAACCATCCGGATTTTGGTGACATCAATTTTTCAGGAATAAAAAGTTGCAGCACGGGAGGAATGGCTTTGCAAGAAGTTGTGTTCAAACGGTGGCTTGAAAAAACCGGAGTCACCATCAGCGAGGGGTATGGATTGAGCGAAACATCGCCCGTGCTCACTTACCAGATTGGCGGCAAGGAAAGAATGGGTAGCATCGGTTTACCGATACCCAGCACGGAAATCCAGATGATGGACGATGAAGGAAAGGTGATGCCGTTTGGCGAGGCGGGAGAATTATGTGCCCGCGGCCCGCAGGTTTTCAAAGGCTACTGGCAAAAAGATAATTCGTCTGTTTTTCACCCGGGCGGCTGGTTCAAGACGGGAGACATCGCCGTGATGGACGAAGACGGATACATCCGTATCGTGGATCGCAAGAAGGACATGATTCTTGTTTCTGGTTTTAATGTTTATCCGAATGAGATCGAAGGCGTGGTAGCCACACACCCGAAAGTGCTGGAGGTGGCCGCGGTAGGAGTAAAAGATCCGCAGTGTGGTGAAGCCGTAAAAATTTATGTGGTCAAGCGTGATCCATCGCTGACGGAAGAAGAAGTGAAAGATTTTTGCAAAGAGAATTTTACCGGATACAAGCGGCCGAAATATATTGAGTTCATCAAAGAGTTGCCGAAGACGAATGTGGGAAAGATTTTGAGGAGGGCGCTGAGGGTGGAGGAGCCGGTGGGGTGAGGGGCACGGGCTGGACTTGAGGATTTATTGGGTGTTTTGCCGGGGTTATAGAGGACGAGCAATAAAAATATATCGGAAACGAAGTTTCCGATAGCGAAGCGTTAGCGGTCATTGTAGGACGACAGATAAACAACATAAATAGACAACCTAAAATATAAACTATGGCGACAAATATCTCGACAATCAAAATCAAAGCTCCTATAAAAAAAGTTTGGGACATCTTGACAAAACCTGAATTTGTAAAACAATGGCAATTCGGAAGCGAATTATTAACCGACTGGAAAGTTGGCAGCGACATTAGGTTTAAGACAGAATGGGAAGGTAAAATATTTGAACAATGGGGCAAGGTTTTAGACCTTCGACAAAATGAATTAATTAAGTATAACTTATTTGCGCCACGACCTGACCTTGAAGACAAACCGGAAAACTATTTTGTAATGAGCTACATTTTGACATTGGACAACGGGCAAACAAAACTTGAAATCGTACAAGACGACAACAGACCAGGTGCTGTTCAAGAAGAACCACAAGGCGAAGAAAATCCAATATTGAAATCACTAAAAGACATTGCAGAAACTAACTGACAGAAAACAACGAACCGCTAACAGCACCTACCCAAAAGGCGGGGGTTCGTGTTCCAAAGACAGTTTTGTGGTTAATCAAACATTAGTTTTTCAAATCAAGTTTTGTGGTAAAAGTCCCGCCCTTCGGGTAGCTGCAAACCGTTGGTAGCAATAGGGCCCGGACAAATTTGTGTTCCAAAAACAGGCGACTCTTTAATAACAAAGATTTCCCACGGGGACAAGCGAACGGCTTCGCAGACAACTTGGACTTGAAAAAACTAAAACGTGGGACAGACTAAAAAATAATACAGCCGGCCCTTCGCATTTTTAAGAAGTTTGTGCTTCAGCTTGTCTCGTCCTGAAATAGGTTTACGAAAAAACGTAAATTTATTTCGCACAAAAAATGAAACATCAACAAAAAAGCAAACCTGGCAGTCGGGCGACCAGGGAAGAAATAATTGCCGAATATCTGACTGGCGTTTACAGCT
>JANXYC010000175.1 GCA_025350305.1 Cyclobacteriaceae bacterium | reverse complement strand
ATCTATTAATCCATCGCCTTACCTCTTTTATTTTGACTATGGGAGCTTTAAAATATTTGGTTCTTCTCCGGAGTCACAGATTCAGGTCAAAAATGGAGAAGCAAGCATCTATCCGATTGCTGGCACATTCAGACGATCGGGGAATGACAAGGAGGATTCAATTCTTGCAGGCAAGCTTACCCAGGACGAAAAGGAAAACGCTGAACATGTGATGCTTGTAGATTTGGCACGCAATGACTTGAGTCGCGATTCAAATGAAGTAACAGTGGAGGTTTTTAAAGAAGTCCAGTACTACTCTCATGTGATTCACCTGGTTTCGAAAGTTACGGGCAAACTGAGAAAAGATGCCTCACCGCTAAAACTCGTTGCCGATACGTTTCCTGCCGGAACCCTCTCGGGTGCCCCCAAACACATGGCGATGATGTTAATTGACAGGTGCGAGACCATAAATCGAAGTTTTTATGGCGGGGCCATTGGTTTCATGGGCTTCCATGGAGACTTCAATCATGCCATTATGATCCGTACGTTTTTAAGTAAGGAAAATAAATTGATATGCCAGGCTGGCGCCGGAATAGTAGCTAAGTCCGTTCCTAAGAATGAATTGCAGGAGGTAAATAATAAGTTGGAAGCGTTACGAAAGGCTATTAAAATGGCGACGACACTTTAATGGGAATTAAGCAATTTGAAAATTAGATAATTAGGCAATGAAGATACTAGTCCTGGACAATTACGATTCTTTCACCTATAACCTTGTTCATATCATTCGAGCACTTGGCTATGAAATGGATATTTTCAGAAATGACAGGATTGGCCTGGATGACGTGAAGAAGTATGACAAAATTCTTCTTTCACCAGGCCCGGGTATTCCGGGCGAAGCTGGAATTTTAAAACAAGTGGTTCAAGAATACGGGTCGACAAAGAGCATTCTGGGAGTTTGTCTTGGGCATCAGGGAATTGCTGAGGTTTATGGTGCAAAACTTTTCAATCTGCCGGTTGTTCTTCATGGCGTTACGTCCCGAATGAAAATAACCCGGCCTTTGGAAAAATTATTCAAGGGAGTACCGGAATGCTTCGAAGCAACGCATTACCATTCCTGGGCGGTCGTTCCCGAAAGTATTAATGAAGCGCTGGAAGTAACGGCTGTGAATGATGACGGGCTTATCATGGCAATTACGCACCGGAAACTGGATGTGCGTGGAGTACAATTTCATCCTGAATCGGTGATGACGCAGCATGGAAAAAAGATAGTCGATAATTGGTTAAAGTTGTAAACGTCTTTAAGAAGTTGAGCGAAGACTATGAAACAAATATTGAGTGAATTGATTGAGCATCGCTCGTTAAGCAAGCAGACTGCGCGGCAGGTGTTGATTGATCTTGCTTCGGGCAAGTACAACCAAAGCCAGATGAGTGCTTTCATGACGGTCTACATGATGCGGGCCATTACGATTGAAGAACTGGAGGGTTTTCGCGATGCGATGCTTGAGCTTTGTATTCCGGTAAGATTTGATCTGCCCGTCATGGACGTTTGTGGAACAGGTGGTGACGGAAAGAATACATTTAATATTTCCACACTTTCATCGTTTGTTGTTGCTGCCGCCGGTCAGCCTGTGGCAAAGCATGGAAATTATGGGGTTTCATCGGTGAGTGGTTCATCCAATGTGTTGGAATACTTCGGTTATAAATTCACGAATGACCGGTCTGAACTTGAGCGAAGTCTGGAACAAGCGAATATTTTCTTCATGCATGCACCGCTTTTTCACCCGGCCATGAAAAATGTAGCGCCCATCCGGAAGGAATTGGGTGTGAAAACATTTTTTAACATGCTGGGGCCAATGGTGAATCCTTCGTTTCCTCCCCGCCAACTCGTAGGCGTATTTAGTCTGGAGCTGGCACGTCAGTATGGGTACCTGTATCAGAATACCAACAAGGAATTTGTGATCCTTCATGATATTCAGGGTTATGATGAGATTTCGCTGACGGGACCGTTTAAAGTATTCGGCAACGATGGCGAGAAACTATACGAACCATCGGATTTAGGATTGACGGAAATAAAGGCACACGAATTAAAAGGTGGTTCGACGGTAGAAGAGTCCGCAAAATTGTTTCTTAACATTCTGGAGGGCGGAGGAACCAACGAGCAGAATAGCGTTGTGATCGCAAATGCAGGCATGGCGTTGTACGGTGCAAATCGTTCAGCCGGGATGAAAGAAGCAGTTTCAAGAGCAAAGGAAGCTCTTGAATCGGGTAGCGCGTTAAAAACATTTAAAAGATTAATGGAAGGAAAAAGGTAACACTAATCGTTCAATCAAATTTTAAACTAACAGCATGACTATACTCGACCAAATTTTGGAGCATAAGCGAAAGGAGGTTGAGGAACGCAAAAGTCTGTATCCTGTAAAGTTATTGCAGCAGAGTATATATTTCCTAACTTCCTGTGTTTCATTAAAGAAGTATCTACTTCGTGAGGATAAATCAGGAATCATAGCAGAGATCAAGCGAAAGTCACCGTCAAAGGGAGTGATTAACCCGCATGTTTCTGTGGAGCGAACTTCAATCGGCTACATGCAGGCTGGAGCCTCGGCGTTGTCAATTCTGACCGACAAACAATTCTTTGGTGGCAGCAATGATGACCTGACAACGGCGAGAAAATTTAACTTCTGCCCGATTTTACGAAAGGACTTTATTATTGATGAGTATCAGATTATAGAAGCAAAATCAATCGGAGCGGATGCAATCTTGTTGATTGCGGCGGCATTGGAGCCTAAGAAACTGAAAGAGCTTTGTGCGTTTGCTCACTCGCTGGGTCTCGAAGTATTAATGGAAGTTCATGATGACGTGGAGTTAACGAATAACCTGGAAGCGGGTGCCGACTTGATTGGTGTGAATAACCGAAATCTTAAGACATTTGAGCTAAGTGTAGAAACCAGCAAGCGGCTTTCTAAATTAATTCCGGATTCGGTAGTCAGGGTTTCAGAGAGCGGGATAGAGTCTCCGGAGGAAATTTTGAATTTGAAGGACTATGGATTTCGTGGTTTTCTGATCGGTCAGACGTTTATGCAAAATAGTCGCCCTGAAAGAGCCGCCATGGATTTTATTAAAGAGCTACGCCGATTGGAATCCAACATTAAATAATGGCAGTCGAAAAGACGATACGGCTTAAAGTGTGTGGAATGCGCGAAGCGGAAAATATTCGCGACGTGGCCGCCTTACATCCTGACTATATGGGCTTTATATTTTACAGGAATTCCAAACGTTTTGTGAGTGATGAGTTCAGTATCTCCGATGATTTTCCTGCAACCATCAAACGGGTGGGGGTTTTTGTAAATGAGATGTCGCAGGAAATAATTCGATTGGCGGATAAACACGCCCTGGACTATGTTCAGTTGCACGGAACTGAATCTGCGGAACAGTGCGATGAACTGCGCAGCCATGGATTAGGTATCATTAAAGTTTTTACAATAGCAAATGATTTTGATTTTGGGGAAGTCAATTCGTATCGAAATAATGTTGATTATTTTTTATTCGATACGAAAGGAAAGAACTTTGGCGGGAACGGAATAGCTTTTAATTGGGAAGTATTGGAAAGGTATGATCAGGAAATCTCTTTTTTTCTGAGTGGGGGTATTTCACCTGATAACGTCGCTGGCGTTCGATCATTGAAAGGAATGAATCTGCATGCGTTAGATGTGAATAGCGGCGTGGAGAGCGAGGTTGGGGTCAAGGATGTGATGAAGATTAGGGAATTTGAAAATTTTAGAATTTGAAAATAAATTCCCCAGTCTTCAAATAGGGAAAATATAAAAGACATGAAATACACAGTAGACCAGAAAGGATACTACGGCCAGTTCGGGGGAGCTTACATTCCTGAAATGCTTTATCCAAATGTTGAGGAGTTGAGGGAAAATTATTTGGGGATTAT
>JANXYC010000055.1 GCA_025350305.1 Cyclobacteriaceae bacterium | reverse complement strand
CAAGCGGGACGTGGTTGAGTTTCGTGACTTCGGCGCAGAGTTCAACGGTATTGCCGAACTCGGCAAAGAGGTCCGTATTCAGGATGTGTTTGCCGAAGGCGATTTTTTGGATGCCGTGGGTACCTCTAAGGGGCACGGTTTCCAGGGTGTAGTAAAGCGTTACGGCTTTGCTGGAGTAGGTGGTCAGACCCATGGTCAGCATAACCGACTCCGCGCACCAGGTTCTATGGGTAACGCCTCCTTTGCATCGCGCGTGATCAAAGGAAAGCGCCTGCCGGGCCGCATGGGCAACGACCGGGTGAAAATCACCAACCTTAAGGTTGTGAAAATCATCACGGAACACAACCTGATCCTGGTCAGCGGATCTGTTCCAGGTGCGAAAAACTCAACCATAATTCTGCAAAAGTGATGGACGTAGCAATTACGAAATATAGCGGCGAGACCACCGGCCGTAAGGTCAATCTTTCTTCCGAGGTTTTTGGCATCGAGCCCAACGACCACGCTATCTGGTTAGATGTGAAAAGTTATTTGGCTAACCAACGCCAGGGTACCCATAAATCTAAGCAGCGAAACGAGATCACTGGTTCATCCAAAAAGATCAAGAAGCAAAAAGGAACGGGTGGCGCCCGCGCAGGTAACATCAAGAACCCGCAGTTCAAAGGTGGTGGCCGTGTCTTCGGTCCCGCTCCGCGCGATTACTCTTTTAAGTTAAATAAAAAGGTAAAAGACCTGGCTCGTAAATCCGCGCTGACGTACAAAGCCAAAGACAATTCAATCGCCATCATTGAAGATTTCAACTTCGAGGCGCCGAAGACCAAGCAATATATAAGCATGCTGAAGTCACTGGGAGTAACTTCTCAAAAGACCCTCCTCGTCCTTCCTGAAAGCAACCACAACATTGCCTCCTCGGGCCGGAATATCCGGAACACAAAAATTATCACCGCATCGCAGATCAACACCTATGATGTCATCAATGCAGATAAGTTGATCCTGGTGGAGAGCTCCGTTGGAAAAATCGATAATCTTTTAAACAAGTAGTCCGATGAGTATCCTGAAGCGCCCCCTGGTTACTGAGAAAGTTTCTGCCCTCAACGAAAAGGGTAAGTATGGTTTCATTGTAGAGATCACAGCCAACAAGGTTGAGATTAAGAATGCAGTTGAGAAAATGTATGGCGTAAACGTCGAGCGGGTAAATACGCTCAGCATGATGGGTAAGTTGAAAGTGCGTTCAACCAAAGCTGGAACGTTGTCGGGCCGCAGACCCAACTTCAAGAAGGCAATTGTTACCCTCGCTGAGGGCGAAGTGATAGACTTTTATGGCAACGTTTAATAGAAGATAAGCGATGGCGTTAAAAAAATTAAGACCGATTACACCAGGCACCCGACACAGATTGTCGCCAGGCTTTGATGACATTACCGAAAGTCGCCCCGAGAAGTCATTGCTTACTTCTTTGAAAAAGACTGGCGGACGGAATAGCAACGGTCGCATGACCATGCGTTACATCGGCGGCGGTCACAAACAAAAATTAAGAGACATCGACTTTAAGCGTGACAAGTTTGATGTGCCGGCGATTGTAAAGTCAATTGAATACGATCCCACCAGAACAGCCCGGGTGGCAAAGTTGTATTACGCCGACGGGTTCAAGTCATATATCATTGCACCTCAGGGATTAAAAGTAGGACAGACCGTACTAGCCGGTGAGAATATCGCCCCGGAAGTAGGGAACACACTGCCACTCTCCAAAATACCGCTCGGTACGATTATCCATAACGTGGAGAATAAGCCAGGAAGAGGAGCATCTATCGCCCGAAGCGCTGGTTCATTTGTTCAATTATTGGCAAGGGAAGGCGATTATGCAACCCTTAAAATGCCTTCCGGTGAAATGCGCAACGTCCTGGTAAGATGTCTGGCCACAGTCGGAGCAGTATCAAATCCTGACCACATGAACGAATCGGTTGGAAAGGCAGGTCGCAGTCGCTGGAGAGGAGTTCGTCCCCGCACCCGCGCCGTTGCTATGAACCCGGTTGATCACCCGATGGGTGGTGGAGAAGGAAGAGCGTCCGGTGGTCATCCAAGATCACGCAAAGGATTGTTGGCAAAGGGTAAGAAGACAAGACACCCTAAGAAATATTCAGATGGTCTAATTATTACAAGGAGGAAAAAGTAATGGGAAGGTCAGTTAAAAAAGGTCCATACCTCGATGCACGCCTTGCAAAAAAGGTCAGCACGATGGAGCAGTCAGGTAAAAAATCAGTGATCAAAACCTGGTCACGGAGAAGTACGATTACTCCTGACCTGATAGGATTCACATTTGCTGTACATAATGGCAATAAGTTTATCCCCGTGTATGTCACGGAGAATATGGTAGGGCACAAGCTGGGCGAATTTGCACCCACCCGCACTTTCAAAGGCCATACTGGAAACAACAAGGCAGAAGCTTCTGCTAAATAATAGTTGAATCATGGAAGCAACAGAAAAGAAGATAAAGCGGTCGGTTAAGAAGCGTGAGAAACTCAAGGCGGTAAAAGATGCTGCCAAAACAGGTCCCGCGACTGCCCATCTGCATGACGTTCCCACCTCACCCCGCAAAATGCGCCTGGTCGCAGACCTCATTCGTGGTGAACGTGTAGCAAAGGCGTTGAATGTACTTAAGTACGAAGCCAAGCATCCGGCCGAGAGAATGGAGAAGTTGTTGATGTCAGCGATTTCGAATTGGGAAATAAAGAACAAGGATGTGAAGTTGGAGGAGGCGGACTTATTTGTAAAAGAAGTGTATGTGGGGGGTGGACGTATGCTGAAGAGATTGCGCCCGGCACCACAAGGTCGTGCACACCGCGTGCGCAAGCGTTCGAATCACGTCACGCTGGTGGTGGATAGAATGCCAGTACAATTGACAGAAACAAAAAAGGTTGAAAAAGAAACCAAGGCATAATGGGACAAAAAATTAATCCTGTCGGCTTCCGCCTCGGCATCGTTCGTGGTTGGGATTCTAACTGGTTCGGCGGAAAAACATTTTCGGATAAACTGGTGGAAGACCAGAGGATCAGAAAGTACATCGATGC
>JANXYC010000147.1 GCA_025350305.1 Cyclobacteriaceae bacterium | reverse complement strand
CCTTCTATGTCAATTTTCAACAAGTCAATATTGATAAAACCGTATTTCTTCATTAAACTTGTAATGGTAAAACCGGGTACTCCATTATTTACTGATTCCGTTCCCAAAGAAAATGATTTAGACCAATCCCTATTATCTCTAAATTCTTTATCTGGAACCAGCATACCGTCAAACGCGGTTATTCCTCCAAGGACATAAGTGATATTTCCACCTCCAAATTCATCAATATTTTTCTTAAGCATTCTAAAATTCTCTTTGTCAGGTTCAACACTAATTATTGTTGAATCAGGAATCGATCTATTCAATAATAAGCTTGTCAATCCAATATTTGCCCCTGCATCTATTATAGTATGAACTTTAAAATTATTAAGTCGAATGATATCCAAAACAGGGGTGTATTCCCCTCCTATAAATACCTGATTGAACACATCAGGGTCGCTAGACTTTTTCCGAATATAACAAGTAATGGAATCCATGTGGGCTTTGTAATAATCTTCCTGTAATGAAATAGATCCATTTCGTATCCTAATGCTCAAATAGAAATCATACGATTGATAAAAGTGGCTCTTCTTACCTACTTCATGATTAAGTCTTTGAAGTAATTTCATTAGCAGAAAACGCAGTTTCATACCTAACGACAATCCGTCAAAGAAACTTTTTGTTCTTTTTTCAAGCATTTTATTTGAATAAACTCCTTTTAAATTAGCCTTAAGCAGCAATTAGTCGATTCATCTTACTTCGTCTCTGTAATGAAATAAATTATTTAAAATATGATCTACATTATTAATTTTTATTTGCGCCGTGTAGATATGCTTTTTGTAAGTGTGCGCTACGGGCTTCATCTTATTCATGGAGGAAAATATTTTCTTAAAATGCTCAATGATAAGTTCCTCTCTGCAGCAATCGGGCATTTTATTGTCCTTGTACCATGGCTGGGAAAGCATCCGCATGTACAAATCATCATTCCTATCAACTTCAATGATCCGCTCTATTAACTTTTCGTCCGTTCCGAAATCTTGGTAATTAATAAAACTCCCGGTGTCAAAATCCCTATCAACGAGCGGGTCGCCCCAATAAATGGGTATACTGTTTTCGAGCATTGGTTCGAATAATTTCTCAGTGGCATAACCGGGATAAGAAGAGTTTTCAAATGCAATCGTGAACTTATAGTTACGGACAAAAGCCCTCTTGTCATCAACAGGCCCGCCTACATTATTCAGATACCTTCCTCCCGAATCAATTTTCTTATACCTGGAAAGTTTTTGGTAAAACTCTAGTCTCCTGCGGGATTTCGGATTCGATACAACAAAATTACAGAATAACCTTTTTTCCTTCAGTATCGTCTCCGGATCAGGCTTCGGTCTCATCAGCAAGGCTGGATCAGCATACCAAACCCAGTTAGGCAATCTGTGAAATCTGCTATCAATTAAATGGTCAAACCCAAAGGCAAGATCACAGGCCATCCAGTTCACCCGATGATTCTCCCAATTGCAATAGACTCTGAAACAATCATATTTCAGGTGGTTCATCCCGTACCCAAAGTAAATAATTATGTCAGGTGATTCAGAAATCTCAACCTCATAATATTTTGACAGTATTCTGGTGAAATAGTTATTGTGTACATCAAAACTGTCCCAAAAATCAGTAAAGTTTATTTTGACGCGCTCCATTCAATGAGTGTCCTCACTTGCGAACAAAAAGCACATTGCCCATATCCCAACCGGAGGGTATTGCTTCTACAACAACCCTAAAACCTTCTTCTTCAAGAAACGTTTTCAAATTTTGATATTGACCAGCCTTTTCATACGTCTCCTTCGTACTCACTTCAGTATGAATAGCCTTTACAGTTCTGAGAACCACCTTTGACGCTGATAGCATAGTCAATTCAAATCCCTGCATATCAAGCCAAAGCAAGTCTACATTGGAAATATTGTTTGCTTTCGCCCAATCATCAAGAGTTAATGTATTTACTTGAAGTACTTTGTTAAATTTTGTTTCGGGATGATCCAGCAAATGCTCTTTCGGCACAAGCAAAGAACTTGAGGCGTCCGAACCTCCTTCGCTCACATGAAGACTCTGTACACCACTTTGATTGCTTAAGGCAAGATTGTAACATCTTATCCCAGGACATCGCGACGTATTTTTCCTTAATCTTGAAAAGATCTCCAACACGGGCTCAAAAGAATGAACTTTCGCGTTCAGGATTCTGACAAACTCTACAGAATCAGAACCATCATATGCACCGCAATCAATGATCACTGGTCGATGCGGCAGGAACCTTTTCAGAACTGATTTAGATATCTGCTCACCACGGGTGACAGGAAATCCCAATCGCTGAAAAATATGATAAGAATAAAGTGAACGCGCCTTAATTCTGATTTTGTGAATCAAATTCATTTCGCTGGCAAAATATGTATAATGTCCCTATTGACAATCACTTTGAACGAGAAGGAAGATTTGTTTACCATTTCTACAATAGTTTTTATGGCAGGATAGTCTCCTCGGCCAGTAAACAGCCTAGCGTCATCCACCAATATGGTGTGCTGATGTTTATCATTCAGTAATGTTTCCAACTCTTTGACAATTGGCGTATCCTTATCAGCACGGGCTGTTTTAAAGGTTGTATCACCTATCAAAACCTCTGAAGAATAATGTCCATCAAGCCAATATAATGCGGATGCATCAATTTCCTTTGTCAAGCTTCTTAATACCTCACCACTATCTCCCTCAATGATACAAACATTATCTGTGCCCTTAAATCGAGCCGCAGCCTTTTCCGCAAGTTCCTTGCTCAACTCAATCGAGTACAATTTTTGAAATCTGCTTTTAAAATACTCAATTGTATCGCCCATGAAGGTGCCTGTTTCAACCAACACAGAGAGATTGTATTTCTTCCGGTAAGAATCCAGAATCTCTCTTTTTTCTTCATAAGTAGGCAGACCTTTGCTTTTAATAAGAACTCGCACCCGCTGATAATATGTCCAAGCCTTACCAACAAAGGATTTTTTCAACTTAAACTTCACTTTATCCATCAGGGAATTTCCTGAAAATTCCACCATATGAGTAGACTCCACCCCATTCTGATCCACTAGTAAAAGCTGGACCATGCCATATTTGGTTCTAACAATTTGTTTATGCGAAGCATTAAGACTGTAAAGGAGATTGCATCCAACTGTTGATATGAACTTGTAGCCATTGGGAAAAAGTACTTGCTCAAGCTTCTCTTTGTGTCCATCATCTTTGTACTCAACTATAAAGACAGTCGGCTTATACTTCCCAAAATCCAACCCCTCCAGGGCCTGAACTTCATAACCCTCAATATCCAAAGAAACAAAGTCGATTCCCCCCAACTTCAATTCATCAAAAATTGAAGTCAGGGTTCGCATAGGAACCTTTTGCTCCTCAAATCCATAAAAATGCTCCTTATAGCTCTCTTTCCACCGCTGCTCTTCACTCTTATCCAACGTTGAAAGACTTCCCAACTTGTTGGCATAGAATGTTACGCTTTCGATATCCTTTTCTCCAACTGCACAGTGAATAATCGAAGCGGATGGTCGATTTTTCCTCAATGGGGCAATGAAGTCATTGTGTGCCTCAATACATACCCCTCTCCATCCCTTCTTCTCAAAATAGAACGTATTACTGTATTCAATTCCATCCAGACACCCAATTTCGACATAGACTCCATCTCGCTTATCCCCGAAGATCTTGTTTACCAGAAAATCCTCGCCATGCTGGCTATAAAATATTTCCATTGCCATTAATTTATTGATTTAACTTCCCATTTCAACGGCGGGCAAATCATTCCTGCTGTATATTGACCATTATAGGCTTCATTGTATTTGCCTGTTTGCTCCACATTGATTCTAAATGAAATTCCTTCCTCCGGCTGCGTCATCCTAATGTTATGGATACCAAATAAAAATCTAAAATCATATGAAATTGGTGCAAGCAAATCAGCAGGGATAGTCACCTTCGACACATATCGGCCAGGTTCCATATCCAAATGTCTACCGGTCTCCTCATCGTGAAAACTCCGGAAAGCAATAGATCCTATAGGATCGCACACATCAAGAAATACACGAAATCCATTCAATTTATTGGAAAGTTCATAGTGAACTTCTATTTGTATTTCTTTACCGTTTACCACATTTCCAAAAATCCGTTGCGAATCCTGATAAAACAAAATATTTTTCAACTTAAAATCCTCATCACTTTTAAGGGCTGTTGTGAGTGAGGTCAGGTCATCGTGCGAATTGAACGTGTTGCTCTGACTCAGATATGAATTGATTGTTTGATTTATTTCATCAATGGTCTCAACTTTGCCTCCGATGAGATAGATTCCTTTCTTGCAAAGACTAAGAAGTGCTTGCATATTATGACTCACAAATAACACAGTCCTTCCTTCATTCCTACTTACATCCTCCATTTTGCCCAGGCATTTTTTTTGGAACTGCGCATCGCCCACGGCAAGCACTTCGTCTACAATCAGTATTTCAGGCTCCATATGAGCAGCCACAGCAAAAGCAAGTCGTACATACATGCCACTGCTGTAACGTTTCACGGGTGTATCCAAAAATTTCTCTACTTCGGCAAAGGCCACAATCTCATCAAACTTGACTCTTATTTCTGCCCTGCTCATGCCAAGTATAGCACCATTCAAAAAAATATTCTCACGTCCGGTCAATTCAGGATGAAAGCCGGTGCCCACTTCCAGCAGGGAAGCCACACGCCCATCAATGGTTACCCTGCCAGTAGTGGGTTCGGTAATGCGACTAAGTATTTTGAGCAATGTACTTTTGCCGGCCCCGTTTCGCCCAATAATGCCCACGCGGTCCCCCCTCTTAATTTCAAAGTTGAGGTCCTTCAATGCCCAAAACTCCTCCTGGGAAGATGGGTTTTTGTAGCTGCTTTTACCAAAAGAAAAAGCATTCTTCACCCTACGCGTCATCACGTCACGCAAGGAAGTATAGCGCTCGCGTTCTTCGTGGGCGATAATATAGCACTTGGATAGGTTTTCTACAGTGATGATGGTGTCAGACATACGCTATATGTTGTCGGCAAAGCTCTTCTCGGTCTTCCGAAAATAAACGACACCAACCCAAAGAAAGAGAACGATCATAAAAACAGAAATGAAAAAACCGGGCCTATACATTGGCTCATCCAAAATACACCAACGGAAACCATCCACTACGCCAACCATGGGATTAAGAGAATACCATAGCCTCCATTTCTCCGGCACTAAACTGCTGCTAAACCCAACTGGGGTGATGTACAAACCAATCTGAACAATGAACGGAATAATGTAACGGAAGTCACGGTACTTTACATTAAGTGCGGTGATATACAGGCCCACACCAAAGGCAGCTGCCAAAGCCATCAGGATAAAAACAGGAAGCAAAAGTATTTTGACATCGGGCACATATTGATAGAAGACCATCATGGCAAGGAGCAGTAAAAAGGAAATAGCAAAGTCCACCAGGCTGGTGATGATGGAGCTGGCCGGAATGATCATGCGGGGAAAGTACACTTTTGAGACAAGGTTGGCATTGCCAATAAGGCTATTGCTGGCTTCGCTGAGAGCATTGGCAAAAAACTGCCACGGCAACATGCCTGCAAAGACCATGATTGCATAGGGCGCTCCGCTGGGCTCTCCCAGTTTAGCCACACGGCTGAATACGATGGTGAAAATAATAGTAGTCAACAAAGGGCGGATGATACTCCAGGCTGTACCGATCACAGTTTGTTTGTAGCGGACTTTAATATCTCTCCAGGAAAGGATGTAAAACAACTCACGAAACAACCACAGGTCTCGCCAATAGTTTTGTTCAGTCCGCCCCGGTTCAATGATAATTCTGTTAGTATTCATTATTTATTTCGGCAAAGTTTTGAACCACGGAGACGCAGAGGAATACTATACTTCCATGATTAAACATAGGCAGAAAAGAAATGATTATTGTATTCTTAGTGTCTCAGCGTCTCCACGGTTTTTACCCTTATTCTCCGCAGGCAGTCTCAGTCTTGCCTGGCGGGGACTCCCGCTACCTGAGAGTTTCCCAGAGTTCGAGAGACAGAGCTAGGACCAAATTGCTGGATAACCGCCATGCTCCAACATTTGCTCCAATGAATTCGTCCCTTTTCGAAATCATTCAATAATTTATTTGCAGCATCGGATACAGGAAGTAATGACCTGATCCGGTCAGCGTTGTTTCTCATCCACAAAGAAAACGGAAACGTGAAACCGTTTTTTTTTCGAAACACAATTTCATGCGGCAAAATATTATCGCACGAAGCGGTAAGCAAGTATTTTGGCCAACCCTTCTTATTACGTAAAGTCGGCTTGATCATTTGAACTTTTTTGATAAGTTCAATGTCAAGAAAAGGGACCCGTACTTCCAATCCGTGCCACATACTCATATAGTCGGTATCTTTTAACAACTGGTTGGACATATAAATATTGGACTCCAAAAAAGATGCGTACTCCTTATCGTCATTGGTATCCGGAGATTCTATAATAATTTTCTTCAGGACTTGCCAAACTCGCTCTTCCGGTATGTCTAATAGCTTGGCAATGGAATCGGGAGTGTGAATACCCCTGAGAAAAAGATAATCACCAACGGCGCCAGGTATGGTTAGAAACATCAACCGGTTCCACGCCCTGCGCCGATGCCCGATAATTCCGGCGATCCATCGTTTAAAGGGTATAGAATGAAAACGTTTCAACCATTTCACGCGGTTAATGGATTTATACCCACCAAAAATCTCATCGGCCCCCAGCCCGGACAAAACTACCTTCAAGCCGTCCTCTCTGGCACATTTGGAAACAAAATAAGAATTTACACCATCCACAGAAGGTTGATCCATGGCTCTCCACACATCATCTAATTGGTCCCAAAATGTCTGTTCCGTCAACATATGTGATATGTGCTCCACATGTTGGGTGTTACTAACTACAAGATTTTGAAACGGGCGTTCATCAAAAGAAGCCTCCTCGAAATTAATTGAGATTGTTTTGACTTTTTCCTGAATTCGATCGGTCAACAATGTCAAAAGACTTGAGTCGATCCCCCCGCTTAGAAAAATACCCAGGGGCGCATCGGATATCAAATTCTTTTGCACGGCTTCGCGTACACCATCATGCATTAATTTCAAGAACTCATGCGTTTCGGTAATGAAAGGGCCATGCAGGTTGGCCTTGTAATAATAGTTCACCTGGCTTGTAAAATCCGTCAGTTGCAACTCCAAATAGGAACCGGGGGGTAATTGAAAGACATTGGAAAGTGTAGTGGCCGGATGTGGAATGGATCCGAAAGCGAGAAAAAGAATCTTCCAATCCTCATTTTCCTTCCAATCAGGCTTGAGCGCTTTGAATGCGCGCACCTCCGAGGCGAAAATTAGTTCTTTGTTATCCAGGAAATAGTATAAAGGTTTAACTCCAATATGATCACGGACTAACAGTACTTTATTTTTCTTCTTGTCATACAAGGAAAATGCGAAAATTCCCTGAAGCCGGTCAAAGGCATGGACTCCCCATTGCTGATAAGCATACAAAATGACCTCGGTGTCAGTTTTTGTGTTGAAGACTACTCCCAACAATTCTAACTCCTTTTTGAGCGATTGATAATTATATATCTCGCCATTGAAAGAAATAATTAATTGGGAATCCCGAGTCAACATGGGTTGATGGCCGGCGCTGGACAAATCAATGATGGCCAGCCGTCGATGCCCGAAAGCAACCTTATCGTCTATGTAAGTACCAGCATCATCGGGGCCGCCATGAGCGAGTGAATCCAGCATTATTTCTAATCCGGCAAGTGAATCATTTACATCAATGAGTGAAGCTATACCCGCAATTCTGCACATTGTTGGAAATCTTTACTGAACTTCAGATTTGAAAACCATCTAATTTATTCTTAGCGGAGGACTCTGCGGCTACCTGAGTGCTTCTCAGAGTTCCTAAGACAGGAGACTCTTCGGAGACCTGAGTTTAACTCCGTGCACTTTGCGTAAATTACCCTGGCGCCCTCCGCGGTTTATCTTCCGCAGGCAGCGACTCTTCGGCTAACTGAGACCGAGGGTTTCGAAGAGTCCCAGAGAAGACTCTTCGACGACCAAGATATCTATTGAATGCGGCACTCTTCTGTATTTCAGTATTTCTTGCCTACTGCTCTTGCCTACTGCCTACTTTCTACTAGCTCTCCCCATAATACCCATCTCCATTCTTTTTGCTGCCGTAGCCATATCCGTAGCCATATCCGTAACCATACCCGTAACCATAACCTGGGCCTGATCTATAAACATCATTAAACAGGATGCTGATATTCTTAATCTTTCCTGAAGCATAATAATCCTGAGCGGTCTTCAGTAAACCTTTTGGCGTGTAATTCTGTCGTATTACGAAGATTGTGTGGTCCACATGCCCGGATAAAGCAAATGCGTCAGTCACGATGGCCATGGGCGGCGTGTCAAAAATCAGGTAGTCATAACGTGCTTTTGCCAAAACCATGAACTCGTCCATTCTGCTATTCAATAAGAGTTCGGATGGATTGGGGGGAACGGGGCCTCCGCTTATAAGATCCAAATTGGGATAATCCGTTTTTTGAATAATATCCTGAAATTCAGCGATACCTGCCAGAAAACTGCTTAACCCAATGTGATTCGAAAGTCCAAAGTCCATGAATAACTTTGGTTTTCGCATATCAGAGCCAATGATCAATGTCTTCTTGCCCGAAAGCGAAAGGACCGATGCCAGGTTAATAGAGGTAAACGTCTTTCCTTCGCCGCTAATCGAGCTCGTTATCAGAAAAACCGCCTTCTCACCTTTCCCAGTGAAATAATTCAGGTTGGAGCGAAGCGCCCGGAACGATTCTGAAATAGCCGATTTGGGAAACTTTAACACTTCCAGATTATAAACACCGTTTTTATGACCCACCCCGCCGATAAACGGAATGGAGGTAATCTTTTCAATATCTTCCCTGGATTGAACACGTGTATTGAGAAACTCAAGCAAGACAAAAATCAGTAGCGGGAAACCTAAACCTGCCAGTGTTGCCACCACATAATTTTGAGCTGTTTTAGGAGTAATAGACCCTCCGGATTGTTGCGGTGGG
>JANXYC010000116.1 GCA_025350305.1 Cyclobacteriaceae bacterium | reverse complement strand
TTCGAAAGGAAATTTGTCACAGCAGATGCCGGAAGAAATCGGTGATCATAAGCTCGAAGGAGAATTTCTACGCATCGCCAAGGAAGTAAACTACATGGTGAAGCAGTTGAATCTTTTCTCCATGGAGGTAACGCGTGTGGCTCGCGAGGTGGGATCGGAAGGAAAGTTGGGAGGTCAGGCAAAAGTAAAAGGCGTGGGCGGAGTATGGAGAGATTTGACAGACTCCGTGAACCACATGGCCGGTAACCTGACCAACCAGGTGCGCAACATTGCCGAAGTAACAACGGCGATCGCCCGTGGTAACCTTTCCAAAAAAATTACCGTGGACGTTCGCGGAGAAATGCTGGAGTTACGGTTGAACTGTCCGGCAAAACAATCGTCCTGGTTTCACCAAATTGGGTTCGATACTCGAATTGATCCGTATCCCACTTCCAGAATGAAACACCCATGGCCAGTAACAGAACGGCGGCAGCCCCCAGGTACCAGCGGTTGGTTGTCAAACCCTTTTTCTTGCTGTCCCGGTTTTTGGCTTGCTGTATCTTTTGCCAAAGCTCAGAAACATGCTCTTGAGAGAGGGAATAACGGGGAAGTCCAAAATTGTTCAGGATGTCCCTTGCTTCTTCAATTTCCGCGGCCTTTTCAGGATGTCTTGTCCGCCAGGATTTCCAAAATGCATGAGTATTTTCATCCGGATGAAGCACCCATGACTGAAAGAACTCGTCCATGGCAAAGTCACTGGCTGAGAAATTCTGATAATTTTTCACGATCGCTTGACAATCATTTACAGGATTGTTACCCCATAAGAGGGAGTCATCGGTCGGTTCTCATCATTTTCTCTGAAAATATTTAGAAAATTTCCAGGAAGGCGACCTGGATGCCTGAAAAGAAGGCTTTCAGGATAAGGGTATGAGGGGCTTTGTTATCTGCAACTTCTTGCGAAGCAGTTCGATGGTCTTTGAAACCAGATTATAAACGGAGTCAACCTGCATCTCGGTAATCTCCGCAATTTCAGGGTATGTCAATTCATTAAAAAATTTCAAATAGATAACTTCACGCTGCCCTTTGGTCAGGGATTGAATACAGGCCTTGAGTTTTTTATTTTGTTCTGCTTTCAATTCATCTTCAATAAGCGTCGACTCAATAGAGGGGGTAAATTCGAAAGCTGCCTCCTCAACCCGCAGCGACAGTCTTCGCTTTTCAATAATTTGATGAATCAATAACCTTCTGAAAGATTTGAAGAGGTAGGGCTTAACGGAATCGATGTTCGAAACCGTTTCGCGCTTGCTCCACAATCGTAAGAATAATTCCTGTAAGCAATCAAAAACCATATCATGGTCTCTGCAGGTATGCATGCCATAATCGTATAAGCGCTGAACATGTTTTTTGTAGAGAATCGACAGTGCTAATTCGTTGCCTTTCTTGAAACTGTCCCACAGCACCGCATCCTTAAAGGAACCTTCTTTTGCCGAAGAAAAGTCATTGGATTTGGGTAGATCAAAATCAGAGGTCGCCAGCATACCGTTGAAGCTAAGTTAACAAATAAAATTAATTCGCAAATTGCCACGGGTTTAAACTGTGGCAATTCGTCTCAGGACCTTTCCTTACAAAAGAAATTAACTTTAGTTTTTCGTTTTCTGTTCCTTCTTGGTCATCGCCATTTTTACCGCTTCGTACGCGTTGATTAGTCCGCCCGTGCTGCTTAGTTCGCTAAAATTCATTTTGCCGCCGCCCGGTTTGCGAACCCTCAGTCCATCAAATTTGCGTGTTGATTTTTTTATAATATCCAGGATTTGTAAAGATGTAAGTTCCGGGAAGTAGGACATCAACAATGCAGTCACACCCGTCGCAGCGGGGCACGACATGCTCGTGCCACTTTCTTTTTTAAATTTGTTCCTGGGTACCGTTGAATAAATATCCACCCCCGGAGCGAACAGGTCCACTGATTTTTTTCCATAGTTGGAGAAGCGCGCAACAAAATTATCGTCCTGGCCCCAGGCCGTGGCGCCCACCTCCAGCCAGTTCGGGGCTTCTTTCCCGTCCTGATAATACCGTGTGGGGAAATCTTTTTGGGTATCGATGTCCTGACCGTCATTACCTGCGGCGTGAATCAGCAAGACTCCTTTTTTTCCAGCATACTTCACAGCAGCATCCACTGCTGACTTGCCGGGTGAAAATGATTTTCCAAAACTCATATTGACGATGCTGGCACCATTGTTTACTGCGTACAGAATGGCATTGGCCACATCTTTATCGCGTTCATCACCATTTGATGGCACCGTCCGGACCGACATGATGCGGACATTGTCGACAATCCCGTTGATGCCTATAGCGTTTTTGCGATCAGCTGCAATGATGCCGGCTACGTGCGTTCCATGCTCCGGGTCAGGTCCGGTTACATCATTGTTGCCGTAATTCTTTTCATAAACATTGCTGTAATCATCGCCAACGATGAGTCGTGAGTTGAAATCCGGATTGTAGCTATAGTCAACAATCACCTGATAGAGTTTGACACCTTCCAGCACGTCGCTCATGATGGAATCAATGTCGGCATCCGGCCCCGTCCGCTTCAGCATGCTGACGGTGTAACCCTTGGCAAAGGCCAACGTTGGGTTGGTCGCCTTAAATGTATCGAGCGCAGCGGCGGTTACTTTATCGACGTTCATAACTGCCTTGAGCGTATCAACGCTCATCCGTAGGTTATTATATAAATTTTTATACTGATCGTATTGCTGTCGGTTTTGATCCCGAAGTTTTTCGAATTTGGCTTTGATCTTTTTGTAGTTGTCGTAGTCACCCCGTTGTTTTCTTGGAACTTTTCCGTTTTCCGCCACTGTAGCAAACAATTTGCCCAACCGCACATATTCCCTGGTAAGTTCACCGGTATCTTCCACCACATTTCCCTTCTTGCCGCCAATAAAATTCCACCCATGGACATCATCAATGTATCCGTTTTTGTCGTCATCAATTCCGTTGCCTGGAATTTCATCTTCATTTAACCATATCACACTTTTTAAGTCTTCATGTTCAATGTCGACACCCGTGTCAACGACAGCGACAATAATGGTTCGCGATGGGCGGTCTTTCAACAAAATCGAATATGCTTTTTCTACGCTCATACCCTGGAGGTGATCTGTTTCCGGGTCGCGCAAAAACCAATCGGTGGGAGGATTATGGGAAGATTGAGGGAAAGAAAGCGTAACGGAACTGAGAATCAGGGCGATACAGAGGTAAGGGGTACGGCATGACATAGAATCTATTCCGGGTAGTTTGAAATTAGGAATAGCAAAATACACGCCGCGCATGCCATTCCTAAGAAATTATCAAAAAGAAGAGAAAATATTACTTTTGACGGCTCGTGGGAGATAACGAGCGGTATAATCAATTCGTGCCTGTCATATTTCCTAAAGAACAACAACAAACACTATGATACACTTCAGGCTGCTTGCCATCGCATTTCTTTACAGTCTGTTTTTCTATTTTGTAGTTTCCGTACACAAAGAATCTGTTACTCGCATCAGGTAGCATAGCTGCTAAACAAAATTTTACTGCCAGAATTGGTGCCAGAATCGTTTTGTGCAGATAAAGGAGTATGAAAAGAAACCCCACTTCATTCCGGCCAGCTCAGCCAATCCGGTGCAGGCCCACGATGGCAGAAAATCTTATGCTTTCACTTCTTGTGGCTCGACAGGCTCGGGCTCAATGGGCACTTCGTCCCACTTTTTTGGTTCTTCATTGTGGAGGTACTCCAGAATTTTCTGCTCCACCTGTTTCAGTTTGAGTCCTTTCAGGTACTTGCCGTTTCGTGCGAGGATGAGGCGGCCGGTTTCTTCTGATATAACCATGACCAGTGTATCGGTATTCTCACTCATGCCAATGGCTGAACGGTGCCGAAGGCCAAAGTGCGGCGGCAGATGATCATTTTCACTAACGGGCAATACGCACCGTGCGGCTTTGATGCGGCCTTTAAAAATAACTACAGCGCCATCATGCAATGGACTATTTTTATTGAAGATGCTGATCAGGAGTCGCCGGGTTACTTCAGCATCCAGAGGATCGCCTGTCTCGATATACAGTTTCAGGTCGGTGTCACGGGAGAAAACAATCAATGCACCCGTGCGGGTGGCCTTCAGTGTTTTGGCGGCTTCAATCACATGGTGTACGTCAAAGTCATCATGATAGCGGTTGTGCCAATGCGCAAGTGATTTGAAAAAATCGCGGTCGGTGCTTCGGCCGATAACTAATAAAAATTTTCGCAATTCGGGTTGGAATACAATAATCATCGCCAATACGCCAACACCCATAAACTGCCCTAAAATATTTGTGAGCAGCTCCATCTGCGCAGCTCTTACGACTAAATACACCAGGTAAAGTGAAAGGAGGCCGAGGAAAATATTGACCGCCAGGCTGCCCCTGATCATTTTATAAATCTGGTACAACAGGATGGCCACTAAGCTGATGTCTGCCAGGTCGACCCAGCTAACTTCCAAAAACGATATTTTGAAGGCCAAAATCACGTTTCAAAGTTAAACCTTTTAACTCGTTTATCTCCACAAGGAGTGCGCCTAAACCTGGGTGAGATGAGCGAAATCTTTCAGAAACTTTCGCGGGTGTAATTCCTTTCAAATGTTATAAAACTTTGCTTTATATGATAATCCGGAACGGGAACTCCTTAAAATTGTCCAGGATATGCATACGTCTGGTGGGAATATCTTGTTATTGCAACCAACCACTGCTAAGCTCTTACTTTTTCAATCAAGTGGATGCATTCCACTGCCTCCTTTACATCGTGTACGCGCAAAATGCTTGCGCCTTTCAATAGTGCCACTGCGTTCAGAGCAGTGGTGCCGTTAAGCGCTCCTTCCGTCGTTGTCTGTAGTGTTTTCCAGATCATTGACTTCCTGGAGATTCCAGCCAGAATAGGCTGGCCGAGTGTTTTAAAGTAATCCAGGTGATGCAGCAATTCGAAACTCTGTTCGGCTGTTTTCGCAAAACCAAATCCGGGATCGATGATGATATCTTTTGCACCCAATTGATGAAGGCGATGGATTTTTGTGTGAAAGTAATCCGTTATGGCCTTTAGTAAGTTGCTATAAGCTGTCAGTGTGGTCATTGTCCGTGCCGTGCCACGCATGTGCATAAGAATATAAGGTACATCGAGGGACACTACGGTTTCAAACATCCGCGGATCTTGTTCGCCGCCTGAAATATCATTGATAATCGAGGCTCCTGCTTCTACGGCTTTGATCGCTGTGGATGAACGAAATGTATCGATGGAAATAATGCATTGAGGAAAATTTTTTATGATGAATTGGATAGTAGGTACCACTCGTACAGCTTCTTCTTCCTCAGAAATCTCCGCTGCTCCCGGCCGTGAGGAGTAACCACCAACATCAATAAAGCTTGCGCCTTCGTCCAGCATTTTTTTTACCTGATTCAGTACGGGCTTCTCACCCGTGAATTTTCCGCCGTCATAAAAGCTATCGGGGGTCACGTTGAGAATGCCCATCACCTTGGGTGTGCTCAGGTCAAAGAGCTTGCCGCGAACGTTCAATGTTTTGTTGGTATAAAATACGTTATTTTGCACTCGCTGTATGATTAAAAAAACTTCCACACAATATAAAGAGGTAATTGCCGCCTGCCAAGAACTGTTCGTAAAGAAGACCCGTGACTATGGCACGGCCTGGCGGGTGCTGCGACTGGCAAGTATTACCGACCAGATTTATATCAAGGCGCAGCGCATCCGCAGCATCCAGGAAAAGGGTCAGCAAAAAGTGGAGGACAGCATCCGTGATGAATTTGTCGGCATTGTTAATTATTCCGTCATCGCCTTGATCCAGATGAAGTTGGGCGCAACTACCAACATGGAACTGACAGCGGAAGAGATCGCTCCGGTCTACCACGACGCCGTTGAAGAGACATTTCAGCTTCATGAAAACAAGAATCATGATTATGGCGAGGCGTGGCGCGAAATGCGCATCAGTTCCATCACCGACATTATTCTTATGAAATTGTTAAGGGTGAAACAAATTGAAGACAATGAAGGTAAAACACTCATAAGTGAAGGGGTGAAGGCAAATTATCAGGATATAATCAATTATGCAGTGTTCTGTTTAATAAAATTAAATGAATAATTCCAGGGACCGTTGCTTGATTACTGGTAGTTCGCAACCAGCAACCCAGTGACCAGAATCTGCCTCTTGTTATGACCATGCAAAAATTCATCGATCAGTTTTCCCGTTACTTCGTCGGCGGCCTCTTTATTTTCTCTGGCTTGATCAAGTTGAATGATCCCATTGGCACTGAAATCAAAATGGAGGAATATTTCGAGGTATTCTCCCAGGATTTTGGGTCGTTCTTTCATTATTTTATTCCGTGGTCGCTGGAGATCGGTATGGTGATGATTGTGTTGGAGATTACCCTCGGGGTAGCCATTCTGCTATTTTACAGGATGCGGGTAACATCCTGGGTACTCCTGATGTTGATGATCTTCTTTACATTTCTCACATTCTACTCCGCTTATTTTGACAAAGTAACCGACTGCGGTTGCTTTGGAGATGCGATCAAGCTTACCCCCTGGCAATCATTTTGGAAGGATATTATGCTGATGGTTTTCGTTTCGCATCTGTTTTGGTACCGAAAGCGCTACCAGGCAGTGTTGAGAACATTGGAGGGGCACAGCGTGATTCTCATCACTGTCGTTACCAGTTTATTTCTCGGGGTGTACGCCGTTCGCCATCTTCCCTTTATTGATTTTCGTGCCTACCGGGTAGGAAACAACATTCCAAAGCAGATGCTTCCACCGGAACAACCCGTGATTGAATATACGTTCGTGAAAAACAACGAAGAAGTGCGCACACAAAAATTCCTGCCGGCCGAGCAAGGGTACGCGTTCAAATCCTCCAGAATACTGAACGAAGACAAAATCAAGCCTACGATCACCGACTTTAGCGTTAGCAGCCCGGAAGGTGAAGATATTACGGCGACCACATTCAAGGGACCCAAGCTGATGATCGTCATGGTTGATGTCAGAAAGACTTCCGAAGAAAACATTGAAGTCATCCGGCAATTGACAAAAGCCCTGGAGGGTAAAGTTGATTGCCTTGTATTGACTTCTTCTTCCTCCGAGCAAATGGAATCTTTCAGGCATAAGCATCAATTGGGTGTGCCCTACGCTTTTTCCGATGCCACCGTACTGAAGACCATCATTCGTTCAAATCCAGGTATTGCCCTGTGGAAGGACGGAACGGTTTTGGGCAACTGGCATCACAACAACACGCCTTCTGCTGAAACTATTTTAAATTTACTAACAAAATAAAACCTTCCCTCTCCCCGTAGGAGAGAGGAGCAGGGGTGAGTTATGAAAATTTTTCTACTCGGTCTTCCTGGTTCTGGAAAAACGACTTTGGGAAAAGAGTTAGCAGAAGCGCTCGAACTTCCTTTTATCGATCTTGATATTGAAATAGAAAAAGAAGAGAAGATAACGATCAGCGATATTTTCCGGCAGAAAAAGGAGGACTATTTTCGACATGTGGAAGCAGCACAGCTTAAAAAGTGGTGTACAGAAAAAAAAGACTTTGTGATGGCCACCGGTGGTGGAGCACCTGTTTTTTTTGATAACATCTCGGTCATTAATAATGCGGGCAAAAGTATTTTTCTGGATGTACCGGCCAGGGAAATTACAAAGCGTATTATGAGCTCGTCCGTTTCTGAGCGACCACTTTTCGCAAAAACTCATCCCGAAAGCCTAAAAGATCAAATTGAGTTTATGCGATCGCAGCGGATTTCTTTTTACCGGCAGGCACACCTTACATTCACCGGTAGTGCCATTGCGGCAGAAGATATACTGGAAAAAATCAGAACGGAAACCCAATCGTGATAAGAAAGGTGGTTGATTTATTATCCAGGGTGACAAGCGGGCTGGTTGCTGTAGGCACACGATACGGCCTGTACGAATTGCTACCCTGGCCCAATACAACCGAGAAATCGATATAAAAAGTAGGAATGCGATACCCAAATCCGGTGGAGTAAGAAGAGAAGGACCGGTCGACACCATTCTGCTGGGTTTGAAACGGATCGGGCATCAAACTGTACCCCCCCCTGAACCTGTAATTATTCAAGCGATACTCGCCACCAAAACGAAGGTTAAGGACCGATTTATACAGGCCTTTTATTTCTTTATTGTCAGCTGAATAATCATCGCCAGTATTGGAACTGAATTTTGTGGAACTGTACTTTAAATATTCGGCATCGGCGCTGATGAAACCGTGTTTTCCGATGAAAAATGTTGCGCCGCCACTGAATCGCCAGGGAGTAGCCAGGTTATAGTTAGACGTTACGACATCCGTTTCTGCATGCTCGTTATTAATAAACTTTCCTGGCAAGTATTGAAAGTTATTCCATTTGGTGCTCAAGGCAGCGCTATAGTTGTCCGTGATTGAATATGAGGTTGGTGTTGCCAAAGAAAAACCAATCTGTACCTTATCAACCGGGCGAATAATAGTGCCCAATGTTAAGTTGAAACCGGAGCCGGATAAGTTCAATGTTTCGTCCAGCTTCAGATTGGAGAATATGCTATCCTTAAATGATTCAGTGTATGTCTTTACAGATTTATAATTGATCGATGCAAGGCCCAACCCTCCACCCACAAAGATCTTATCATTAAAATTAACGCCATAGGAAATATTGAATTGACTTTGCGCGCCGGTCGTTTTCACCACCTCGGATTGAAAGGGAATTCCGGATACATCAGTGAAATATTGATCATTGGGTCCTGGATTAGGCCGATTTATGTTCCGGGAATCACTGGGACTTAAGATCGATTGCGGGCCGATTAAATAATTGAAATAGGCCAGGCCCGCAGGAGTATTGTAGTTATAACCTTTTGAGCTGAACTGAGAGGTGCCGGTTCCACTCGCGTTATTGACGAAGTAATCAATAATAGAATTGTCGGGGTTGGTACCCTGGTAGGAAAATGTGCTGTTGAAATCATTCGTCCGATTATAACTGATGCCGAGTGTGCCGCTCACCAGGCCTTTCGCTCCATCCTTCTTGGTAGTGAAGGCAATGCCGAGGTTGGGAACGATGATATTGGACTTGTTTTCGTTACTTGTATTCCCTAGAAATGATGAAGAAGCGCTGCTGCTAGCGTAACCGGGAGTGATCGAAAAATCCGAACGGTTGTACATGCCGAGCCCCGCTGGATTGTAGGACGCTGAGCTGATATCTCCGCCGAGCGAATTCTGAACGCCGCCCATTCCTTGCACCCGCGCAGTACCACCGGGACGTATGCGACTTATCAGAAGTGCCTCTTCGGCATAGCTCTGTGCAAAAATTTTAGTCACACCAAGCAACACAAATCCTGTGATCGCGAAAACGATCTTTACGCTCATACGAAGAATATTTTGAGATTAGTTCCTTCCGCGTGAATGACCACCACCCCCGCCACCAGAACTGCCACCGCTACCACCGGAGAATCCACCACCGCCAAATGAACTGCGGGAGCCGGATCCAAATGAATCCCAGGAAGAACGGGTTCTTCCACCTGAATCACCCCAACTGCTATTATTATTATTGCCCCCGTTTGAGTATCCACTGCGGGAATTGCCTGAGTTATTATCGTAGTAGCTACGCGTCGGAAAATTGTTGCTGTTGTTTTTCCAACCACGATCATAGTAATTAGTTTGCGAATCTGCGCGCGTTCTTCCACCCTCACGAACACGACCATTCGTGCCAGTGATGGTTGCATCATTGCGGTTATTGTCAACGTAGTTGTTTAGGCCATCGGAACGTGAAGGATGCCTGCCATTTACCGTGCTGCGGCTGTCGCCATTGTTAATTACGACTGTTGAGCCGTAAGGATAACCGTAGCCGCCATAACCCCCGTAACCGGAGTAAGGGCTATAAAACGAATTCATACCAAACGGGCTGTAGAAGGGACTTCCAAACATGCTTCCCATTCCATAACCCATGCCGCCATAAAAACCTGAGCCATAACCTCCAAAGCCGTAGCCCATCATCATACTGCTATAAGGCGAATAATATCCGAAAGGACTACCGAAGCCACCATAGCCCATACCCATACCAGAATAGCCCATGCCCATACCAGAATAGCCCATGCCACCATAGCCCATCCTATTATTATAATAGCCATTATTATAACCGCCATTGCCGTAATACGAATTAGGGTAGGCGCTATTACCGCTATAAAGGCTGCTGTTTATATTCTTAGGCTGATACCCGGTGAGGAAATAGTCAGGATTGTCCTGGATGACCGACGTTCCGTTTTTGATTTGTGCATTGTATTCAGGATTCACACCGCGACCGGTGTAGCTGTCTGAAGGATTAACCGGGTTGGAGCGCACGGCATTCAAATCTTCCTGTTGATATTTTTTTATCATCACTGACTCATAGACCTTGTTGGCAACAACACGGTCTTTTGAGTTGAAATACATATCATCATTTTCCTGAGCCATTACGGCTGCTGACATCCCCATGGCCATCATCAAGATTGCGTATTTCGTTTTCATAATATTCAGATTTAGTTCCAGACCTATTAACGTAAAGTTAACAAGGATGGTGCCGGATAACAACGATATTTCAGTACTGATTTCACTGGTTTTTAGCATAAGGGAGTAGGTAATTCTCTCATTCTGAGGCCAAAACGCAAAAATCAGCCTTTCGGCATGAGCTGACCTATATTTGCGCCTTAAAATTGATTGTATAATGGCAAAACAGATACCAACCCGTGCTGATGATTATGCGCAATGGTATGTTGAAATAGTAAAACGTGCGGACCTGGCCGAAAACTCTGATGTGCGGGGATGCATGGTGATAAAACCGTATGGCTACGCGATCTGGGAGAAGATGCAGCAGGGATTGGACAAAATGTTTAAAGACACAGGCCACGTCAATGCTTATTTTCCACTGTTCGTTCCTAAAAGTATGTTTGAAGCGGAAGAGAAAAATGCGGAGGGCTTCGCCAAAGAGTGCGCGATTGTCACGCACTATCGTTTAAAAACCGACCCGAACAATAAAGGAAAACTAATCGTAGACCCTGACGCCAAATTGGAAGAAGAATTGGTCGTGCGACCCACCAGCGAAGCCATCATTTGGAGTACGTACAGGAAATGGATACAATCATACCGCGATTTGCCTATCTTAATTAACCAATGGGCAAACGTGGTGCGATGGGAAATGCGCACGCGTCTTTTTTTGCGCACTGCCGAATTCCTTTGGCAGGAAGGACATACTGCACATGCTACCGCAATGGAAGCTGAGAAAGAAACCCTTCAGATGCTTGATGTCTATGCTGATTTTGTTGAGAACTTCATGGCATTGCCCGTGATTAAAGGCAAGAAGAGTGAAGGCGAAAAATTTCCGGGAGCCATTGATACCTACTGCATTGAAGCGCTGATGCAGGATGGGAAAGCCCTGCAGGCAGGGACCTCCCATTTTCTGGGTCAGAATTTCGCAAAGGCTTTTAACGTGCAATACTCCAACAAGGAAGGGAAACTTGAGTATGTATGGGGAACTTCATGGGGTGTGAGCACACGTCTGATTGGAGGTCTTATCATGGCACACTCCGATGACGATGGTCTTATTATTCCACCCAGGTTGGCGCCAATCCACGTGGTGATCGTGCCAATTTTCAGAAGTGAAGAAGAACAAACGAAGATTTCAGCAGCCGTCGGGCCCCTGATCACTGCATTGCGACACGCTGGATTGTCAGTGAAATTTGATGATCGCGACACACACAAGCCTGGGTTCAAGTTTGCCGAATATGAAATGAAAGGTGTACCAGTACGAATGGCCATCGGTCCACGCGATCTTGAGAATGGAACCGTAGAAATAGCAAGACGCGATACAAAAGAGAAGCACGTGATGAATGTGAAAGATGTCGTAGTGGAAATACCCAAACTACTCGAAGATATTCAGAAAAACATGTACGCCCGTGCATTGAAATTCAGAACGGAGATGACAACTACAGTTGAAACATATGATGAATTCAAGAATATTTTAAATAGCAAAGGTGGCTTTGTGCTCGCGCATTGGGATGGGACAGCTGAAACGGAAACGAAGATTAAAGAAGAAACGAAAGCTACAGTACGGTGTATCCCGCTCCATTCAACGGCAGAGGATGGGAAGTGTATCTATTCAGGCAAGCCATCAAAAATGAGAGTTCTGTTTGCAAGAGCCTATTGATGTGCGTGGATCGATAATAAGTAAACATTCCGAATGATAGATCAACCCACTGCTAATTGACTAAATTTGACTATCATGATTGATTGGGTTACAGTTTTATCATTGATTTTACTCGGGATTGCCCTGCTGGTGGTTGAAATTATCTTTGTGCCGGGAACAACCATTGTTGGTGTGGTCGGATTTGTTCTTTTGCTAGCCGGTGTGGTACTCAGTTTTCGCTACCACGGAAGCGCCATTGGGTGGACAACTGCCTGCGGATCAGCTGCAGGCACGGCGGTTATTCTCTATTTTTGTTTTAAGTCGGATGTGTGGAGTCGTTTCGCATCCAAAACCACGATTGACAGCCGGGTGAATGAAGGAGAATTGAACGATTTGCGTGTGGGAACGGAAGGTATTGCTGTTTCTGCCCTGCGTCCCATCGGAAAGGCGGAGTTGAACGGTAAAATTTACGAGGTAAAGACGTTTGGCAGTTATTTGGAAACAGGTAAAAAAATCAGAATCATGGAGATTCTCTCAAATCAAATTGTAGTAGAACAAATAAATTAAAACTATGGATATCTTTTTATTAATTATGGTATTTGGAGGAATCATCCTCTTTTTTATCATCATGTACTATGTGCCGGTTGGACTTTGGTTTACGGCCATTATCTCGGGCGTAAAAGTCTCAATATTTGACTTGATTTTGATGAGGATCCGGAAGGTACCGCCCAGTATCATCATCAACTCATCGATTACTGCAACAAAGGCGGGGTTAAAATTGACCACGAGTGAATTGGAGACTCATTACATGGCAGGAGGTAATGTCCCCAACGTAATCCGTGCGCTGATCTCTGCGGAAAAAGCAAACATTAGTTTAAGCTTTAAGCAGGCCACTGCCATCAACCTTGCTGGACGCGATGTATTTGAGGCGGTACAGATTTCAGTTAATCCAAAAGTTATTACTACCCCAAAGGTAGCGGCGGTGGCAGCCGACGGGATCCAGTTGATCGCCGTTGCGCGAGTGACGGTGCGGGCCAGCATCGCCCAATTGGTAGGGGGTGCCGGTGAAGATACCATCCTTGCCAGGGTAGGTGAAGGTATTGTCACCTCCATCGGGCAGGCGCAATCGCACAAGGAAGTGCTCGCGAACCCTGATAAGATTTCAAAACTTGTGCTCTCCCGCGGTCTTGATGCTGGTACTGCTTTTGAAATTCTTTCCATTGATATAGCGGATGTGGATGTTGGTGCCAACATCGGTGCGAAACTTCAAATCGACCAGGCATCCGCCGACTTGAAGGTAGCCGAAGCGCGAGCCGAGGAACGAAGGGCAATGGCGGTGGCGCTTGAGCAGGAGATGATAGCCAAGGCGCAGGAAGCTCGCGCTAATGTGATTCAGGCAGAGGCAGAGATTCCAAAAGCAATCGCGCAAGCTTTTGTAAACGGCAACCTTGGCGTTATGGATTATTACAAAATGCAAAATGTTCAGGCGGATACGGAAATGAGACAATCCATCTCTGGTTCAGGTAAGGGAGGACAATCACCCACTCCTAGTAAATAAGTGTTAAGATGTTTCTCACTCGTCTCACATTTAAAAAGGTCTGACGAGTGGGAAACACCTACCTCACCTCGAAGCTTTCCCACGAAGATTTCTGTTGGGCGATGAAAACATTCTTTTGAGGTTCATACGAAAGCTTGCTGTATTGAATCGGAAAAATGCTCAACCCATCGATGGTGAGCAGTCCATAGAGGTTGCTTTGTTTCACAATGACGTGACCGTCCTGATCTAGCCTGTCGGCAGACGGGTGGCTCCCGGGAACCAGGACCACCAATGAATCAAAGCGCGGCTCTATCAGGATGCGGCCATTGGAGTCTGCCAACCCTTTCAGCGAGCCATCTGTTAGTAAAATAAGTTGGCTTGGCAGCCGTTGGATGGAGTCGTAACGTAGCTCCAGCAGTACATTTCCTTTCGCGTCGATCAAGCCCGCTTTTCCGTTTCTTAACACATAGGTCGCGCGGTGTTCAAAATTCTCCGTTGCATCATAGGTTGGCTGGATAACAATTTGGTCCGACGAATTAATAAAGCCCCATTTGCCCAATAATTTTACAGGGGCAAGTCCATTGTGAAATTCTCCAACGGCTTCGTACCGGTTTGCGATCCGAAGGCGTCCACGGTTATCAACAAAACCAAACTTGCCGTCGCGTTTTATTCCTGCCAATCCTTCGCTCTCCCGGAAGAACTGGTCTCCTGGGAGTATCTCAGGCTGTTCTTTGCGGCCGACGATTTGTCCTTGAAAATTAATTTTTCTTTCCGTGCCATTCGAAAGACTCTCCAGCAGGTGATCAGGGAAGATGGTGATGGGATTATTTGTAAAGTAAAGAATGTTTCCGGAAAACTCTTTCAAAAAGAGAAGATCATGCTGCCTCTCAATAAAACAATCCTGGTTGACAAGTTTCACGGGATTATTTTGCGGCAGCAACCTCCATTGATCCTGATGAGTGATGATACCATATTGACCTTTAAATCTGACCACTATTAAATCCTCATTTATTTCCAGGAGCGAATCATAGACACACGCGATTTGCTCCTTTCCATAGCGATCAACGCCACCACAATAGCCGTGGTTTTTTGCGAGAAATAGTTTTGTGTGGAACGGTCCAAGGAATTCATAGAATGTGCTTGTTTTTTTTATTCCAAACGTATCGTACAGGCTCCACGAAACCTTGCCGGCCGTTCGTTGAAGCGTACGGATGAAATTCTCTTGAAGACACACCGAATCAAACTCAATGGGCAACACAGCCGATTGGTCCAGCCGGAGAAGGCCGTACTTTCCCTTTCTTTTGGCAATGACTTTTTGATTTTCAATAGGCCCGAGGTAGTCGTAGTCAAGCGGCCATGCCGGTTGAAAATGCTCATCCACAAAGCCGCTCTTACCATCCAGAGTGATACGACTCCAGTCACAGGATGAAAACCGCAGTTCATCCGCTTCAATTCGGTGCAGGTCGTGATAACTGGCATCGATCATTTGCCACTCGTCTGCCTTCCGGACCATCACGTGGCCGGGCCCGGTGATTTTTACCTCACGATAAAGCGGCTCTACTTTAACTACACCGTTCCTGTCAATGACGCCCTGCCTCCACGCTTTACGGATAACAGCAAGATCATGTGAGAAACCGGAAATGCTATCGATAAAAAAATCGGTGATCCACGTACCTTCTTCTGTGCAAAGGGCGGTTTTATCAGAGAAATTTTGTGCCGAATACCGCAGGCTGCCAATCGGGATTATTTTCTTGTACTGAACAGGAAGTATGGATCGATTGTGAAGATCAATTAAACCATGTTCGTACCGCGTACCATTTTTTACCATCACGATCGCCCGAAGGCCGTGAATCGTGAGATCGTCATAGGAGAGGGGTATCACTAATTTTCCCGCCAGGTCCAGGCAGCCGAATTTGAGGTTGAACGGATTGATAAACTTGCTGACGATCACCCGATCACCTCCCGGCGAGGTGAGGCTTTCAAATTCCGCGCGGGTGATAAATTCTTTTTTGAGGGTTAGTAATCCCCAGCGATTTTGCTGACGATAGCCGGTAATCTGACCGATTACCGAAAAATTACCATCGGACCAGCCCAACGCATCAAACGAAGCGGGTAAAATGATTTTTCCACTGTTGTCCTTAATGCCAACTTTTCCATTTTCCTCAAAGCGCTCGTAGCCCCCTGCAAACAGAGCCCCAGATATCGTCAAAAAAAGCAAAATAGATGGGAACCGATTCATCGAACTTCAAAGTTATGGGTTACTGAGAAGAATGACGAATGACAAATAACCAATGACGAATTCTTCTTTAACGCGCGTATGAGTTGACGCGTTTGTGCACGGCTTCAGAGCCCGTCATTTTTTTACTTTCTTACATTTGTCAATTGAATATTGTCAACTGTCAACTTCTCCCGGGCTGCGCCGCGACGGCTTCGGCGGGCAAGCTTGCCTACCGCCTACTATTTACCAAGTGGGGAATTTTTCAGAACTTAGCAGAGTTATAGACTCAAAACCCCTGAAATGTACATTGAACAGCTCTATACCAACTGTCTGGCCGAAGCCGCTTATTACATTGAGTCCGAAGGCGAAGCGGCCATTATCGACCCCTTACGCGAAACAGAACCCTATATCGTGCTGGCAAAAAAGCGTGGGGCCACTATTAAATATGTTTTTGAAACACACTTTCACGCTGATTTTGTATCGGGGCATATTGACCTGGCCAGAAAAGTAAAGGTGCCTATCATCTATGGTCCAATGGCCGACACCCGTTATGAAGTGATCCATGCAAAAGATGACCAGGAATTTAAACTTGGTAAAGTAACGTTTCGGGTATTGCATACACCAGGCCACACACCGGAGTCATCCTGTTATTTGTTGCTGGATGAAAACGGAAAAAAACATGCAATCTTTACAGGCGACACCTTGTTTGTAGGTGATGTTGGACGTCCGGATTTGCTGGATGGAATTATGAGTCCGGATGAGCTGGCCGGCATGTTGTATGATTCGCTGAACGAAAAAATAAAAACACTGCCGGACGAAACGATCGTTTACCCCGCGCACGGGCCCGGTTCTGCGTGTGGAAAAAACATTGGGAAGGAAACTTTCTCCACGATTGGGGAGCAAAGGAAATTCAACTATGCCTTGAAAGATCAATCACGGGAAGAATTTATCAGGCAGATAACGGATGGAATCCTTCCTCCGCCTCCCTATTTTTTCGAAGACGCCCGCATCAACAAGAACGGTTATGACTCCATCGATGCGGTGATGAAAGAAAGTCAAAAG
Source organism: Cyclobacteriaceae bacterium (assembly GCA_025350305.1). Taxonomy (GTDB): domain Bacteria; phylum Bacteroidota; class Bacteroidia; order Cytophagales; family Cyclobacteriaceae; genus ELB16-189. The sequence continues at coordinate 18,574 of JANXYC010000116.1, read as the reverse complement.
CCATTGACCCCTACGGCCTTTCAGGAGGAGATCAAAAAAGGCGCTCTCATTCTAGACACACGCAGCGCCGATGATTTTGAGAAAGGTTTTATCCCAGGTGCTATTAACATTGGTCTAAATGGACAATTTGCCGTGTGGGTAGGAACGCTGCTAGGGATTCAACAGCCGCTGGTGCTCGTAACTGAACCTGGGAAAGAACACGAATCTGTTTTACGATTGGCACGGGTGGGTTATGAGAAAGTAGTAGGCTTTCTGGACGGTGGCGTTAAAACGTGGAATGAGCAATTAAACACTGTGCATTCCATGGGCGCTGAAGAAATGAAATTGGCAACAAAAAAAGGTTCGGAAGTACTGGATGTTCGCAAACCCGGTGAATGGGGGATAAGCCATCTGAAGGATGCAAAATTTGTTCCGTTAGCTGACATGCCATTAAATCTTGAAAGTCTTGACAAAAATAAGTCCTACATTGTTCACTGCGGAGGCGGCTATCGATCAATGATAGCCATCTCCATAATGAAAAGAGAAGGTTTTAAAAACCTGATCAATGTGTACGGTGGCTTTAGTGCCATGGTAGGCGCCGGGTTGGAGATAATAGCGGATGAAGTGACGGTTTGAAAAATGACGAATAAAGAAATTTCTTTCCACCTTCAACTTTCCACTTTCTACTTTCCACTTTCCACTTTCTACTTTCCACTTTCTTCTACCTCCTCCTTCCCCGGATCAACACATCCAGCTCATCCGGTGAGCCGTTCACATAATACAGACTAATCTTTCCATCTGAAGTAAGATCCACAACGGCCGGAATAACATTGGCTGTCAGGAACCACCCTTCGGGCAAAATGACAGTGTTGAAAGGACGGCCAAGTGATCGGTCAAATACCAACTCATCTTTGTAGAGCACATACCGGTTTGGATCGGCATACGTTTCTTCAATGCGCAAGCGGGCGGACTGACCTTTCTGAACCGGATCAAACCAGATCGCCACTACTTCGGTTTCAGGTGTTACCGGCTCGCCGATGTCCAGGCCTTTTTGTTTGATAGCATCACCCTTCAGCGTTTCTACTTTTAATTCTTTCCCGGTGTCCAAAATTCTAGCAGAGGGATTAGAAGCCTTGCTTCCAGCGCGCACCACATTCAGGTAGCGATCGATTCCCTCACGAGTTTCGGTGTAATCATGGTACAGACGAAAAGCATGCGTTTCGGGCTGTTGAAGAAAATAGACGATCTCGCGGGTTTGATATGCTCTTTCAGGAAATGAGTAATCAACACGGGCTTTTGATTTGTCGCGGCCCTGCCCACCAGCTGACGAAGCTGCCTGCGTCTCCTTTGATACAGTTACATTGGCGGATGCCGGAAGTTTTCTTCCCTCAAGGAGTAGCGGTATCTCAGCTGGCCCCACATTCAGGAGACTGATTTTGATGCGGCCATCGGCTTCCATCATCACTTGCGAGGGATAGTTGCACTTGATCAACTCGTAACCTTTCGGCAATACCACTGAATTTCTCTTAATGCCCAGCGGACGGTCAAACACAATTTTATCACCTGCTGTGAAATAGCTTTTGGGATCCTTGTAGGTCTTATCAATTTTCAATCGGTACTCACCACCTGTTGTAATAGGTCGCGCCAGTTTGATTTTAAGGTAGTCCACATCATTTTGCGCCTCGGCATACCCTGTTTTTTTTGCATCAGCACCATTGATGATCTCCCATTCCAGGTTTTTACCGGTCATCATATCGATGACGCCATCGACTTTATGTTCACTTCCTTTACGTAACGTGTTGTAATAAAACGGTGAACCTACTGCGGTAGATGTGACGTCATACAAGATCCGAAAGCTTTGTGTGGACGGGTCCAACAGCTCATAACGGGTGTAGGCATCGTCGGAAGTTTGTGCAACAGCAGCGGCACAGAGGATCATAAAAAGGAATGTCAATTTTTTTTTCATAGACGATTTTAAATTACGAATTACGAATACCACCTTTGTCAACTGCCCCTTGTCAATTGTCCAACTTCCCAGACTGCCTACTATTCATTTCTTCTCCAGCTTCGCTACATTCTCCACATGCACTGTCTGAGGAAACATGTCCACCGGCTGTACCGCTTTAATTTCATATTTCTCTGACAGAATTTTCAAATCTCGCGCCTGTGTAGCAGGATTGCAACTAACGTATACGATTCGCTGCGGGGCGGCACTTAACAGCATCTTGCAGACATCTTCGTGCATACCTACGCGAGGAGGGTCCGTAATGATTACTTCGGGCCGACCGTGCGTAGCAAGAAACGATTCATCCAACAGGTCTTTTATGTCTCCGGCAAAAAATTCGGTGTTGTGAATTTGGTTGATGCTGGAATTTACCCTGGCATCGTCAATGGAGGCAGCTACATACTCAAGTCCCATGATTTTGTTTGCATGTCCCGCAAGAAAATTGGCAATGGTGCCAGTACCGGTGTACAAATCATACACCAATTCGTGGCCTTTCAAATCAGCCAGTTGCCAGACAATCTTGTACAGTTCAAACGCCTGGTCAGAATTTGTCTGATAAAAAGATTTAGGTCCCACGTGGAATTGCAGGGAGCCGACTCCGCCTGGTTTAGGCATTATCTCTTTGATATAGGGATTGCCTTTCCAGCAAATAATATTCAAATCGTGAAACGTATCGTTTTTCTTGCCATTGATGATGTAATTGAAGGAAGTGATCTGAGGAAAATCATTTGCCAAACGGTTCAGGATTTTTTCAGTCCATTCCATTTTGTCATAGGTCACTTGTAGAATAATCATCACTTCACCGGTGTTGGCTGTTCGGATGGTGAGGGTGCGTAAGAACCCGATCTGTTTTCGCAGATCAAAAAAAGGAATGGCGTCGTGCAGCGCAACATCTTTCACGGCAAGGCGAATATCATTGGAAGGAGATGGCTGGAGATAACACTCCTTCACATCAAACACTTTATCGTACATTCTGGGAATGTGATAGCCCAGTCCCGCATCGCCAAACGATTGTCCTGACGTAAGTTCTTCTTTTGATAACCAGCGGTTGGATGTGAAGGTAAAATCCAGCTTGTTCCGGTAATATTTTTCTTTGGTTGATCCAACGATGAGGCTGACAGGAGGTAATTGTAATCCTCCGATCCTTTCCAGGTTATCGACCACTTGCTGTTGCTTGTAATGAAGCTGGGTTTCATAATTGATGTGTTGCCAGGAGCAGCCCCCGCAGGTTCCAAAGTGTGAACAAAAAGGTGTTACCCGGTTAGCCGAGAGCTTTTTAATTTCGCGTACGCGCCCTTCCAGGAAAGCGGTTTTTATTTTTGTCAATTCGACATCCACTACGTCACCCGGCGCGCCGCCTGATATGAAAATCACTTGGCCATTTAATTTGGCCACGCATTTGCCTTCAGCGGCCATGGTCTCTACCACAAGATCGGTGATCAGATCGCCTTTTTTCATGTTATTGGACGGAGTCAATGGGTCACTTTTTATTTACGGGTCGCAATTTACCGAAAGACATTTCAGTACCTGATTCGCTTTATTTATCTTTCGAATTGGTGCACTATGAAAAAAAGGATTTTTCTTCTTTTCCTCGTCCTTACCCCGTTATTGGGGACTGCCTCGCACATTGTAGGGGGAGAATTTGAATTAATTCACGTCACGGGGTTTCAGTATAAGTTAAACATGGTCCTTTATTTCGATGAGATCAACGGTGCACGGGGGGCCAAAGACCTAGGCGGCGAAAATGTCCGGATTTACCGCATGTTTGATAACATCGGAATGTTGGATGTCCACCTAACGTATGTTGGAGAAACCAGTGTTGACTACACACAGCCTTCCTGCTCACATGGTGAACTGAAGACCACTCGCATACTTTACTCGGCCGATATTCTACTATCACCGGATGTTTTTAATCATCCAGCGGGATATTATATAACCTGGGAGCGTTGCTGCAGGAACTACACCATCACCAATATTTTTAGCCAGGACCCGAGTACCAACTGGGCCGGTCAGACTTTTTATCTGGAATTTCCGCCGGTTGTGAAGGACGGACAACCTTTCGTAGACTCCACACCACGGCTTTTTCCTCCACTCAATGATTTCGCATGTCCACGCAGACCTTACTATACTGACTTTGGTGGTATCGATGATGATGGTGACTCGTTGGTATATTCATTGGTTACTCCATTGAGTACAGTGAATAACTTTCCAGTGCCACCCTTAGATCCAAGACCTTATCCGGATGTTAGGTGGAAAGCCCCCTTTGGCTTGAACAACATAATGAATGGCGCCCCCGACCTTCGTATCAGCCGTGATGGATTTCTCACCGTGACACCTACCTCCCAAGGTTTATTTGTCTTTGCAGTAAAAGTTGTAGAGTTTAGAAATAAAACAAAAATCGGTGAGACCCGCCGCGATTTCCAGATGCTGGTGGTAGATGCCTGCCCGCGGGCGGTGCCGCCGCAAATTGTGGGAAAGAAACTGAACGGTGCTGCGTACACGTATCATAACATCATGAATGTGTCGTTTGATAACTCGGTAGTAGATGGCCAGCGGTGTATCAAGGTGCAGGTATCCGATGCGGATTCACAAAGCCCTGATGATAATTTTCAAGAAAGAATCACGATCAAAGCTTTCGCGATGAATTTCAGGAAGGACCTTTCGGGAATTTTGCCAACAGTAATCAATGCTACGCTGATCAACGGCAGCACGGCCGAGTTTACAATTTGTTTTCCGGCGTGCCCGTTCTTAGTTGGCGGTGATCCGCAGATCGGCATTATTGCTATGGACGACGCTTGCAGTCTTCCCCTCACCGATACACTAAGAGTTAACCTTCATGTAGAGCCCCCGACGAATCGAAAACCGTATTTCACGTCAACCAACCCGGTCACCGGTCCGTTGGGTACCCTTAACGAGGGCGCGCAAGGGGCCTGGCCGTATGTAGTCAAGGATGATGATGGCGATCCGCTGGTTATCTCGCTGCTCACAAATGGCTTTGTACTGGCCAATGCCGGGATGACATTCACCACCTTTCATCAAACCAATGGCGCTGCGGATGGCGAAATAAAATGGGATGCCCGCTGCGACATCTTTGATTTTACTAAACGGACGGCTTTTCAAATAACAATTCAAGTGCAGGACCAGAACAAATGTCTGATCCCCGATCCCGCCAAGGCGATTTATAATCTGACGGTGGTCCTTCCCGGCAATGCGGACCCTACTATTGATACGGACTTAACACCTGCCCCCTCTGAACGTTACGTGAAGGGACTAACACGTCGGATCAATGAATCGCTTAAATTCAACGTGACGGGAAAAGACCTTGTGGATAACGATTACCTCGTGATGACGGGAAAAGGAAGCGACTTTATTTATGGAAAGTATGGAGTTGTGATTGATCCGGTACAGCCCAAAGCGAATGGGCTTGTCAATTCAATGTTTCAATGGGACATCACATGCAAATCGGTTGACCTGAAGAAAAAGGATACGTTTGATTTTCAATTCATTGTCGTTGACTTCGCGAATAAGTGCCGGATATACAAAGCCGATACGGTGGATGTGGAGGTAAAAATTCTTCCCCCATTGAATCAGCCGCCTATACTGTCTGTATCCAATAACAGCGCGGCCGGTGCTTTATCCAGCAATGTGCTCAGCATGATCTTGGGCCCGCCCATTGAATTGGTGCTAACGGGCACCGATGCCGATTTTTTTCCCAAGCAAGACAGTCTTACGATTGAACTGATAGGCAAAGACGGCACGGTGGAGCCGGTGGGATTCACGTTTAAACCCGTCCGTGGCAAAAGCCCGCTGCAAACAACGCTTAGCTGGCAGCCGAACTGTACCATTTTTGAAAACCAGGTGTATGAAAATGATTATAGTTTTATGTTTCGTATCCATGATGACCATTGCCTCACGGCAAAAAAAGATTCCGTTACCGTGAAGATTAAGATAAAGGACGTGGACGGTGCCGATGCGCACTTCCTTCCCCCCAATTTCTTTTCTCCCAATGGCGATAATGTTAATGATTACTTCGCGATGGAGATAAAGGACGAATCGACCGGAGAACTGAATAATGTTTTACCGAATGATAATTGTTATTCACAATTTGAAGGTGTCCGCATCTACAATCGCTGGGGCAACCAGATCTTTCAAAGCACGGACCGGAATTTCAAGTGGTACGGTGTGGGGGAGTCGGCCGGTGTTTATTATTATTTCATCAATTATACGAAGAAGGAGTACAGAGGATCACTTTCCCTCCGTTATTAAACAGAATCGTAAATCTGCAATCAATCGCCCGAGCGATTTCTTAAACGCAACATCCCCTGCGTTCGCTGAGAACGATTGCTGCGAGGCAGGGAAAATAAGTTTCAGGTGTGAAAAACTAAAACTGAACCGGGAAGGTGACCAACCACATAAAAGCCTTTACTTTGCCGCCTGAATTTTTGCGGCCATCAAACGAAACATACTTATCGCCTATTTCTGCCTGGCGGGCATCTGCCTGATTTGGGGAACAACTTTTCTTGTGATGAAGATGGGTGTGCACAGCTTCCCTCCATTTTTATTTGCGGCCCTTCGCCAAATAACGGCAGGGTTACTACTGACCTCCTACCTTATTTTCATTAAGAGGCTGCCCTTACCAAACACAAAACATATTCTGAAACTTGCCTTGGGAGGATTTCTGATGATAACCTTTGGCAACGGATTGGTATCATGGGCCGTCGTATATGTGCCGAGCAGCGTAGCAGCCATTATTTGTTCAGCCATGCCTGTTTGCGTTGTTTTGCTCAACCTTACCATTAATCGCTCGGAACTTCCCAACGTCACGATCATCGTTGGTGTGGTGGCGGGCATGCTTGGAATTTTGATGGTTTTTAGCGAGCACCTGGCAGATTTTTCTGATCCGCGGTATCGTGCAGGCATTGCGCTTATTTTTGTCGCTACTGTATCCTGGGCTGGTGCAAGCTTCCTGATGAAAAAATCCAATGAAACGGTGAGTCCCTTTCTGAATGCTGGATTTCAAATGCTTTTTGGCGGGTTGTTCTGCTTGCCTTTTAGTGCGATCTTCGATGACTATACTACCATCACGTGGTCGGCCACGACGTTGTATTCCCTTTGTTATCTGATCATTGTCGGTTCAACAATGGCCTATGCCATGTATTCCTATGCACTCACACAACTTCCGCTCATCATTGCTTCCCTGTATTCATATATAAATCCACTGGTGGCGGTTGTCCTGGGTTGGCTAGTTTTGTCAGAAAAATTAAATACAAAAATTGCCGTGGCGATTCTTATCACCTTACTGGGAATTTATTTGGTCAATCGTGGCTATCAGCAACTCATGAAAAAAACGTCATGATTCCAACGATAACCTTTCATCCCGGCCGTCAGCGCGAGAAGCCTGTTTTTTCAATTCTTATTCCTTCCTGGAATAACCTGGCTTATCTGAAATGCTGCGTGGAAAGTATTCGTAAAAACTCAGCCCATTACCATCAGATCATCATCCATGTCAACGAAGGAAGTGATGGCACACTGGATTGGGTAAAATCACAACAACTTGATTTCTCATATTCTAAAGAAAATGCCGGTGTTTGTTACGGCTTCAATGCTCCTTCGACCCTGGCGACCGGTGAGCGCATCGTGTTATCCGATGACGATTTTTATTTCGCACCGGGTTGGGACATTGCTTTATTGGAAGAAGTTCTAACAGTTGGTCACGACTATTTTTGTATTTCGGGGACGATGATCGAGCATACGCTTTCGCGGAATTCTTGTGCCCTCGCTCCATACGATTTTGGCAAGACTGTTCAGAATTTTGATGAACAAAAATTTCTACGGGAATTTGACAGAATCGCCTTTCAAGACTGGAGTGGCAGCAATTGGTATCCACTCGTTCTTCATCGCTCTCTATGGAATTTAATCGGAGGCCTAAGTACAGAATTCTCTCCCGGTATGGGATCGGATCCAGACATGATGATGAAATTATGGCACGCCGGAGTACGCTATTATAAAGGAGTGAGCCGGGTACGCGTATATCACTTCGGTTCCAAGACTACGGCGCGGATCACTCGTAACAATGCCAATCGGCAATTCCTGGAAAAATGGAATATGTCAATTTCCACGCTTTATAAATATTATTTAAAGATGGGTACCTCCTTTGAAGGCCAATCAAAAGAGCCTGAACCTGATCAAAATTTCCGTATGCGGATGTTGAGAGACCGTTTTAAGAAACTGGTAGGTTTGTCGTGATGGATAGGGACCGCCCTACCATCCACTCCTGATTACCCGACAGATATAATCCACATCTTTTTCATTCATGTGCATGTGCATGGGCAGCACAATATAATTCTCCTCAATGGCATCCATGTTCGGAAGATCATCCCGTCGCCCGCCCAGCACCGTATAGCGGTCATTGCGGTAGTGCACTTGTCCTGATTCAATTTTTCGATCACGCAGCTTGTTCATAAACTCCTGGCGCCTGTCAACCAGCGCCGTACACAACCAGGCAGCGTGCGTACGATCAGTTGTGTCTGCACCCATTAGCGTGATACCCTCGGCTCCGGCAAGGCCGCGTTTGAATGTCTGAAATAATTTTTGGCGATAGGCCAGAGTCTGATCAAACTCATGAAGGGCCGCCAGTCCCATGGCTGCCCCGATGTCTGTCATCTGATATTTATAACCTACTTCCCAAATGTCATTTTCCCAGGTTCCCTTTTGCTTATTGGACCGGTCGATACCAAACCAGCGAATTCGTTCGGCGGTCGGTACAATGGAGTGGTCTTGCAGCACGAGCATGCCGCCATCACCTGTAGTCATCGCCTTGATGGCCTGGAATGAAAATATCGTGAAGGGAGAAATTTCACCAATCCTTTTTCCTTTGTAGGTCGCCCCCACGGCATGGGCCGCATCTTCGATTACCGGTATGTTGTACTCCGCGGCGATTGCCAATAATTCATCCATGTCGCAGGGTAGTCCACCGTAGTGAACGCACACGATCGCTTTGGTTTTTTCGTTGACCAGTTCACGCACATGGTTAACATTAATATTGAGCGTCTTCGGATCCACATCGGCAAACCGGAATTTGACACCCATGTAGAGAAAAGGAATTGTTGTGGCCGTGCAGGTGAACACGGGTGTGATGACTTCATCCCCTTCTTTCAAGCCGGCCAATAGGTATGCCAGATGAAGTGCATCCGTCCCCGATCCTACCGCGAGTGCTTTTCCCTTGCCGGTAAATCTTTCTTCAAACTCTTTTTCAAACTGCGCCACACGGGGCCCCTGACCAATCCAGCGGCTTTGTAATACTTCCGTTACCGCCTCAATTGCTTTCTTAGGAACATGCGGATAAAACAGCATAATGCCTTCACCTTCCTGCATTACCGGAAGTTCATTCATGGGTTTCTCTTTGTGCAAGGGTGTCATGGAGGAAAATGAAAAGCAAAGTTACAGGTATTGTGGGAATAAGAAGTTGCTTGAAGGAAAAAGCTTGTCCCTAAAACTGTGCGGACTAAAGCAGTTTCACGCAAAGTGCGCGAATTAGAAATGCAAGACTTTGCGGGTCTTTGCAGCATTACTTTTGCGGTCTTTGCGTGAAATGAATTTCTTACGCTCTATCTGAAGTCAAATATTTGGCTGCGGGGTCGTTCTCAGGCAGGGCTTTACGCGTGTGTGTCCTTTGGGGAACCGGCCTGCTATTTCTTCGTCTTTCACCGCTTACTTAGCCAATTCCCGTTGCCGTTTAACAATTTGGGCAAGGGTGCTTTTTGATAGTAATTTGAGGCTCTCGTCGCGCACACCGGTAAACGCATCGCGTATGCCGCAGGTAACTTCATTTACACATTCGTCGCACCGCTCATAATAATTAAGCGAAACACATGGCAACAATGAGATGGCCCCATCCATGAGCCGGATGATCTCAACCAGGTTGACCTCTTCGGGTTTTTTGTGCAAATAATAGCCTCCGCCCTTACCTTTTTTGCTGTGCAGAATTTTAGCATTTCTCATTTCGAGGAGGATAGCCTCCAGGAATTTCCTGGGTATGCGCTGTGCTTCGGCGATATCCTGAATATGGACGGGTCCCTGCTGGTAGCGTTCGGCGAGATAAACCAGCGCGTGAATTGCGTACTTGCACTTTTTTGATAGCATAACTTTGCATCAAGTTATACTTTTTGCGAATAATTATACATTTACGTAAGCAGGCATTGGGGATTAGGCATTAGGGCAGTCCCAATGCCAAATGCCCAACCTTCCGCCGAGGTAGCTCAGGGGTAGAGCAGCTGATTCGTAATCAGCAGGTCGTGGGTTCAAATCCCATTCTCGGCTCTTATAAATCATTGATTAACAATATAATGCATTTACAAATTAATTTGTGACCGATTCTGGTTTACACAAAACCAGACACTTTATCGAGCACTTGGCTCAAGCTTTGATTGGATCCGCCTGTTAGATTCCGAACCAATAGTTTTCTTGAATGATACCACTTCAAACAAAGATTACCCGTGTTCATTAGTAAAGCAAGTCAAATTGAGTTTGAAAAATATCATGCGAAAGCTGCCTTAACAATTAAAAGGTCACCCCTGTCACAATTCTATGTTCTCAAATATTATAATCAATAGCATTTTTACCTTATTTTTGACCATCCCATATGGCTGAACAGTATTCAAACAAACATCTCGTTGAAGTCAACTGCGGATTTCAATTCTTGGCAGAAACCTCAGCATGGGATAGTATTTATTTTGGACAATTCTATGACAAGATAAAGCCCCTAGGGTTTACAGAACGACAAGAAAGAAAAGGCATTCAAATAAATTTTCAAGGCAATTTTTTAGACTCAAAACCCCCTGTCACTTCCTCCAATGTTGAAGATCATGTTATATTTACTGATAGCAGTAAGGGCTGGGCGGTAATGATAGGTAGAAACAGGATATCTTTCCATATTGTTAGAAACTATGCCGGCTGGGATACGTTAGTTAATGGAATAATGAAACCCGTTCTCAAGGAGTATAGAGAACTTGGCTTGGGTAACGGCGTTAGAAATTGCAGTGTAGTTTATCTCAACAGTTTTACTAAAGGTATTTCTGAAAAGCTTTCTGACTTCTTTACGGTAATTAGCCCTTTAGAACAAAAATTTGGGTTAGAAACGAGTACGTTTGTTCAAAGAATGATCTACAACAAGAAAAACTTGTTAATAACTAAATTGAATTCCATGGTTAATCAACAAGTTCAAAATATTACTCTTGAATGCGGAGCTATTTGCACAAACCAGGAATGTATGAACTCAACAGATCTTATTTATCAGGCAAATCAAACTCATGAACCAGTCAAAGGTTTCTTCGAAGCAATCATTACAAATAAATTAAGAGAAGAATTATAATGTTACTCATCACCGAAATACCTCAACAAGAAACAAGAATGTTTAACAGCATCTCGCTGAAGAACGAAATTCCCGTTGAAACAAAGAAACCGGAGATTATAGATTACATGATTACCGTTTACCCAAGAAATGAGTTAAAGAGTACTTTCAACTTTGTCTATAGTATTTTTGATGCAAAAGAATTATCGTTCTCTATCAACCAAGATTCTCTCCTACACGTCGCAAATAAAATGTTTGAAGGATCAAGAAATCTTTCAGATTTTGAGCAAAAAATACTGAGCCAAACATTCAGGAAATCAGTGAAATATTTTCCGACATTACCTGGTAGAAAATAAGAATGGCCTTTGGTGAAAATCTTGAATTGCTTTTACCTTCCTATTTAGTTGACTCTGAAAAGAGTAGATTAAAAGACGCTTTGTCTCAATTTGTAAATAAAGAAATTGAAGAAATTAATTATACAGATTTCTATAGAGAATTTAATCACTCATATTTTTTACAATCCGATTTGGTAAGGGAGATAAGGTTCGCAGAATGGGAAGATACTTCGGCTACTTTTACTAAAGCATATACTCAAGCAATCATTATCTCCAATACTTGCGATATAAGTTTTGAAAACAAAAGAAGTATTAATGGCAAACAATGTCTCCTAGCTCCATTAATTAACTTCCAAGATTATCTAAATGACCTAAAAAGCAACGGTTACACTGAAGATCAAATTTCAGGGTTTTCAAAAAATGTACGTGACCAACTGAGCACTAATATTTTTTACTTACCCAAAAATCACTTCGACAATATTGACTACCTTGTATTATTGGATAACATTTTCTGGTTTCCGACTGAAGAACTCAATTCCTATTTAGATGAGATTCAAAAAACCAGAATCGCATCCCTATCTCATTTTGGATTTTACCTATTCATTCTAAAATTATCCTATCATTTATGTCGGCTTCCTGAACAGTGCGACCGAATGATAACTTAACGATCTAGAATTTGTTTTCCGGAAACTTTTCAGTTTTGTGAAATTCATTGCCATTTTCGAAAAGTGGGTTTGTAAGCTCCCCCGAAAATAGGACAGTTTAAGATTAGCCTGGACACGTTTCTCTACTATACAATTAAAGCCAGAATTGCATGAAAAAATTAGTCTATCTCGTGGTCCTTGTTGGATTGCTTAGTGCAGAGGGACTCACTTTCAAAGCTGAAAAAACAACCAGCCTGGCATGTTGTAAGACCTGTAAGAAAGGTAAGGCATGTGGAGATTCCTGCATCTCTAAGTCCTACAAATGTCACAAGCCTAAGGGATGTGCTTGTGATGGATAGAACGTTACCGACCTTAGCAGAAACGGATGTAACTTGTCTATGGGATGATTTTGACTATAAGCTTGAATGCTTGCTTCACGATATGCCAAAATAACCCGCGCCAGACAGACAAAATTCTTGAAACCTTGACTTATTAATTATGTATTCAAAATGTTGGCAGATTATTAAAGATGATTCCAAAAGAACATTTGAAATTTGTGGCCAGGAGTCAAATACTAATTTTTTTACCAATGGCATTCATGGTATGCAAAAAGCCGGAATGAATGTCAGTTGTGTGACGCCACCAGTAACTGGTAAGAGTTCAAGTAAAGAGGTAATAAAAATTATTGGTTACGCAAAAGAGGATGGATTGTATGAAAGATTATTGAATGAGTATAGAGAAATAACACGGAGATATTTTGGTCAATGGGAAGTGTAAAAAGAAGCAAATCTTTTCGTGGGGTTTCAAATTCGTGTTGACTTTTTGATCATGGGCTTGCGAAAATAAGTGGTCAGGGGTAGCGAAATCTCCAATTACATCCTTTTCTGCGCAATCGATGACAAAGATCATTTCGTAAAATGATTGTAATCATGCCCTCTCAAATAGGTTTAAGCCTACTTTTCCCATATAAGAGCAAATAAACATGGGAAATTTATCATTGAATTTATTAGCTCTTTCAAAAATTGTCAACGTTGCCACAACACACCGAGCCCCACTTCCTTTTCTCCTGATCAGTGGGAAACAATAGGTATGCATATGCAAACGCGTGCCCTTATAACAGAGCAAGACAGAAAAAAAATAGTTGAGTTCTTACAGCAGAATCATTGACAATGGATTCAGTTCAATTCGACACAGTTTGTTTTACTGACTCCGTAAAATACAACGATCATTAGGTCCAATCAGGAATCAGCAGTACCGGCAGCCATCGATCGGCGATTTCACAATGAGCTATAACTCACACTTTCCTCACGCATTCAATCGTGCGTAGCTAAAAAAAATTCGTAACACTTTTCTCCAACGACGCCTTTCGAAAATTTATACCCGGTCAACTTATCCGGCAACTGTATCCCTCCAGCTGCCCGCCAATCTGCATATTTCAAAAAATTTTAATTTTCGTTGGTTTCGCCACTGTAATAGGTAATCGTGTAATTTCAAAAAAAAAGACAACCGGAAATTACCCCATTGGAATCGAATCCGGCAATTTATTTTATAATGAGGTCTCTTTATGAAGTAAATCTTTAAATATTTATAAAAGAATAGTTAAGAATCGAACCAAAAACCTAGACCCTGGAGTCAATGAAAAAGCCACTGATCTATCTCATTATATTCGGCGTTTTGCTTATCGCCTGCACTGGAATAAGCATGGCGCAGGAGAAAGTGCCCTTTGAGGGCATTGATCAGACATGGCAAAATGGAGCCGACCGGAGAGATTCTTCTGTCTTCAAAAATATAAAGTATTTCACGCCCTGGATTCTGATAGATCTTAACTACTCATATTCATTTAACAATCCGATTGACAATACGGTTGTAGGCTCAACGGCCCTCGCCAGACATAATGAAATGCAATTGTCGGCTTTGCATTTTGGCGGCGACTTCAACGTTGACAATGTCAGGGGAAGAATCATGACGCAGTTTGGGACTCGCTCGACAGTAATTCCAAGAAACGATTTTAGCCCTTATCGGGGTCAATACGATCTGGCCAATGTATACCGTTATTTAAGCGAGGCATATGCGGGTTATCATATCAACAAATGGTATGGCATCAATATCGACGCAGGCTTATTCATGTCCTATATTGGGTTGAACTCTTTCTACCAAGCAGAGAACTGGGAATACCAGGCATCTTATACTTCTGACAATACACCTTGGTTTTTCAACGGGATACGAATTCAAATTTTCCCAACCAAAAATATTAAAATAGAGCCATGGATTGTCAACGGGTGGCAAAGTTATGGCAAGTTTAACAGCATGCCCGGTTTCGGTGGAAGCATCACCTGGATGTCAAACAACAGTAATATTAAACTCATTACCAATGATTACTACGGAGCAGACGCCGCGGGAATCCCGGAGAGAAAGAGATTTCATTCTGACAATAGTGCGTTGTTCCGATATTACAATAACCCAAACGGTAAGGGAATAACTAAAATGGCTTTTTCATTGACAGGTGATATTGGATTTGAAAAAGGAGGCGGAGTGAATGGCTTCAACAATGATGATCCTGTAAACAATCCTGCCCAGTATTTTGCGAGTGCCATGTTTTATAACCGAATATGGTTTGCAAATAACAAACTGGCCTGGACGGTGGGTGGCGGTTTCATGAAAAACCCAGGCCGTTACTTGGTTCTGTACCCAACAGGGCAGGCGAGTCCGTTGCCTAACCCAACTAACCCAACCCAAACCGCAGGAGCGTTTCCGTTTAGTGCTAAACCC
Source organism: Cyclobacteriaceae bacterium (assembly GCA_025350305.1). Lineage (GTDB taxonomy): Bacteria > Bacteroidota > Bacteroidia > Cytophagales > Cyclobacteriaceae > ELB16-189. The sequence continues at coordinate 3,493 of JANXYC010000116.1, read as the reverse complement.
GGAGATCAGTTTGAAGGCTGGGACCTTTCAACCAATTTAGATTTTATGCCATCACAATACATTACGTTTCGCACAGAGTGGGTCCACCGCGAATCAAGCGTACCTTATTTCGCAGGCCATGGGGGAGTCACTTCGCCCGACGGATATACAACAACGCCATTGACCCCCAATTGGAGACCTGACTTAGTTAAATCAGAAAGCAAAGTAATCTTCGCCATATTGTTCAGGCTGTGATGCTCTGATAAATTCTGTCGATGCTTATTTTATTCCCACAGATTGGCACACTGCATTTTTTAAAAAGACCGAAGACGGGACTCCCCGCGGAGACAGCGGGGTCCCTTGGAATCTAAAAAACAAAACCAGCTTTGCTTAGCGGGTCTTGTTTTTTTCCTAAGTACCGAAGGCGGGACTCGAACCCGCATACCTTGCGGCACACGCCCCTGAAACGTGCGTGTCTACCAATTTCACCACTTCGGCATTCTCCAAACTCCTCCTGAGGGGCTAGGGTGAGGCTGTGCCCGGACTGGGGTACAATTCCGGACTGCTCCTCAATGAGTTGGGCCGCAAATGTAGAAACATTTGCCGAACCAGATATCCTGTATTTACCGTTTTTGTCATTCAATTTTGCAATAAATAATAGAGCAGTGTGTCTCCTCCCTGCCTGGCATCAAACTTCAGGATCAGCGTATGAGTATACTCCTCACCTTTTGCCTTCCCTGGCTTTTCAAGAATGGTTATGGTCTCAGTCATTACTCCATCCGTGAAATACAGAATTTTGGGGATAGTGGACACCAGCTTGTTGTACCCAACCGAATCATACTTATCTCCCTTCCTGGCAACGATCACTACATAAGCATCCGTGACCGTAATTTTTGTGTCCAGTTTTACATTAATACCCATTGTCTGAAAAGCATGGCATCTGTACTCCGTTTGCGCATTGCAAATGGACGGCAGCAATATCAGGAGAAATAGTGTTCTCATCATTTCACCAATCATCTCCCTTAACTACTCTTTTCCTATTAATAATTGTCTGCATGAAGATGGCGGCCGTGCCATCCTTCTTCGTACGCCGAGCGTCGATTTTAATCTTAGATGAATACCCCATATCCTGTGAAGCAATTATGAAACAACACTTCCAAAAAATGACCGACAGGTATTGCCCTATCGGTCAGATTCAAAACTTTCCACCAGACCTCTGGTGGTTCGGTGCCCGGGACTGGACTCGAACCAGCATACCTTACGGCATACGCCCCTCAAACGTACGTGTCTACCAATTTCACCACCCGGGCTAATCTATTTTGCTGGGGCGGCAAAGGTAAAAAGCTTTTCATTACCCGCCAACCCGATAGAAATGAAGTGTTGAGCTGGCCTGAACTGGCCCGTTTATATTGATAAATTGTTAATAGTTTTATACCTTAGTCATTGAAAGTCAACTTTTTATGTGAAATGAAAGAAGCCAGTCCTGTGAAGTTTTACTTCGCTAAGTATTTTTTTCTGGCCTTTGGATTATTGCAGTGGTCGTGCGGAACGCTCCTCTTTCTCCGTGAGGAAGCTGAACAAAGCAAAAGAGCCGCCCTCATTTTTTTTGTCCTCGGCCTTACGTTCGTTGTGTTGTATTTTCTGATTGCTGCCAAATTGAAACGCGTGGCCATTAGCAAAAAACGTGTGACCATCATTGACAAAAACAAAACTGATCACTATGAGTGGCCCGAAGTGAAGTCCATTAAATTGGTCCCCTACTTCAATCTCTACAAGCTAAAGTTGCGAGGCAAGAAGCAACGCATCTATTTCCTGCCGGACCACAATGTAGAACCACTCTTCGGATTATTTCCACATGAGCCGGAATTGGCAGATGTATTGAAGAAGAAGAAATAACAGCTATCTACTTCAAAACGCCCAACTCCTTCCCCACTTCCGTGAAGGCTTTGATTGCTTTATCCAAATGATGCCGCTCATGAGCCGCTGAAAGTTGTACACGAATGCGGGCCTGTCCTTTCGCAACGACCGGGAAGAAGAAACCAATGACATAAATACCTTTCTCTAACAGATGGTCAGCGAACTGTTGCGCCAATGGTGCCTCATACAGCATGATCGGCACAATGGGATGTTCGCCAGGCTTTATGTTAAAGCCCGCCTTGGCCATTTCCGTCCTGAAATAGATTGTGTTGCGCTCCAGTTTGTCACGAAGCTCAGTTGTCTCCGAGAGCATATTGAAAACCTCAATCGATGCACCGGTAATGGACGGGGCCAAGGTATTAGAAAACAAATACGGTCTTGACCGTTGGCGCAATAATTCAATAATTTCCATCCGGCCGGCCGTAAATCCTCCGGACGCGCCTCCAAGAGCTTTGCCGAGTGTACCTGTAATTATATCCACTCGTCCCGTCACGCCACGATACTCCGGAACACCTCTTCCCGTTTTGCCAAGAAAGCCGGTAGAGTGACACTCGTCGGTCATCACCAGCGCTTCGTACCGGTCTGCAAGATCACAGATTTTGTCCAATTGGGCGATCGTACCGTCCATGGAGAAGGCACCATCGGTTACAATCATGATCTGTTTGGCGCCAGCTTTCCTTATGTCCTCCAATTGCTTTTGCAGGTCGCCCATATCGTTATGCTTGTAGCGGTGGCGCATTGCTTTGCACAATCGCACTCCATCGATGATTGATGCATGGTTGAGTTCATCGGAAATGATGGCATCTTCTGCGCCCAACAGCGGTTCAAACACACCACCATTTGCATCAAAGGCGGCCGCATAAAGAATGGCATCCTCCATGCCGAGAAATTCTGAAATCCTTCTTTCAAGTTCTTTATGAATATCCTGCGTGCCGCAAATGAAACGAACGCTGCTCATGCCGTAACCATGACTGTCTAACGCTTTTTTAGCACCTTCAATAACGGCAGGATGCGACGACAAACCTAAATAGTTATTAGCGCAAAAAATAATTACGTCTTTACCGTTAACTTTTACAGTGGCCCCTTGTGGGGTAGTAATAACACGTTCTTTTTTAAATAAACCATTAGCTTCGATATCGTTAAGCTGATTTTGAATATGTGCCTGAAATGCAGTGTTCATAGGGCGGTTTTTGGGACAAATGTAAAAAAACCCTCGCTTTATCCTAGCTAAACGGTTAAAAATTTGTTCTATAAATTATGATTTTGCTATAAATTTAACTATATTTGTTATATAAGAAACGCCCATGAAAAAATTTTACAATAAGGGTTTATTAAATATTTGGTTTTTTGTTTGTGTTGCACAGATTGGTTTTTTCACGAATGCAACTTCTCAAACAGTAAATTTTTCTGATCTTATTTATGCAACAACTCCTCCGCAAACTATTTTGGTGGGCTTTAACGCTATAAACGACGAAAAGAAAGTGGATTTGAGCTGGACCACTAGTAACGAAAAGAAAGTGGATTATTTTGCTATTGAGAGAAGTAAAGATGGGATAACTTTTGAAATTTTTGCAATGACCAAAGGAGCAGGAAATAG
>JANXYC010000109.1 GCA_025350305.1 Cyclobacteriaceae bacterium | reverse complement strand
ATGGAGGAATCATTTGCATGTGAGTAACGCAGGGATTTTCCATTAATGGATTTCTCAATGTCACATAGAAATTCTTCGCTGATCTCATGTGGGGCAATGATAAATTTAAGACGGTTTTTATTTTCATTGATGAACGGGAGTAAGACGTCGATGTCTTCAGGCCAGGCGCTGCCTACGACCATAATTTTTTGGCCGTCTTTGAATCGTGGTATGATGGGTATTTCTTCGGCCTGCTGCGTAATCTGGTAGACACGATCAAAACGCGTGTCACCTGCCAGGGTGATGTTAGTGATGCCAATGGATTGAAGTAATTCTGCGGACTGTTGATTTTGGACAAAAAAATGATTGAAGCATTTCAGCATTGACCGGAATAGCGCGCCATAGAGTTTAAAAAAAATCTGGCCTGGACGGAAAATGGAAGAAATGGAAATTAACGGAATGGTCCTTTTGTTCAGTTCGGTGGAATAGTGATACCAGAATTCATATTTTACAAAGATGGCCAAAGCAGGATTTACACTTCGGGCAAACCATTCTGCATTTTTCCGGGTGTCCCACGGCAGATAAAAAACGAAATCAGCACACTCGTAATGCTTTCTTATTTCATAGCCGGAGGGTGAGAAGAAAGTGAGTAGAATTTTTATAGAGGGCTTGGAGGCCTTGAGTGCCTCTATTACAGGTCTTCCTTGCTCAAACTCACCCAGGGAAGCACAATGGAACCAGACAAGTGTGGCCGGGGGAACAAGCGGAAAAGTCTTTTCCAGTTTTTCGCGTTGTTGCCGGCGGCCCTGCCTGAATGCCATTGCCTTGGGATTAAACCAGGATGCGATCCAGTACAGACATCGCAGCAAAAAAATACCAACGTTGTAGAGTAATACCATTGTAGAGTCTTGCTCTAAAATCCTTTAATCCTAAAATCCTGATCAAAGATAGAATTTGGATTCAAAACTGATGTGGAATCGTTTGGACGGAAAACCATTTACTGGTTTATATGGCCAAACCTTCCTTATAACCATTATGTCGGGTCGCTTACCTTTTTCTATCAGAAAGAATAAAATACAGGTATTTTCAATGATCCGACATAGACAGTGGAAGATAACATTCACCGAAATACTTTGTTTTTAAGTTCATTTTTCGTTTTGTATCTTTCCTTCCTGAATTTGATGCCAGAACAAATTTGATTTGAGTAGTAGAATGGTTTTAAAAAATTAATTTTTAATACATGAAAAATACTTACAAGAATTATTGTTTGCTGATGTTCGTGGTTTGCGTGATGTTTCATACAGGTTCTTTACGGGCCCAAAATGAAGCGGACTTCGCCAAATTTTTACAAGCGGAGAAGGAGGATGCGTCTAAACTAATAGCAGCGTATACAACTCCATTGGTAAAGGCGGTCTCCTACGGAATGACCAACGGATGGTATCATACTGGAAAAACGCATGGCAAGTTGGGCTTTGATTTGGGCGTAACAATGAGTGCCGTATTCACTCCCACTTCCGATGATTATTTCACCCCTGGTACACTTGGGTTGAAAAATACCGTGCTTACCAGCTCAACCGTTGGCCCTGGTAAGGCGCCAGCTATCTTTGGTCCCAAAGGTACTACGACCTATACGTCTACCTACACACCTTCCGGAGGAATATTCCCTCCCCAAACCGCTTCGTTTAATGGTCCTGAAGGACTTGATTTACGAAAGAACCTTGGGTTTTCTGCCGTGCCGGTGCCCATGGTGCAATTGGGTATTGGCTTAATAAAAAATACTGATCTGAAAATTCGCTTCGTTCCGGAAAGCAAAGTAGGGGCAAGCTCTGTCAATATGCTTGGCTTTGGACTGTTGCACGACATCAAGCAACATATCCCGGGAATAAAAATGACACCCATTGATCTTTCCATTTTGGTTGCCTATAATTCTGTCAACGGTACCACCAGTCTTGTCAATAGCAATTCCTCTGGCTCCCAACCTGTCAGTAAGGATGGTAAAGTATCTTACACGTTAAACTCATGGGTTGTACAAGCGATTGTCTCCAAAAAATTCTCGGTGCTTACCTTGTACGGGGGTGTCGGCTATGGTGCGGTTAGTTCGAAAGTCAATGTAACGGGCACGTACACCATTGTGGCAACACCCAGTACGTTTGATATCAAAGATCCAGTGGCGATTAATTTCTCCAACACCGGAATGAAGTTTACCGCCGGTCTTCGACTCAAATTTGGTCCGCTCTACCTGAACGGTGACTACACGCTACAAAAGTATAATGCGTTGACGCTTGGTCTTGGATTTTCTGTTCGGTAGCAAGCAGGCTACTTTCCCTTGAAGGAAGGCTTGCGTTTTTCGAT
>JANXYC010000046.1 GCA_025350305.1 Cyclobacteriaceae bacterium | reverse complement strand
TTTTCAATGCCGCGATCGCCGCATGCTGCAATCCCAGAAACATGCCCGAGTCCATATTGCTTTTTACCCGCAACACCGCTTCTATAAACTCTTTCTTTCCAGCCACCCAGCCAATGCGCCAGCCCGCCATGTTGTGTGACTTGCTCAGGGAGTTGAGTTCGAGTGCTACATCCTCAGCGCCTTCAATCGATAAAATGCTGAGGGGAGCGTCATTTAAAATCAAACTGTACGGATTGTCGTTCACGATCAAAAACTGATGTTTCCGCGCGAGGTCTACCAGCACTTTCATTTCATGGCGCGAGGCTACCCGGCCGGTAGGCATGTGAGGAAAATTTACCCACATGATTTTTACTTTTGAAAGGTCCTGATGTTTCAGTGACTCAACGTCCACACCCCAATCAAGAGACTCCTTCATTTCATACGTACGGATTTTAGCGCCCACCAGCTTTGCTACCGATTCGTACGTCGGGTAGCCAGGATCCGGAAGGAGAACTTCATCACCTTCGTTGACAAAGGCCATCGCGATATGCATGATACCTTCCTTTGAACCCATCAGCGGGAGTATCATCGTTTCCGCGTCCAACGCAACATCGTACGTCTTTTGATAAAAGTTCTCGATGGCTTGTCGCAAGGCAGGAATGCCTTTATAGTTCTGATAGCCATGGTTGGCAGGATTTTCAGCTGACTTTATCAACGCCTCGACCGTTGCGGGTGATGGTGCGAGGTCCGGACTACCAATGCCCAGGTTGATCACGGGAATATCCGGTGTGTCAAGCCCACGCACTTCCGCCAGTTTCTTGCTGAAGTAATACTCTTCCACATTCGCGATCCGGTAGGCCGTTTTTATCATATTCATATCTATTTCATTTATCTACTTAATCCTTTCATCATTCAATCAGCGGTCATCAATTCAATCAGCGGTCAGTTATCCGTGCAATCCGTTCATCAATTCAATCGAGTGCATTTCAAAGTGTCGCGTTGGACTAAAGTCCATGTTGACTGGACTTGATAACCCCAGCCTTAAGGCTGGGGTTAATCTCGCGATACTGCTAAGGGGCTTTAGCCCAAATGGTAGTAACCGCGACAAATTGAAATGCACTCAATCACTGATCAAAACTTCATTTCCGACTTTTTGTATTCACCCAACACATTCAGGTTGCGCGTCTGGCGTAGCACCAGGTGAAGTGCCGTGTCATAATTCTTTCTCCGTTTCCATTCGACGTCCACGTGGATGGAATATTCCCGTGGTTTGCCGATAATGGGTATTGACTGGATCTTGGTCAGGTTGATGTTGTTCTCTTTGAACGACGTCAGGACGTTCGCCAGACTCCCAGCCTCATTGGCTACCTCAAAAGAAAGCGATGCTTTATTGCTATCTACACCGTGACTGACTTTTTTTGTCAATATCAAAAATCGTGTAAAGTTTTTTTTGTGTGTTTCAATTCTCCTCTCGATAATATTCAATCCAAACTTCTTTGCAGCCTGTTCGTTGGCGATGGCCGCAGTGTCTTTGAGTTTTTTTTCCTTTATCTTCTTCGCTGACAAAGCCGTGTCGTCACTCTCTTTAATCTCAACTCCTTCAAGCCGGTGGAGATACTCCGAGCATTGGCGAATGGCCATGGGGTGCGATTCAATGCTTTTAATGTCCTTCATCTTCACCCCGGGCAAGGCAAGCAAGTGCATGTGGATGGGCAGGTACAACTCACCCACGATGGAGAAGTGATACTCTTGTAACAAAAAATAATTAGGCAAAATGCTTCCCGCGATAGAGTTCTCGATCGCCATTACGGCGTAGTCGGCACTGTCATTTTTTAATGTTTCGCACAGCGCATGAAAGGTCAGGCATTCGATTGTATCGATCGGCCCCTCAAAATGCGCAAGGGCTGCCACCTCATGAAAGCTGGTGGCAATTCCCTGGATGGCGACCCGTAGTTTTTTCTTCTTCATAAAATCCAAACCGTTATAAATAAAAAATCCCGGAAAACCGGGACTTTTGAGTTTTGCTTTTATCTGTTTATCAACAAAGCGCTACTGCATCAGTCCCGTGGGATCGATAAAAATAGAAGTAAAAATAAGTGCGGTTGTTGGTCATTGTCTTCGTGAGGCGAAGAACGAGGAAAATTCTTACTTGCGCAACAACACGATTAAAGAAATTCCAAAATACTGAAGCTGCTAACTACTGTTAGTCGGCCTGGTTGGGTCAGGATACCACTGAGACAATACCTCCAGGTATAACCATTAGCATCACAGCGTCTTATTTAAGTCCACAAATTGTCTCCTCAACATTAGAAAGAACAGCGCCTAAAGATGCATTAGTCTTTTCTTCCGACTTACCGGTTTGGTCCAGGGCTGCTTTTAATCCACGTGCAAGTTTTTCTGCCGGACCCACTCCCCAATAGTGAAGGAAGAATATGCGGGGCACTTCATGCACCATATGGTTATGGACTGCAACTACCTCTATTCCATTTTCAACCAAGGCTTTGATAACCGATGAAACTTCATTTTCAAGCATAGCGAAATCACCTGCCACCGCTGCTCGTTCAGGAGTACCTTGCCATGCAGCCCAGGTGTTAAATCCTAAAAAAGTACTTACTACAGTATTGTGGTCTTTAAGCTTAACATCAGGTCTCCCTATAGTGTGTTTATACACTCCTCTTGACAGTTCACCTTTGCTACCGAGAATGTTGTCAAGGATTTGTGTATTGAGGGTATTTTGCACAGAATCTTTTTTGCCGTCACCAGGATTCATGCCCCTTACTTCTTTCACCTTTTCAAACACAGCTTTTACAGCTGCGGCAAGTTTTTCTGCCGGACCCATTCCCCCTATATGCATATACAATACATGAGGGGTGTCGCGTAAAAAATGATTATGAATGGCCGTAACTGTTAATCCTTGACGTATCACTTCTACCTGAACACGTTTCAGATCAGTTTCAGTAACAACGATATCACCCATTACCATAGCGCCATCAGGAGCGGAGGTAAAAGCAGCCCAACTTCCTAAGCCCATAGGGGGAATGATCCTAAAACTATCTACAACCACATTTAAATCATTTTGAGCAACAGTTACTTTGTACTCACCTTCCTTTGTCACTCCTTTCATACCGAGCACGTGCTCCATTTTTGAAATATCAAGCGCGGTTAATTTCTTCTCCGTTGAATTTCTATTACTTCGATCATTGCAAGCGTCAATCAGTACGAAGAAAAGAAAGAAGGTTACCACCATTTTAAGATTTTTCATAATTCATGGAGTTATTTGGATTCATTTATCAAAATCTGACCGCTACTTTTTTATTTGCCTTTAATTCTTCATTTCCCTTAAGCACGATGGTGTCGCCCACATTAAAGCTTCCGAAAATCTCAGTCTTGTCAGAAAGGTTTAATCCTTGAGTAACGTCTACCCACCGGGTGGAGTTCTTTATCACTTTGATCACAAACTTTTTTTCAAGGGTAGTCACTATGGCAGAGAAAGGAACAACAAAGGAGTCCTGGTCTCTGTAAATAGTAAGGATCACATTTGCAAAAGCTCCCGGCTTATGCGCATTACTTTCATTATTGACTTCGAATTCCCAAATTTCAGTTCGCGTATCTGCCTCAATGCTTCCCGCTTTCCTCACGAACACTGCTTCTGAAAGTTGATTGGGACTGGCTTTCGTGGAAAAATTAACTTTATTGTCTTTGATCGATACTCCCGTTAGAGCTTCTGGAACAGCAACCCGTAGTCTCAACCTGGAATTATCTTCTATCACCAATATTGGTTTTTCATTCGGGATGCCGACATAAGCTCCCTCATTTACATTCCGTTGAGTAATGATCCCATTAAAGGGAGCCGTAATAACCAAGTAATTGCCAACTTGTTTGTACGAAGACGAGGAAAATTTGGCCGCCTGATAATCACCGCTATCGGCCAACATCTGATTTTGCGCACGTTTCAGTTCATTGGGCGAGATCACTCCTGGAGTTCTGGAAGCGTTCAGAATACGGGAGTAAGTGTCTAAACTTGATTCGTATTTTGCTTTGGAGGACTGAATTTTTCCTGACGCTTCTTCATACCTTGATTCGAATTCAGGGGCATCGATTAGGGTTAAAACCTGTCCTTTTTTGACTACTGCTCCAATATCAACCTTTAGCTGCTTGATATAGCCGGTTATTTTCGGATGAATTTCCACACGTTCAAATGGCAAAAGCTCACCGGGCAGAGAGCTTTGTTTTTCCACTCTACTTTTTTCCAGGGGAAATACTTTCAGCGTATCGATCTGGATTTCATTCTTTGTCGGGCCTTTCTCTGGTTGATGAGTACAACCCATCAACAACCAACCCGAAACGAATATAACTGCTATGTACTTTTTCTTCATATCTCAATAACTATTGACCGAAATTTGGGCTACCCACGTCGTAGGGATCAAGTGAAGCGCTTACAAATGCTTTATTACCCTTTATTCCGTTATAAATTATGGGTAAAACAAGTAAGGTGGTTATCGTTGAAAAAATCAGGCCACCAATTACTGCGACCCCTAATGGAGACGTCTGGTCTCCGCCTTCCCCAAACCCAATTGCCATGGGGATCATACCCGCTATCATGGCCAAACTTGTCATCAAAATCGGGCGGATACGGTTCTTCGATGCCTCCAACCCTATATTGAAATTCAAGGCATTTTGCTTTCTCAGCAATTCCGCATTTGTAACCAATAAAATGCCATTCGCTACTGCAACACCGATGGCCATGATGCTCCCCATAAAAGACTGAATGTTCAAGGTTCTTCCTGTCACTAATAAGAGAAGGAATGATCCTGCAATCACTGCAGGAATGATTGATAAAATTGCTAAAGACAAATGGAACGACTGAAAATTAGCTGCCAGCAATAAGAAAATTATTACAATGGCCAGGAGTAACCCTGTCGATAGTTCATTTAATGTTTGATCCAATAGTTCGGCTTGCCCCCGCAAATAAATTTTCATGCCCCGTGGAGTTTCACCTATGTTGTGTAATACCTTTTTTACTTCTTTAACTGCAGCACCCAGGTCCTGCTTATGAATGTTGGCTGTAACAGTAATGTAACGCTGTTGGTTTAATCTGTCATATTCTCCAACGGTATTTGTCTTTTTCCAGTCCGCAATATCCCGTAGATAAGTATTTTGATCTCCTTTTCTGTCAACAGGTATTTGTTCAATCTGCTCCGGGTTATTCATTTTAAATTGAGGATACTCTACTTGCACCTGGTACGCATTACCGGAAGTTTTATCCAGCCAGTACACCGGCTGAGTTAGCCGGCTTGAAGAAGTCCCCGCCAGCACGGATTTAGCTGCCTGGTCGACAGTCAGTCCCATTTGGCCGGTGCGGAGCCGGTCATAATCGATTTGCAAACTTGGATAGTCTAACGGAAGGCCAAACTGAACATCCCGCATGTAGGGAATCCTTTCCAATTGTTTTTTCACTTTCTCTGCGTACGCCCGGCCTTGTGCCAGATCTCTACCCTGTACAGCAACCTCTATTGGTGTATTCGTACCCAAACTCATTACCTGGTCAACAAGATCAGCAGGTTCGAAGGAAACAATAACAGACGGGTGTTTTCTTTTGATTGTGCTGCGCAACTGCTCCTTAAAATGATCTAACCGGACACCCGAATTTTTTTTCAGATTTGCTTTTATAACCGCTTCATGTGGGCCGCTTGTCCACAAAAAGATAGAATTGATAGCATAGGTTGGAGGTTGTAAGCCTGCAAATGAGGATGTAATAGCTACATTCCCTTTCCCTGCCAAGCTATCCACGATCTTTAAAATATCTTTCGTAGCATCTTCGGTCCTTTCAATGCGAGTGCCGGTTTGCATTCGCAGCCGCATTTGAAACTGGCCGGCATCTACTTTCGGAAATATTTCTGTTCCCATGAATTGGTACGACAGAAGAGCGATTGCTAAAGACGCGATCAAATAGACCGGAATAAAAAACTTTGCCTTACCTGAGAGCTTGACTGATAAACGGGCAAACCGTCCTTTGAAACGCTCAAATCTTGAATTATTGCTTCTAAATTCTTTTTTCAATATCCAGTTAGAAATCACAGGAACAAAAGTTTGTGATAGAAGAAATGACGATATCATTGCAAAACCAACAGCAAGTGACAGCGGAAGGAACATAGCTCTTGGTACCCCGGTCATAAAAAGGGAGGGCACAAAAACGGCAAGAACACTTAGAAGGATCAGAAGTTTTGGTAAAGCAATTTCATTGCAGGCATCAATAATTGCTTTTGCTTTGGGCTTACCGTTCTCCTGGTGATGGTGAATGTTTTCAATTGTAACTGTGGCTTCGTCCACTAAAATACCCACAGCAAGGGCCAATCCTCCCAATGTCATTATGTTAATGGTTTGATTAGCCAAATAGAGGAATACCACAGCGGAAAGCAGGGCCAACGGTATTGTAAGTACAACAATCAATGCACTCCGTCTGTCACCCAAAAAAAACAGCACCATCAGACCCGTAAGTATTGCTCCCAACCCTCCCTCAAATAAGAGACTGAGCAAAGAATTACTCACGTAGCCTGACTGATCAAATTCATACGACACCTTTATGTCATCAGGAACAGCGGCTTGCATATCCGGCAAGGCTTTTTTGATCTCCTTCACCACATCCCACGTAGAAGCATCTGTCCGCTTCGTTACCGGAATATAAACAGAGCGTTTTCCGTTTATCAACGCATAGCCCGTAGTCACGTCCGCTCCATTCTCTATACCAGCCACATCGCGAACATAAATTGAAGCACCTGTTCCCAATTTTAATGGTATCGTTTCAAGTTCTTTAAAATTATCGACTACGCTATTGGAGGGTGTGATCAATGTAAAGTCTCCAACGCGGATATTCCCTGCCGGTGAGATTGTATTGTTCTTCGCAATGGCTGTGACCAATTCATCTGGTGTAAGGCCATAGCTTCTCATCCGTTCGGGATCAGCTTTTATTAGAATTGTTCTTTGATTTCCTCCAAAAGGAGGCGGCGCTGAGACACCCGGTAAAGAGGCAAACATTGGACGTACCTTAAACAGCGCCAGATCCTGTATTTCATCTAATGATTTGGTTTCACTGCTAAACACCAATTGACCTACAGGGACGGAGCCCGCGTCATAGCGCATGATAAATGGAGGCAACGTGCCCGGTGGCATAAAGGAACGGGCCCGGTTTGCATACGAAACTGTTTCAGCCATCGCATTCGCCATGTCGGTGCCTTCATGGAATTGTAATTTAATGAGTGAAACACCTTGTATGGATTTACTTTCAACATACTTGATCCCGGTGATGTACAAGAAATGGTATTCATAGTACGAAGTAATGAACCCTTCCATTTGTTGCGGAGAAAGTCCACCATATGTTTGAGCTACGAAAATCGTGGGCAACCCCAATTGTGGAAAAATGTCAATCTTCGAATTACGAATTGCCAATGTGGAAAAGAAGAGGATCGCAATGATGACGACCACAACAGTGGTGGGTTTACGTAAGGCGCTTTGAATAAGGTTCATCCTTTCTTACTTAACCTGGTTTAAAAATACATTGAGATCACCTTGAACCGCTGCCTCGTACAACAAGGCCTTCCAGCATTCGAGGTACGATTTCTTTAAATCAGTTTCTGCTTTTACAAGACCATATTGAGCCTGGATCAGGTCAGCGTAATTGGTAAGGCCTGAATTATACCGCGTTAATAAAGAGCGGAATGCAAATTCTGCTGAATGATAAAATACTGGGCTTTCTTTAGCGATTTCAAGTGAATTCCCTAGTGTGAGATCAGCAACTGTTCGCTGCTTATTCAACTCGAGTTTTACTTGATTTAATCTCTCATTTTGAGCGTTGATAATTGCATTTTGTTGGTGAAGCTGATTGCGTACATCCACAAAGCGCAAGAGGGGAACACTAAGTTGAAGCCCAACCCCATAGTTGTATCGATTGAACGACAATCCATCTTTTGAATTGACAGAACCATCGTAATGGATTCCTGAACCTCGTGCATAGCCTGTACCCCATGCTGCCAGCTTGGGATACATGGATCGCTGTACAGATGTTCGTTGATACAAGTTGATCTCAAGTTTGCTTTTCGAAAGATTTATCAACGGATGAATTGAAGATGTAGTGTCTGCGGGAAATAATGGAAGAGTGTGGAAATAACTGCTGTCAGAAGTATAGGCCAGTGTTTCGCTGGCTAGCAGTTCTGTCAACCCGGCTCTCTGAGTTTCAAGATACTTCCTGTAGTTCAGCAGTTCGATCTTTGCACGTGATAATTCAGCGCTGAATAGTGCGGTATCAACTCCCGGTCGCAAGCCACTTATTGTCAGGGTGTGAACTACTCTGACATTCTCTTTTGAACGTTCAAAGTTCTTGACATAGACCTTCAGCAGTTCATGAGCCATTAGTACATCAAGGTAAGTACGGATTACATTAACCTGGTGCTTAAAAATCTCCTGCAGCGCATCCGCCTCGTTGTATTTCAGATTGGCTTTGGCTATATCGATATGGGCTCTGCGCTGACCGAATGTAAAAGGTTCCCAATTCAGTAATAAGCTTGCAGCGCTCCCAAATGCTCCTCCGTAGGTATTATCTGCTGATGGCGGCCCACTGATCGGCATAAAGAATTGAGTCAATGCCATGCCCGTGATGTTGTTGTACGTGGCATAGTTAACCTGATAAGATGCATCAAGGGTAGGGAGCGACTCATTTTTTGCAGATATCACATTGCTTTGCCCGGCCTGTACTTCAAAGGCTTTGGCCTTTAGTACCGGAAAGTTAGATTCCGCCTGCTTCAGCAAATCACGCAAGGTCTGGCTATTAGCATTGGAAACAATAATCAACCCGATTGCTAACCAAAGTGTTTTCATCAATCCTTTCATTTAGGATAGTACGAATATACAACATCAACTGTCCTGTCAATTAAATTTTGAAAACGACCGCTTCCGTAACCCTCGTCGGAAAAAACGCGAATCATTGTCATTCGAAGTGGAATCGGGAAGCTGAAGATTAAGCCTGAAAAAAAGTAACTTTGTCCAAAATTATTAGCGCCATGAAACCTTTCCTTTTTGCCTCCTTTTTTCTGATGCTGGCCGCGTGTGGCAAAACCGGTGACAAGTCCGGACACCTGCACGATGACCTTATTGACAGTCTCACCCAGAATGCCAACCGGGCTTTGTACGATCAGGTGCAAGACATACATGATGAGGTGATGCCAAGAATGGAGGACCTCTATAACCTAAAGAAAGAGTTACAGGAGAAGATCGCCAAAACGCCCGGAATGGTGGCGGATCGGAAAAAAGAACTTGAAGACATGATCTTTCATCTTGATTCCGCCAGCAACGCGATGATGGACTGGATGCATCATTTCAATCCGCTGCCCGACTCGACGGATCAGGAGAAAGCCCGCGAATATCTAGAGACAGAAATGGAGGGCATTAAGAAAGTACGCGATCTGACCAACGAGACCCTCGAGAAAGCAAAATCAATCGCCTCCAAGAAATAAGTCTGGCAGTTCGCTTAAGCGAAGTTTCTCCTTTTTTTCCCTTGCAACGTTGTGATGTGACCGTTACACAACGGATCCTTTTTTGCCTGCTTTTTCCTTTTTACGCTGTTCAAACCGGATGTTGTAGCGGATGACCTGCCAATACTCACTTCCATAACCGACAAAAATTTCTGAGCGGGCAGGGATATTTTGTGCGGCTTCAATGTAACAGCGCTTTCCTTCAGTCACGTATTCCGAATTGTTTTTTATGCCGTCTGCCCGAATGATTCCCCTGGCGTCGTTTGCGAAGTGGGCAAAGCCTTTGTGCTTCCAGGCATCGATTACATATTTGCCGGTGAAATAAAACACATAGCCGTTGCGGTGGTCGGGCATTTTCTCAACCTCTTTCCAGGTAAGCACCTCTCCCTTGTACTCTACAATCCGAGTTCCTTTTGGAATGAATACTTTGGTGAACAACCCTTTGCCTGCCCCTGCTAATGAAGATCGTTTGATATACAGGTGCTTTTCCAACAGAGCCATGGGATTCGTAAAAAATTGGGCTGCAAGTTAGAACGAATGAACCGGGTAAGAAAATGGTTTTTCTTTATTGACCGATGATTTTATAAAAATGATAGTACCCCGTGGCGTGTACTTGCCGGAGTGATGGAGACTCAACCGGCATACGGCTCAAAAGATAGTCGACTTTGAGTTTATTATGGAGTTGAAATTTTACTTCTGATGTTTCATCTGTGCTTACAATGTTGGTAGTGTACAAAATAGGCTGATGGTCCTTCGTTGAAAATGGTAATAACGCCTCGGTGGCCCCTCCAAAGTCATATTCATTGTAACACCATAGAATTATTACACTCCGCTGTTCGGTGATAAATTGAGGCAACTGCTGAAGAGCAACAACAAAAGGCTGGCTATCCTGAACACGCGTAAACGCATCCCTCCGTTCGCGAATAATATCCCGGATGCTTTGAAAAGTGAACAAGAAAGTAACCAGGGACATCACCAGGATTCCATATTTTAACTTCGAGGGTCCCGCAGAAAGCATTAGAGCCACGATTAGCAAAGGGATGAGCACGGCTGATTGCTTGAGGAAATACCATGGATGCGAAGAATAGAAAGCCATCAGCGCTGCCATTAAAACAAGGCTTACCAACAGAGAGGCCAGAAGGAATTGCTCTTTTGATTTCCACCATCTTCCGGCTGTCAATAATATCAACGTCAATAAAAAATATACGCTGACGGACCCGCTCGTGATAAGCGTGTATGTATTTCGTACCATGGCACTCAGTGTTTTCAGTACAAAGCCCACCACATTGAATTCATAGAGTCGATCAATCTTTTGCATTTCACCCGCATACGGCGGGGCGGTAAAAAATTTCATATACAAAAGGGTCATAACAAGACCTGTCATAAAAACGAATGTCATTTTGAGGGCTCTCGATCTTGACTCGCTCAAACCGACAAGGGCTGCGAGCCAGAAAATCGTAGTGACCCGCACGATGGTCAGGATCAGGACCAATATTATAAAGAGTATCACATACCGGTTCTTTTCGCCGACGTGCTTTGATCGGTGAATTAAAATCAACAGAAATATAAGAACCAGGGCAAGAAACAGATGGAGGGCCTCCGGAAAGTATGTGAAAATATAGGAGGTAAACTGTTGTGTAAAAACAAGTGTATTGGCAATCAGAAGTTTGATTTCAACTGGCACAGGTAGAAAAAAAACCATCAGTACAGTCACCAGTGCAAAAGCAAAATGTAGTTGAATAAACAATGTCGGTGAATCACCAAAAAGACTTCGCATCGAACCATACAAAAGATGGTAACCCGGCCCGTACCAGTTCATCCTTCCGATACGTGACACATCCTCTGTAATACAGCCCTCGGCCTGGACTGAACCGGTGTCAGAAAAAAGTTTGGCTGAACAAAAATTAATGACCTCATCTTCATGCGCTACAAAATACCGGTCTTCACCGATTGCAGAAAAAAACAAATAGCTTAGGAGCAGGAGCTGCGCCGCCAGGAGGAGTTTTAATATCCACAAACGCTGGCTTTTCACAACTTCCAGCATACTTTTGTTCGACCACGTCATTATTGTTAAAATCAAATTTTCACAAGGTAAAATTTAGAATGAAAAAAAGAGTATTAATCACAGGGGTTGCCGGCATGATTGGATCTCACCTGGCCGAAGAACTGCTAAAAAAGGACTATACGGTGACGGGCATTGATGATCTTTCCTTCGGAAGTCTTGATAACCTAATTTCGTGCCTTGGCCATATAAACTTCAAGTTCTACCGGGTGACTATCCTGGATACAGATACACTTAAAATTCTTGGAAAAGATACCGACACGATCATCCATCTCGCGGCTGTAAAAAAAATTTCAGAAAAAGACATCAGTCTTCCAACGTTGCTGGTGAATACAAAAGGCACCGAAAATGTTCTGGAGACCGCCAAAATGTGGGGGTGCAAAGTGGTGTTTGCGTCTACCTCGGATGTTTATGGAATGTCGCCCGAATTGCCGCTAAACGAAGACGGGGATTTGTTGTTGGGCCCTAGCCTCATCCGGCGATGGAGCTATGCTGTTTCCAAACTCTATGGTGAGCAGCTTTCGTTCGCCTACCTGCACGACCACAAAGTACCCGTCGTTGTTATTCGCTATTTCGGTGGATTCAGCCCGCGTTCCAGTTTCGCCTGGAGTGGTGGTCATGTACCCATTTTCATACGGGCTATACTGCAAGACAAAGAAGTTGTTATTCACGGTGACGGACATCAAACCCGTTCGATGGGATTCGTGTCTAACCTCGTGAATGGCACCGTGCTGGCGCTGGAAAATGATAAGGCAATTGGAGAAATTATTAATATCGGCAACGATGAAGAGCTTTCGGTTTTGGATACTGCCAAACTTATTCACCGGATTGCCAATACGAAACACGATCTCAAATTAAAATTTGTTCCGCTGAGTGAGGTGTTTGGAAAATATAAAGATATTCAACGGAGGATTCCGGACCTCACGAAAGCGAAGCGTATTCTCGGTTATGAGCCAAAAGTAAAACTGGAGGATGCAGTACGTCTAACGATCCTGGAAGTCCAAAAAAATCAGCCTGCCTGAGATGATCTTTTTCCTGATACCTGTTTATAACGAAGCATCCAATCTTAACAATCTATATAGTGAATTGACTTTATGGCAAAGCCAGGAAGACGTGCACTATATTTTTTCTGATGATGGGTCAAGCGATCATTCCACGAAATTAATTGCTGAGCTTTTTATCGGTAAAAATTTCACCATCCTGAGCGATGGTCTCCATCGTGGCCCTGGGGCTGCCTTCAATACTGGCTTTGAATGGATCTTAAAAAATGCCTCACCCGACGACAAGGTGGTAACATTAGAGGCTGATAGCACATCAGACTTGAGCATTCTCAACGTTATGCGCACCCTTAATGGATTGGGATATGACCTCGTGCTTTCATCCGTCTATGCCCACGGTGGCGGATTCGAAAAGACTTCCTTTTTACGAAAGTTTATTTCAGCGGTGGCCAATTTCATGTTCCGTTTTCTCTTTGATGTGAAAGTACTAACGCTTAGTTCGTTTTATCGCATTTATAGTGTGGCGTTGCTGGAGCGTATCCAGGATAAATTCGGTAGCATCGTAACGGAATCCGGTTTTGTATGCATGCTGGAAATACTGGTGCGTTCAATTCATTGCGACGCAAAAATCATTGAAGTGCCTATGAAACTCCATTCATCCAAACGGATCGGTCCTTCGAACATGAAAGTTCTGAAAACCACCCTTCACTATTTCCGGTTCCTGGCTAAGGGTAAGTTTAGGAAATAGAATCTTTACTTGTTGATCAGAACAGGGAGACTCGTCATCAACACCATCAAATCAGCATCGTTGACCATCTTCTTTTCATCTGCCACCAGCAGGAAATTCTCATATAACATGTTCAGTTCTTCTCCTTCAACGTGATGTCCTAACAATTCCGCGCGGTGCTTGAGTGCGGCACGGCCACTGCGGGCCGTAAGAACGATCGAAGAAGACGGCACGCCTACATCCGCCGGGTTGATAATTTCATAATTTTCAGCGTGTTTCAAAAATCCATCCTGATGTATACCGGAAGAATGGGCGAATGCATTTTTTCCCACGATCGCTTTATTCGCCTGTACGGGCATCCGCATTAGCTCTGAAACCAATTGGCTGATTTCATAAATTCGTTCCGACTTAATATTCGTATACAACTCAAGGTCTTTGTGTGTTTGAATGGTCATCGCTACTTCCTCCAGAGAGGTATTGCCGGCGCGCTCCCCAATTCCATTGATCGTCACTTCCGCCTGACGTGCGCCGTTAATCAAGCCTGATAACGTGTTGGCGGTAGCGAGTCCCAAATCATTATGGCAATGAACGGAGATAACAGCTTTCTCAATATTTTTTACGTTTTCGACCAGGTATTGGATTCTCTTCCCATATAAATGGGGCAGGCAATATCCCGTCGTGTCAGGTATGTTCACTACGTCTGCACCTGATGCGATCACCGCTTCTACCATCCGGGCCAGGAACGCCAAGTCAGCACGTCCGGCATCCTCGGCGTAAAACTCAACTTCATAGCCTTTACCCTTCGCATAGTGCACAGCCCAAACGGCTTGCTCCAACACTTGCTCACGATTGGATTTGAACTTATGCTTAATGTGAATATCCGATGAACCAATTCCGGTATGAATTCGTCCACGTTTGGCATGATGCAAAGCCTCCGCGGCCACGTCAATATCTTCTTTCCTGGCACGTGTAAGCCCGCACACGATCGTATTTTTAACAGCTTTTGAAATCTCCACCACCGAAAGAAAATCGCCGGGGCTGGAAATTGGAAATCCCGCCTCAATCACATCAACACCCAGCGCCTCAAGCTCACGGGCAATGATCACTTTCTCTTCGGTAGAGAGCTGGCAACCTGGTACTTGCTCGCCGTCGCGCAGTGTGGTGTCGAAGATTTGAATTTTGTGGCTCATCGTTCGTTTGATTATCAGGTGTTATTGACTAATCGACACATTGATCAGGGACAATTGTTTCAAAACGCAATTCCCCATCGCCTGTGTATTTATTATTTTTTCTTTCGCTGTTTTCGCATTGGCAATGTCAACTGTGCGAAAACCGGCTTTCAATGTTTGTTCTATGGCCGTTATGACCGTGTCAGCTTCCTCTTTTAATCCAAAAGAAATGTCCAACAGTAGCGCAACGGATAATATTGAGGCCAGCGGATTCGCAATTCCTCTTCCGGTGATATCATGTGCACTGCCGTGAATAGGTTCATACAAACCCACCGTATCACCTATGGATGCCGATGCCAACATGCCCATAGAGCCAGCGATCTGAGATGCTTCGTCGCTAAGGATGTCGCCAAAAAGATTTCCCGTGAGGATCACATCAAAGCTGCGTGGGTTTTGAATCAACTTCATGGCAGCCGAATCCACAAACAAATGTTCAAGTGCCACATCCGCATACTGCTTACTGATCTCTTGTACAGTTTCTCTCCACAGCCGGGAACTTTCCAGCACGTTGGCCTTGTCAACGGAAGTAACTTTCTTTTTACGGGTACGCGCTGCCTGAAACGCTTTGTGGGCGATCCGTTCAATTTCATACCGTTGATAAATCATCACATCATACGCTGTATGACCATTGTCCTTTCTTCCTTTCTCTCCGAAATACACATCTCCCGTCAACTCCCGGAAGAAAAGAATATCAGCGCCCCTTAAAATCTCCGCTTTGATACTGGAGGAATCCAGAAGCTCCTCAAACAAACGGATGGGACGAAGATTGGCATACAAGCCAAGTTCTTTGCGCATTTTAAGCAGCCCTTGCTCGGGTCGTACTTTCAGGGTAGGATCATTGTCGTACTTAGGATGGCCCACGGCACCGAATAAAATTGCATCACAGTTCCTGAGTTTAGAAAGTGTTTCGTCAGGCAATGGCTGCCCTGTTGACTCAATAGCATCATGACCAATGACCGCCTCATCAAATTCAAATGTATGGTCAAAGATTTCCGCAATCTTTTCCAAAACCTTTTTCCCTTCAGCTGTCACTTCTTTTCCGATACCGTCACCGGGGAGAATTATTATTTTTTTCTTCATCAGTTAATGTGTCAGATCGAACGCCCGTATCTCCTTATTCAGACTCAGTAAGTAGTCAATATCATCGTACCCGTTGATCATACAGGTTTTTTTATAGTGATTGATGTCAAAACGCTCCTCCAGTTCATTCACTTCTACTGTTTGTTTTTGCAAGTCAACCCCAATCTCTGTTGCAGGATTCTTATGAACGGTTTTAAAAAGTCTTTTCAAATACGCGTCAGACACAACGATGGGTAGCAGCCCGTTGTTCAGGGCGTTATTTTTAAAAATATCAGCAAAGAAGCTGGAGATCACCACACGAAACCCATAGTCATAAATGGCCCAGGCTGCATGCTCACGGCTGCTGCCGCACCCAAAGTTTTTTCCCGCCACCAGAATTTTTCCTGAGTAATGGGGTGAATTCAACACAAAATCTTTCACCATTTTTCCTTGATCATCATATCGCCAGTCACGGAAAAGGTTATCACCAAAACCATCACGTGTGGTGGATTTCAGAAATCGCGCCGGAATGATTTGATCGGTATCAATGTTCTCGTCTGGCAGCGGAACAGCAGAAGATCGCAACAGGCCAAATTTTTCTTTCATGCTCATACAAACTCTCTTACATCTGTAACCTTACCCGTTATCGCCGCAGCCGCTGCGCTCAATGGGCTGGCCAAAAAAGTTCTTGACTTCGGTCCTTGTCTTCCCTCAAAATTCCTGTTGGACGTGGCGATGCAATATTTTCCAACAGGAACTTTATCCTCATTCATACCCAGGCATGCCGAGCAGCCCGGGCTTCTCAATTCAAAACCAGCGGCTTCAAATATTTTGTCGAGACCTTCGCGCCGTGCCTGCTCTTCTACCTGTTTGGATCCGGGAATTACCCATACCACCACGTTCGCCGCTTTCTTTTTTCCCTTTACCATCGAGGCTACCAGCCGGAGATCCTCAATCCGTGCATTGGTACAACTGCCGATAAAAACATAATCAACGGCTTTGCCAATCAGTTGCGAGCCAGGTTCCAGGCCCATGTAGTCAAGTGATTTTTTGAAAGACACTTGCTCGCTTATCTCTTTTAGTTCTTCCATCTTTGGAATCCGATCCGTGATACGCATGCCCATGCCGGGATTCGTGCCGTAGGTGATCATTGGCGCAATGTCGGTGGCATTAAATTTTAAAACCGCATCGTACTCGGCACCGTCATCCGTTCTTAATTTTTTCCATTCCTCCACCTTGTCATCAAAAGACTTATCCTGCGGGGAAAATCTTCTTCCCTTGATATAATCAAATGTTGTTTCATCCGGAGCGATTAATCCTCCACGGGCACCCATTTCAATACTCATGTTGCAAATCGTCATTCGCGCTTCCATGGAAAGATTGCGGATGGTGTCTCCTGTATACTCCACGAAATAGCCCGTCGCACCGCTGGACGTCAGCTGTGAAATGATGTAAAGAATGATGTCCTTGCTCACCACGCCCTTGCCAAGTTTTCCATTGATCTCGATCTTCATGGTCCTGGGCTTGTATTGAAGAATGCACTGAGTGGCCAGCACTTGCTCCACCTCACTGGTGCCGATGCCAAATGCGATGTTACCAAAGGCACCATGCGTTGATGTGTGACTGTCACCACACACGATTGTCATGCCTGGCAAGGTTAATCCAAGTTCCGGACCAATGATGTGCACGATTCCCTGGAAGGGATGACCAAGGTCGAACAGTTCGATTCCGAAATCCTTACAATTTTTTCGCAGGGTTTCAACCTGGTGACGCGATAGTGCTTCTTTGATGGGAAGGTGTTGATCTTTTGTGGGAACGTTGTGGTCGGCGGTAGCGGTTGTACGCTGTGTATTAAAAACGTTAATACCACGTTTCTTCAAACCATCAAATGCCTGAGGGCTGGTGACTTCATGGATGAAATGCCGGTCGATGAACAATGCATCCGGGTAACCATCCGCGCGCTTCACGACGTGATTATCCCATATCTTTTCAAAAATTGTTTTTGGTTTTACGTCGTTCACAACAATCGTTAGTTTGCCCGTGGTACTTTAAAACGAAATCGCCCTGTCAAAACTTTCGTCTTGACAGGGCATTTCTTGTTGTTACGAATATGATAATTTTTATACTACATGTTCAGTAATCTTGTAAAAAAATTTCAAATCACTTACAAACGTTAGCTTCGACAAGCCCAGCTTGACTTCGACTCCGCTCAGTCTGACTCCGAGTCTACTTTATTTAACGAGTCTACTTTATTTAATAAGGCTCGTATCAGACGAGATGGGTATGCTTAGTGACTTTGATACAATACAATTCTTCTCTGCATTTTTTGTTACCTCCGCAAATTGCTGTTCTGAAATGTTGGGCACTTTGCCTTTGATGGACAAGTGAACTCCGGTGATGGCACCGCCCTCCAGGTTGACTGACGCAATAGTGTCCAGGGAAGCAGGAGTAAATCCCGCCTGGCCGAGCATCGCGCTCACCTGCATGGTAAAGCAGCCTGCATGCGCGGCGGCCAGTAATTCTTCCGGGTTTGTGCCGACGCCATCCGCGAAACGAATGTTGTAAGAATACTGCGTTTTATTTAAAGTGGTACTTTGTGTGGAGAGGCTGCCCTTGCCAGCTTTTAAGTCACCTTCCCAGTGTGCGGATGCTGTACGTTTCATAATTGTTGGTTTAATTGGTTGGATATTAAAAATAGTTTTATGTATGATTAACAAGAAAATGTGTTTAGGTGTTAAAGTGTTTACGTGCTAATGTTAACTCGACCATGCATTTACGTAAACACATCAACACGTTCAAACATTCCCTACCACCAAGGCAGCGGGAAT
The DNA here is from genome assembly GCA_025350305.1 of Cyclobacteriaceae bacterium. Taxonomy (GTDB): domain Bacteria; phylum Bacteroidota; class Bacteroidia; order Cytophagales; family Cyclobacteriaceae; genus ELB16-189. The sequence continues at coordinate 50,841 of JANXYC010000046.1, read as the reverse complement.
TTAATTTCATTCACAGATTCCACCACCATGTCGGGCTTGAAAGCATAACGGCTGAGTTGTTCTCTTTGCGTAATCCCGCTCAACACAAGAATTGTTTTGTAACCCATCTGCACGCCGCCCCTGATGTCGGTGTCCATGGTATCGCCAATAATACTCGTTTCAGCTGCTTCTAGTCCAAGCGCTTTCCTGGCGTACCGCATCATCACCGGGCTTGGCTTCCCGATCACAAACGCCTTGATGCCGGTTGCTTCTTCGATCATGGCGGTTGTTGCAGCAATACCGAGATTATTCCAGCCCTTCTTCTTGGGAGATGGATCACGGTTGGTGGTGATGAATTTTGCGCCTGCTAATATCATATCCACTGCGCGTTGCACCATTTCAAGGGTAAAGTTTCTTCCTTCGCCGAGCACAACAAAATCCGGATCATTATCAATCAGCGTGATGCCATTTTCATGGAGGCTGGTTAACAATCCTCCCTCCCCCAATACATAAGCACTGCCCATTGGAATTTGAGTGGATAAAAATTTGCCGGTCGCCATCGCGCTGGTATAAATATGACTCTCGGACACATCAATACCAAGCCGATGAAGCTTGCGTACAGCCTCAAGACGTGTACGCTGACTGTTGTTGGTCATGAAACTAAACGGAATATTCTGATCCAACAGATTTTTAATAAACGCATCCGCACCGGGGATCATCACATCACCTCCATACACTACTCCATCCATGTCGATTAAAAGACCTTGTGCCATCGTAAATGTAATTCAGCTTCGAATTTATAGCTATTCCCCGGGTGCATTTCAATTTGTCGCGGTTCATTTGGGCTAAAGCCCTTTAACAGTATCGCGATAATAAAACCCAGCCTTAAGGCTGGGGTTATTCAAGTCCAACCAACATGGACTTTAGTCCAACGCGACACTTTGAAAAGCACCCTTCCCGATGCGAAGTTACGATGGTGAGTTCAAAAAAGTGTTATTAAAGAATTATTAATTGACCGCAAACGATTTACTGGTGCCGTTCCAACGAATTTGATTCTATTAATATTAATAGGTGTCGAAACTTGTTGCTGGAATGCTCCCCTTTTTTATAAATAAATAGTTGCAGGCACTAGACTAAATACTCAAACAAGTTTTCATGCTGGTTAATCAGCGTGTAATTGAGTTTATAATGATCCATGCGTTCAATCAGGGAAGAAAAATCATCCTTTGATTTCACTTCAATACCAATCAAGGCAGGCCCGGTTTCCTTGTTATGCTTTTGTATAAATTCAAAACGAACAATATCATCCGTCGGGCCCAGGATATGGTTAACAAATTCTTTTAATGCCCCGGGGCGTTGGGCAAAGCGAACAATAAAATAATGCTTTAACCCTTCGTAGAGCAAGGACCGCTCCTTTATCTCCTGCATCCGGTCGATGTCATTATTGCCACCACTCAGGATACACACTACTTTTTTACCCTTCAACTTATCCCCATACTGATCCAAAGCAGCAATGGATAGGGCGCCGGCAGGCTCAGCCACGATCGCATCCTCATTATATAATTGCAGAATGGTTGAACTCACTTTTCCTTCCGGCACCAACAGTAGATCGGTCAGCACCTCTTTGCAAATCGGGAACGTTTGATCGCCTACCTTCTTCACGGAAGCGCCATCCACAAATCGCTGAATAGCTTCAAGCACAACCGGCCGGCCTGCTTTCAATGCTTCCTTCATGGACGGTGCGCCCTGTGGCTCTGCCCCGATAATCTTTGTCTGGGGTGAATAGGTTTGAAAATAACTGCCTACCCCCGCACACAAGCCTCCTCCTCCCACCGGCACAAAAAGAAAATCAAGATGGGATTGGTCTTCCAAAATTTCCTTGCCCACGGTACCCTGACCTTCCATTATTTTGGGATGATCAAACGGCGGAATAAAAACACGGTCGTTTCTCTCCGCGAATTCTATGGCGTGGGTCTGGCATTCGTCAAAGGTATCACCTATCAATACAGTCTCGATGTGGGTTCCACCAAACATTCTTATCTGGTTGATCTTCTGCTTCGGTGTAATGGCCGGCATGTAGATAACGCCCTGAATGTTCAGCAGTTTACAAGAAAAAGCAACACCTTGTGCATGGTTTCCTGCACTTGCACAAACGACTCCATGCTTGCGCTGCCCTTCGTCCAGGCTCTGCATTAAGTTATACGCTCCCCGGATTTTATACGAGCGCACAACCTGCAGGTCTTCACGCTTCAAATAAAGTTCACAACCAAACTTCTCCGAAAGCTTGCGGTGAAACTGCAAGGGGGTTTTTAACACAACCGACTTTAGCACTTCGTAAGCTGCGTTGATATTGAGGGAATGAATTTTTGTGGCTGGTTGCATTTTGATGGATCCACTCCGGCTACGCTCATCATCTCTGTTTATGCCCTTAAATGAAGTCAAACGAAGCGTGTACTGGAGTTCGTTAGTTTATCATACTTGCTTCAACAGTTGCTTTCTCGGGTCGCAGCGCTCGAACTGCAGCGCCTGCCTGCCACAGTTCGCTCTCACGAACTTCTTTCAATTCTTCTGCCAGCTTTTCCCGGTAGTCCGGTTTGCTGCAGGTTTCGATTGTCCGTTTAGCTTCGGCTCCACTGGCAACGCTATCATACAATTCTTTGAACACGGGCAGTGTGGCTGCTTTAAATTTTTTCTTCCAATCCAACGCACCACGCTGTGCCGTGGTCGAACAATTGGCGTACATCCAGTCCATACCGTTTTCGGCTACCAGCGGCATAAGACTTTGGGTGAGCTCTTCCACTGTTTCATTAAATGCTTCAGAAGGTGAGTGGCCTTTGGATCGCAGAACTTCATATTGTGCTTCAAAAATTCCGGCAATGGCGCCCATTAAGGTGCCGCGCTCGCCAGTCAAATCGGAGTAAACCTCTTTTTTAAAATCGGTCGCAAACAAATAGCCCGATCCAACGCCAATTCCCAGCGCAATCGCTTTCGACTTGGCATTTCCGGTGGCATCCTGGAATACAGCGTAGCTCGAGTTGATACCTTTGCCCTGCAAGAACAACCGGCGAACAGATGTACCCGATCCTTTCGGAGCTGCCAATACGACATCAATATCAGCCGGCGGGACGATGCCCGTTTGTTCTTTAAAGGTGATGCCAAAGCCATGCGAGAAATATAAAGTCTTTCCTTTTGTCAAGTGAGGTTTAATGACTGGCCACAAGGCTATCTGTCCCGCATCGGAAAGAAGGAACTCGATAATCGTGCCCTGCCGGACAGCCTCTTCAATTTCAAATAACGTCTCACCTGGCACCCAGCCATGTTCAACTGCTTTCTTCCAGGTCGTGGACCCTTTGCGTTGGCCTACAATTACCTTAAACCCATTATCGCGCAGGTTCAGTGCTTGTGCAGGACCTTGCACACCATAGCCGATGATCGCGATGGTTTCCTTTTGCAACACTTCTAACGCTTTTTCCATGGGAAATTCTTCGCGCGTTACTACTTCTTCTACTGTTCCTCCGAAATTAATTTTGGCCATAGTTTTACGTGTTAATGTGTTTACGTGTTAATGTTTTAATGTGTTTATGTGTTGAGGTGTTTATGTTAGGTGGTCTGATTTAGGTCAACTGTTTGTTCGCTGAGTTCCTGATAGATGTTGCCTTCCTGGTAGCTCACTTTATCAACCTCGATCAATTTTTCCAGTTGTACTTTTACTTTCTCGGCCATGTCGTGTGTGGTGTACAGGAGCATGATGACTCCGCCCCGGCGGAAATCGTCTTCGTTTTCATGCGCCATTAGTTTTTTAATCCGGACCCTTCGGCGGTTAAGAATATTAATGATCCTGTTAAGAACAGAAAAATTATTGTCCGACGATAGTTCCATTGTGAAATCTTGCTTCATGCGCTGCCGATGCTTTATTTTTTTGATTCTTCCAACAATATTTCGCCAACCCCTGCACCCGCCGGCACCATGGGAAACACATTATCTTCTTTACCGACCACTACTTCAAGAAAATAGGAGGTCGTTGCCGCTAACATTTCCCGCAAGGCATTTTGCAAATCTTCGCGGCGCTCTACTTTTCTGGCTGTAATGCCATATGCCTGTGCAATTTTTACAAAGTCTGGATTCTGCATTTCTGTAAATGAATAGCGTTTTTCATGAAACAGTTGCTGCCACTGCCGCACCATCCCCAGGAAGTTGTTGTTGAGTACCAATATTTTCACGGGGATCTTATACTGCATGATAGTGCCCAACTCCTGGATGGTCATTTGGTAACCACCATCACCGATCACAGCCACCACCTGCTGGCGTGGCATGGCCAGCTTGGCGCCGATTGCAGCAGGAAGTGCAAAGCCCATGGTCCCGGCTCCGCCCGACGTAACATTCGTCCGCGGGCTTTTGAATTTATAGTACCGCGATGTCACCATTTGGTGCTGGCCAACATCGGTAACAATAATTGATTCGCCATTTGTTAACAGGGAAAGATGATTAATAACTTCCGCCATCATCAATTCGCCGGTAGGATTGAACTCGTGCCGTATAACTTTCTCATATTCAATCTTGTCAAATCTATGAAAGCTCTCCAGCCAGTCATCATAACGTTTCTGTGTACACTTTTCTGTCAATGTTGCCAGTGCTTCGCGCGCGTCGGCATAGACGGACACATCCGTTTTGATAATCTTGTTAATCTCGGCGTTATCAATCTCAATATGAATGATCTTTGCCTGTCTCGCATACTTGTTCACGTTACCCGTGACCCTGTCGTCAAAGCGCATACCCACTGCAATCAGTACATCGCACTCGTTGGTATTCATATTCGGGCCGTAATTGCCGTGCATGCCCAGGAACCCTACATAATTCGGATGATCGGTGGGAAAGGTTCCAAGGCCCAGTAGCGTACAGGCCACAGGTATTCCGGTTTTTTCTGAGAATGCAAGTAACTCGCTGTTAGCACCTGATAATAATACCCCTTGTCCGGCCAGCAGATACGGCCGCTTTGCATTGTTAATTAATGTGGCGGCGGCATTCACCTGCCCTAACTGCAAGACCGGTTTAGGTTTGTAGGTACGTATGTGGATGCATCGTTCATATTCAGATTCATCAATCAATTCGTTTTGGGCATTCTTGGTAATGTCGATCAGCACAGGTCCGGGTCTTCCGCTTTTTGCGATATAAAAAGCTTTGGCCACTGCAGGAGCGATGTCTTTGGCTTCCGTCACCTGGATGTTCCATTTCGTCACCGGGATGGTCGTATTCACTACGTCAATCTCCTGAAAAGCGTCCGTACCAAGCAAGTGGGCGAACACCTGACCCGTAATACAAACGATGGGTGTTGAGTCAATCAATGCATCGGCAAGGCCGGTGACCAAATTGGTAGCGCCTGGTCCTGAAGTGGCAAGGGCCACTCCCACTCTCCCGGAAACACGGGCATAGCCCTGGGCTGCATGCACTGCTCCTTGTTCGTGACGAACTAAAATATGTGTGAGCTGATCCGCAAAATCATACAACGCATCGTACACCGGCATAATCGCGCCACCCGGATAACCAAACAAAATATTTACATCCTCAGCCACCAGGCTTCTCAACAATGCCTGCGATCCTGAGATCTTTTGTTTCGACTCCGGATAACTATCCGGAGCCAGGGCCGGCTTAGGCTTCGTCAGTAACGCATCCATCGGCAGCTGTTTTTACTTGTTTTGCATATTTGTATAGTACGCCACTCGTCACGCGCAGTGAGGGAGCTTTGTGGTGCGATCTTCTGATCGCCAATGTTTTTTCGTCAATGAGCAGATTGAGTTGGCGTTTCTTCACGTCAATTTCAATCCAGTCACCATCTTCCACGAGGGCAAGCAAGCCTCCGTCAAATGCTTCCGGCGTGATGTGTCCGATCACAAAACCGTGAGACCCTCCGGAAAATCTTCCATCGGTAATGAGCGCCACCGATTTCCCAAGTCCGGACCCCATGATTAAGCTGGTTGGCTTCAGCATTTCAGGCATACCGGGTGCTCCTTTCGGGCCCACATACCGTATCACCACCACATCACCTTCCTTGATTTTCCCGGACGTGATTCCATCGACCAATTCAAACTCGCCGTTAAAAACGCGCGCGGTCCCCTTGAATCGTTCGCCTTCTTTGCCGGTGATCTTGGCTACCGATCCCTTCTCAGCAAGGTTTCCGTAAAGAATTTGCAGGTGGCCGGTTTTCTTGATCGCCCTTTCTACAGGATAAATAACATGCTGCTTTTCAAAGTCGAGGGGTGATACACTCTTTAGATTTTCCGAAATGGTTTTTCCGGTCACGGTGAGACAATTTCCATGGAGGTATCCTTTGTCAAGCAAGTATTTCATCACTACCGGAGTGCCGCCGATTTTATGGAGGTCTTCCATCAGGTATTTACCACTCGGTTTCAGGTCGGCGAGTAGCGGGGTTTTGTCAGAGATACGCTGAAAGTCCTCCTGGGTAATTTTCACGCCCACGGATTTTGCCATCGCGATCAAGTGCAGGACAGCATTGGTCGATCCACCCAGCACCATCACGATTGCAATGGCATTTTCAAATGCCTTGAACGTCATAATATCACGCGGCTTCACGTCTTTTTCAAGAAGGTGACGAATCGCTTTTCCCGCATCATGACACTCCTTTGATTTCTCTTTTCCCAGCGCGGGATTGGAAGATGAGTACGGCAATGACATCCCCAGCGCTTCAATCGCCGAAGCCATCGTATTGGCCGTGTACATGCCCCCGCACGCACCGGCACCCGGACAGGAATTTTGAATAATGCCTTTGTAATCTTCGTCTGAAAGTTTGCCAGCAAGCTTTTCGCCCAAGGCTTCAAACGCCGAAACAATATTCAGCGACTTACCTTTCCAATGACCACCGGCGATGGAGCCACCGTACACCATGATGGCCGGGCGATTCAATCTCCCCATCGCGATAAGCGAACCTGGCATATTTTTATCACAGCCTACCACAGCAATCAAACCATCATAGTAATGAGCACCGCACACTGTTTCGATCGAATCGGCAATTACCTCACGGCTTACCAGCGAATACCGCATCCCTTCCGTTCCATTTGAAATGCCATCACTCACGCCGATCGTATGAAAAATCAATCCCACTAACTCCTGATCCCAAACCGCTTGCTTCACTTCACCTGCCAATGCGTTGAGATGCATATTGCACGTGTTGCCATCAAAGCCTGTACTTACTATACCAACCTGTGCCTTCGTCAAATCATGTTCTGTAAGGCCAACACCATACAGCATTGCCTGCGACGCCGGAAGAGTCGGATCCTGAGTGATGGTTTTGCTATACCTATTTAATTCCATTTTCAATTCGTTCTCTTCTCCTTCTCTATTCTTGATGCTGGGTTCTGGTAGCCAGCCCCCAGTGCCTAGTACCCAGCACCTAGACTATAACATAACTGTAACTCTTATCCAACACAATACTCTGATACGCCTCCTGCATCACCCTTCCCAGCGATTTTTTCCAGGGCTTGTGAAAAGTTTGTCCTTCGATTGACTCGATGGCGGTAATCTCTGCCGCTGTGCCGCAGAAGAAAGCACTGTCAGCTTCAAAGAGATCTTCCGGTCTGAAATACTTTTCAACGACAGGAATATCCAATTCACGGCAAATGTCAATCACCGTATGGCGTGTAATGCCCGGTAAAATATTTCCAAGTGGTGGTGTGTGGAGCACGCCGTCCTTTTCGAAAAAGAAATTGGCGCCCGGCCCTTCGGCCACGAAGCCATTCATATCCAACATGAGCGCCTCATCGAAGCCACGCTCTTTTGCTTCCATCGTAGCAAGAATGGAGTTTACATAATAGCCGCAAGCTTTGGCTTCTACTTTTACTGACTTGGGGTTCGGTCGCTGAAACGATGAGATGCATACACGCAACGATGTGTTGCTGAAATATTTTCCCCAATCCCAGGCAGCTATCATGACGGATACTTCTTTGGGCGCCGTGAGAGACATATTCGGACTGCAAAAAACCAGCGGCCGCAGGTAGGCTTCGGACAAATTATTTCGCTCCAGCACCTGATAAGAAAGCTGGGTAAGTTCCTCCACGTTGTAATTCATCGGAATTCCCATCAAAATGCAACTGCGACGCAAGCGTTCAAAGTGTTCACCCGGTTTAAAAATCTTTGTCCCATTGATCGTTTGGTAAGAACGGATACCTTCAAACACTCCATAACCGTAATGAAGGGTCTGACTGAAGATATCTGCCCTGGCATCGGCGGCTTTTATAAATTTTCCATCCAGGAAAAGAATCGTGCTTTCGTTGTAATACATACCTTTTTAAAACAATCGTTAGTTTGTGACCAGCTATAGAAAACAAAACCGCCCCGAGTGTGTCGGGGCGGTTGAAAATTCTGTTTATATAAATCAGATCAACACCACCCCGCCGGCTGCAGAATAATGATGACAATAATCAGTACCATGATATGATTGACCTTGCGGACCAATGAACCCATTTCTTCTCGTATACTCCTCCGCTTCACTTTTTTTATTGTTGATGTTCTACAAGGTTGTAAAAAAATGTTAACAGTATCTATTCTTTTGCCGGAAAAATTTTGAGAAATGCATAATAACGAATGTTCGGTAGAGGCCTTGCATAACCAATACATCCTCTCTACCTACTGGAATCGTTTTTGAAAAAAGAACGACTAACTTTGTCAATGTCACTAAAACAGATCAATCATGAAATCAACTCGACGAATGTTCCTTGGCACAGCGGCCGCCTTTACCTCGGCGACTGCCTTGAGTAGTTTTGTGTCCAAACCCGAAAAACCTATGCTTGCACATCACGTTTTCTTCTGGCTGAAGAACCCAGCTTCATCCAATGATCGCGCCAAACTGATCGAAGGACTCCGGACGTTACAAAAGATTGAAACCGTCCGGCAGATTCACATCGGAATTCCGGCGGACACGGAGAAGCGAAGTGTAATTGATGCCAGCTACAGCGTTTCAGAACTTATTTTCTTTGATAGCATCGGAGGCCAAAATATCTATCAGGAGCATCCCATTCATAAAAAGTTTGTTGAGAACTGTTCATCCCTTTGGCAGAAGGTGGTCGTGTACGATTCAATGGATTTTTAGTTTGTTTGGAATTATTACGGAATCAATCAACTCTATCTTTGGACAGACGGTAATCGGTAAATCAAACTGATTACTGATTCACCAACTAAAGGCGCACCGGCCGCACGAGGAATTCTTTGACGAATACCTCTTTTTGTTTCCACGAGACCCGCAACCAGACATCCTGTCTGCCTTTAATTTCCAACTGGTGTCCTTCCCCGATGATGGCCACCAAGGAAGATCCGGCGGACGGACCGCTCATCAGGTACGTCTGCGACTGTGCTACGATGCCGCGTTCGGATTTCAGATTAAAATTGATATGAAAAAAAAGCATGGCCAGCGTAACCGCTAACCCAATCCCGGCGAGGGAAGGATGTGTCTGCATTTTCGTTCGTTGATAAAACATGAGTGCCAGGAGGAACACGCTGGCAGTGGCGATCACATAAGCGATGGTGGAATATTGTTCCTGTAACCAGGCTAGCAATTTGATCGTTTCGCTGGCTTCATAACCTTCGAGATTGTTCTTTTTCGCCAGTTCCTCCATTTTCTTCAATGCCTGGGCGTCGTTGGAGGCTAGAAAGTACAAGTTCAAATAGTAGAGCGATTCACCCAAATGTCCGAGGCCTTCCTGTATGTAGGCCATCTTGAGCAACATGGAAGACGAGTAGCGGCCACCAGAGTAAAGGGCTTGGTAGTGTTCAAATGCTTGTGTGTATTGTTTGGTCGAATACAGCGAATCCGCCTTCGCTAAAGCTATGGCGGACACGTCCGTCTGTTGAGAGGAGGCCGGCTGCGGGGACGCTATTGTGACGACCGAACTTAGTATTAAAATTATCAACAAGCTAATCCTGCCAATCCTATAAATCCTAAGAATCCTAATCTCGCTTTGCATTTTTTTCCTATCCTGTTACCTTTGCGTCCTCAATTACGGAAAAGCCTTTTAATTCGGCAAAATTACCCGCCTTCGCTAAGGCTATGGCGGGCAAAGCCTGCCAAGATAACGGTGACGGGAAGTAGTTGACAAACTAAGAACGTAGAAGCATTCATCGGACGTGTCCGATGAAGCTGCCTCAGCGTAGTCAATCCGCCGTCGCGAGACGCTATGGCGGACGAAGGATCTCGTAGCTCAGCTGGTAGAGCAATACACTTTTAATGTATGGGTCCTGGGTTCGAATCCCAGCGGGGTCACTTTAAGAATGGCCTAAGATATTGTAAATCAATGTCTTAGGCCTTGTTTTTTATCTACCGGCGGACGCTATTGCGGACGATTTTTAGAATATTAGAATAACGCCATTTCTTCTCAGGGACCCTTTTGTGAGTTTTATATCCTTAAAACTCATAATTATTTATTTAATTTAGTATACCCAATCGAACTTCCTATGAAGCAGTTCCATCCCAAAGTCATTATTCTATTCATATGCTTTGCATGTGCTTCAAAATCCCCTTGCAGTCAGTCAACTCGTTCGAATCCAGCAGAGCCTCTTTATTTATGGAATCAGACCTACAAAAAATTAAATGACACCATAATGTTTTAGTAATCAAAAAAATCAATTTTATGAAAGACATAGGAATTTCATTTGCTCTAGTATTTGTGATCGTGGCTTTAAATATCAGATGCCACAAAGAAGAACAAAAAAAAATCAGTTTGTATTGTGATTACGCAACAGGCGATACCGCTAAAAGCCAAGTTGGTCGAATCTATAAGAGGTCTGATTCTGCTTCAAGTGAATTCTTGTATTATATTGGAAATGCAGACTCCACACTAAAAGGTAGCGGATTCGTTCCATGTAACGGTTTCCCTGCGGACCTTAAACCAGCAACTGAGGTAGGACCGTTAGTTATTTATAGCGGCATTGTCAAACTCGGACGCGATGCAGAAGAACCACTTTATTTTGGGATAGAACTTACAAAAATCAAAAAAGCGGACTAAATAATATTGAACTATACCGGCCCGCATAATGCGAGTAAGAACACAGCAATATCTTTTTTGATTGGATTCAACCTAATAAGATAGACGTCGAAAGTTTTGATTTTCCGTTTAGGGGTTCTTATCTAAAACGCGGAGGGAGTTAATACATCTTCGAATAATACTCCTCCGCCATCCGGTCAGAATCAAAGTAGGGCAACACGTCCTTCCAACTTTGTCGCATGATCGAGTACCAAACATCGGGCTTTTGGTAATAGGTGGGAATAATTTCTTTTTCTAAAATATCATAGAGCCGCATCGATTCAACGCGATTTTGCTCTTCTTCCGAAAGAGTGCGCTCTGCAGGCTCAATGGAAAAGCAGTTCTTTCCGTGCTTCGCGAACTCTGGCACCCAACCATCGGGAATGGAAAAGTTGATGCTCCCATTCATGGCGGCGGTCATACCTGAAGTGCCCGAAGCTTCACGGTAAAGTCTGGGATTATTTAGCCACACATCCGAACCACGTTTCAGCAACGCGGAGAGACCAAGTTCATATCCTGTAAGAATTGTACAATTCGGCAGTGATTTTGTTTGCCAATAAATCTCATTAAAAATTTTTATGGAATCGGTGTCACCGGGGTACGGTTTCCCGGCCCAGATAATCTGAACTGGCTGCTCGCGAGAGCCCATTATTTTTAAAAACCGCTCCAGATCATTCAGCAAAAGATTCGCCCGTTTGTAACCGGCAAAGCGTCTTGCCCACACAATCGTTAATGTGTTCTCATTAAATTTTTTTCCCGTTTGATCTGCCACAAACTCAAACAACGTACGCTTCAATTCCCTTTTTCGGTGGATCACCTGGTTGACTGAATCCATTTTAAATCCGCTTTCGAGCTGTTCATCCTTCCAATAGCGGTGATTTTGCGCGTTCGTAATGGCTTTGATTTCGCAAACCCGATCATGACGCTTCCACATTTCACGCGAAACTTCTCCATGCAACTGAGATACTCCGTTAGCAACTTTCGCCATGCGGAGGGCGGCCAGGGTATAATTCAGCATCTTACTCTCCGGCTCTATCAGGTTTTGGTATTGCTCCTTTGCAACACCATCGAAAAAACTCATGCCTTCAAGGGTTGCAACAGCGTGCTCTTCATTTCCTGCCACTTCCGGCGTATGGGTTGTAAACACAACCCGCTTCCTCACTTCGTCAAGGTCTTTGAATTTATTCCAGAGATGGAAACACAGCGGTAATGCATGACCTTCGTTCATGTGATAGATTTCCGTTTCACGTCCCAGAATATCCAGCAGTTTGGCGCCGCCGTATCCCAACAAGCTTGACTGCGCGATGCGTGCACTTTCATGAGGATCATAGAGGCGGTCGCAGATCGTTTGAGCCAGGTGATCATTGGCGGGAATATTGGTGGTCAATAGAAAAAGTGGCGCGGTATTAAATACTTCCGGCTTTAGCAGCAATACCCTGACCTTCACTTCGTGGTTGTGGATGGTGATCGGAAACTCAATCCCGGTTTCGGTGAGGAATGAACAATTCTTTTCGATAAAGCTTACTTTCATCGTGCCATCCCTGTTTCGCTCCTGATCATAATAGCCGTACGTCCACAGGATGCCGATACCTATAAAATTTTGTTTCAATTCAAAAGCGCTGCGCAGGTGTGAGCCCGCGAGGAAGCCCAGACCGCCACTGTATATTTTCAGTGCCTGATCGACGGCAAATTCCATCGAGAAATAGGCCACTGGTTTGGAAAATTTTTTGTCGAAAGTGTAAGGAAATAGTTCCTTTAGATTGATCATGAAATAGGTGACAATTTATAAACGGCTGCCAAACTAACAAAAGCAAACGAAATCGGTTGAGGGCATCTCTAAAAAACCTTGCCTTTTATGGCCTCAACCCATCACCCTTCTCCGGAAGAGAAGGGTGCAAGGAGTTTTTAGACACCACCATCGCGGATAAGGCTTTGATAAAAGAATAACAGAAAAATGCGTCTAAGGAAAGCTTCAAAAACTCCTCGATTCTTCTCCTCCGGAGAAGGTGGGATGAGGCCAATGAAAAGGTGTTTTTGAAGCTTTCTGAAACCGTGTTATATGGAAGAGAAGCCCTTGAATTAATTTTTGAGGTCCGAAATCGAGTTTTCCGTTTTCATTAACGTCTCATAATACCAAATTTAACCCATCCATTGCTTTTTATTTACCGTCCAGATACGTCTTTCAATAAAGCATCACCTCATTCGTTCGTTAACAGATCATTAACAAGTTTTTTGACGTCTGATTTGTTATTTTTATAGGTCATTTTCCAACTACCACTATGGCTTCATTAACCCTGAAAATTAACAGCAAAAATTACACGGTCAACACTGATCCAAAAATGCCGCTGCTCTGGGCTATCCGCGATATCGTGGGACTCACTGGCACCAAATACGGTTGCGGCATCGCTCAATGTGGAGCGTGCACCGTCCACCTGGAAGGAACACCTGTGCGCTCTTGCTCGTTGCCCGTTTCCGCGGCGGCAAACAAAAATATTACCACCATCGAAGGATTGTCAGTCGATAATTCCCATCCGGTTCAACTTGCCTGGATCCAGGAGCAGGTCCCACAATGTGGTTACTGTCAAAGCGGTCAGATCATGGCTGCCACCGCCTTGCTGAAGAGAAATGCAAATCCAACAGACAAAGACATTGACGCTGCCATGCAAGGTCACATTTGCCGGTGCGGTACATATCCGCGTATTCGCAAAGCGATCAAGACAGCTTCGCAGCTAATGGCCTCCACCAAATAATCCGGCACACCATGGAAATAATCAATAAAAATATATCGCGCAGAAATTTCATCAAGCTTGGCGGACTTTCCGGCGCGGCGTTGACCTTGGGCTTTTCCACACCCGCTTTTGGAAAGGAGTCATTGACTGAAATAATCAAGGGCGACACCGCTGAGAATCTTGGCATCGATCTAAATGCCTGGATCAGCATTGACACCTCCGGCAAGGTTACGATTACCAACCACCGCGCAGAGATGGGACAGGGCTCTTTCCAGTCGGTGCCTCAGATCATCGCGGAAGAATTGGAGGTAAACCTTGACCAGATTAACATAGTATTTGCCCAGGGTAATAATAAAAAATATGGAAGCCAGATCACCGGTGGAAGTTCCACCATCCGCGGCAACTACAAGAAATTGCTGAAGTTGAGTGCCACTGCACGTGAGATGCTGATAGAGGCCGCTGCAAAAAAATGGAGCGTAACTAAATCTGAATGTTACGCTGAAAATGGATTTGTCATCCACAAGGCCAGCGGAAAGAAATTAGGTTATGGCGAATTGGTTCAGGAGGCATCAAAGTTGGAACCGCCCATAGAAGTGGTGCTGAAAAATCCAAAGGACTACAAAGTAATTCGGAAGTCCCTGGCACGGCAAGACACACCTCTCAAGACCAACGGTACTGCAATCTTCGGTCTCGACAAAAAATTGCCTGGCATGTTGTATGCCGTAGTGGAGCGAAATCCGCGCTTCGCCGGAAAAGTAAAAAGTTTTGACGATTCAGAAACAAAAAAAATCCCGGGAGTAAAGCATGTACTGAAAGTTAATCGTGATGTGTTTGGAAATATGCAGGAAGGTGTTGCGGTAGTCGCAACCAATACATGGGCTGCCATGCAGGGCCGCAAGGTGTTAAAAGTAGAATGGGACGATACCGGATTCGAACATCACAATACGGATCAGCTCTATGCAAAAATGAAAGAGCAGTTGAAAGGCGATGTCATCTCCTACAAAACAAAAGGAAACTTCAATGCAGCCTTCGCGAAATCGGACAAGAAGTTAGAGGCGTTGTACGAAACTCCGTATGAGTCACACAGTTGTATGGAGCCGTTGAACTGTGTGGCAAATGTAACAGCAGACGCTTGTGAAATATGGGGGCCCATACAAGGCCCTGACTGGATACAGGGAAGCCTCGCCGCGCATTTAAAACTGCCAATGGAAAAAGTGACTGTGAACATGACCTTCCTTGGCGGTGGTTTTGGGCGAAAGGCTTTTACCGATTACCCGTATGAAGCTGCCATGATATCGAAAGAAATCAAGGCTCCTGTTCAAGTGATATGGACACGTGAAGATGATATGAGTATGGGGCCCTTCCGGCCAGGCATGGTGTATCAATGCAAAGGTGGCTTGGACAAAAACGGAGCAATTGCTGCTTTTGAAACAAAAATGGCCGGGCAAAATATGGGAACGCAAAACCCCGGTGCCGATAAATCAGGTTACAACGACAGTGTTACGGAGGGTTTGTTGGAACCGTATTTTGAATCGATACCGCATTATAGTTTTGGCGATTCGCCACTGGAGTCCCCTGTACCGGTCATGTGGTGGCGCTCTGTGTATGCGTCTACCAACGGTTTTGCGCTGGAGAGTTTTATGGATGAAATGGCGCTGGAAGCCGGCAAAGATCCATTGGATTTCCGAAGAAAGCATTTGGGAAATCCCCGCTATCAAGAATTGATTAACAAACTTGAAGAGGTAAGCGGATGGAAAAAGCGCGGAAAAAATGAAGGCTATGGTGTTGCCATCACAGAGTGTTTTACCAGCATTGTCGGGGAAGTCGTAAAAGTTTCAAAAAAGCCGGATGGCAAACTAATTATCGATAAAGTGTGGGCTGTGATGGATTGCGGATGGTATGTAAATCCAAACATAATCAGTGCCCAGGTTGAAGGCAGCATTGTCATGGCGCTGGGGGCAGCCACCAAACATGCAACACATTTTGCAGATGGAAAAGCCGTGGAAAAAAACTTCAATACGTATTTAATGCCACGCATTACCGACATTGGAGAGATTGAAGTACATGTGATGGACAATGAAGAAAAAGCAGGCGGAGTAGGTGAGCCCGGATTGCCTCCCTTCACCCCTGCCTTGACCAATGCGATCTTTGATTTGACCGGAAAGAGGATTCGTGTTCTGCCATTTAATTTGGAAGAAGTTTGACCAGGATTAAAAAATTTTAAGATTAGAGTTTCAGTAATAAATGTTGAGTATCGCAGTTGCTTCCCTACTTCGATATTCATTATTCTTCATTCAATATTCACCATTAAGACCAATTCTATGAGTGTGAAATTTTTTGCCTGTTCTTTTTTATTTGTCAGCATCTGCACGCTGTCGTCCTTCCAGAGAAAACCTGCGTTTGATATGAAAGCAAGTGCAGCCCGCGGAAAAGAAACATACATAGCCTATTGTATTTCCTGCCACATGGAGAAAGGTGAAGGCATTGAAGACGTGTACCCACCGCTCGCAAAGTCAGATTATATGATGGCGGATAAAAAAAGATCCATACAGCAAGTACTCCGTGGCGTAACTGGAGAGATCAAGGTAAAGGGAAAAGTATATAATACTGAGATGAGCGGCTTTGACCTCTCGGACCAGGAAGTGAGTGACGTACTGAACTATCTGCGCAACTCCTTTGGTAATAAGGGTGAGGTGGTGACGCCTGAACAGGTGAAGGCACTGAGAAAGTAATAATCTCATCTGTAGCGATGAGCCCTTATGACATAGAAAATAAAATCGTTCCAATATGAAACTTAAAACAGTTTTCGCCTTTGCACTACTTCTTTTGGTTGCTCAGGCTTATTGCCAGAATTACGAGAAAATTGTACTCGACGAAAACGAGCTGCGGACTGGTTATTACCTCGCTATAAAACCTGCCGGACCTGTCGAAGGGGTTCTTGTTTTACTTCCCGGGTTTGGTGAAGCTGCTGAAAATGTTTTCCCTGAGACCAAACTTCATAACACGGCTTATGCCAACAATATTTTGACCCTTGTTATTCCTTTCGGTGATAAGATTTATACTGACGGACCAACTATTTCTAATATCAACCGCGCGTTGGAAGATTCCATCAAACGGTTCCGAGTGGCCAGGGATAAATTCGCAATGGGTGGATTCTCGGCCGGTGGCACGATCGCCTTACGCTATACCGAACTTTGTAAAGAAAAGCCCGCATCCTTTCCAATTGTACCAAAAGCAGTTTTTACAATTGATTCTCCGGTTGATTTATTTGATTTGTGGCACTACTTCGATCGGGAAATTGCCAGAAATTTTTCTCAAGTTGGCATGACGGAGGCAATCGCTGTCAAAAAATTCCTGACAGCAGATTTAAAAGGAACACCTGAAAGTAACCCGGCGGCATACGAAGCAAACTCCCCCTTCCATGCGGAACTCCAAGGTCCTGGCAATGAAAGATTTTTAAAAGATATTCCTGTAAGAGTGTATCACGATTTGGACGTTGTTTGGCAATTGAAAAACCGCATGAGAAGTCTATTTGACAATAATGCAGAATGTGCTTCTGAACTTATTGCCCGGCTGATGCTTATGGGGAACGACCGGGCGGAATTTATGATCGCAAAGACTCCGGGCTTTAGAAGCAATGGAATGCGTCACACACATTCGTGGTC
This sequence comes from Cyclobacteriaceae bacterium, assembly GCA_025350305.1. Taxonomy (GTDB): domain Bacteria; phylum Bacteroidota; class Bacteroidia; order Cytophagales; family Cyclobacteriaceae; genus ELB16-189. The sequence goes on along the minus strand of JANXYC010000046.1, from coordinate 33,441 downwards.
CATTGTAGACGAAGTAGAACTTATTCAATGGATGAAAGGAATTTTAAAAGGATAAATTATGGCGATGTTCGCTCTTGGGATCAAACCTTCAAGGCAAGCGTAAGCCTACATTCCCCTGAAGGTGATACACACTTCCCATTAATCAGGGATAAGGCGAATACGGGAAGAGTGAGGGAGCTAATTGATGAGACTGTAAATGCGGAATCATGAATATTGAATGTCGAATATCGAATGCGGAAGTAACGAGAGTAAATTCATCATTCAACATTCATCATTCATCATTCAATATTCTGTCCTCCTCTTAATGGAAGTTGGAATAATTCTTCTTGCAGCAGGCTCCTCTTCCCGCATGGGTCAATCCAAACAACTGATGAAAGTTAAGGGGGTGTCCCTGCTTGTTCATTCAATATCGGTCGCTGTCGAATCCGGAATGCACCCGGTGGTCGTGGTACTGGGCGCGAATGAACAATCGCACCGCAAGGCACTTGAGGAACTGACTGTACACATTGCCATCAATCATCGTTGGGAAAACGGCATGGGCAGCTCGCTCAAAGCCGGGCTGAAGTATTTGTTAAAACACGCTCCAAAAATAGAAGCAGCCGTCGTGATGGCCTGTGACCAGCCGATGGTGACAGAAGATCACCTAAAAAGCATGAAGGCGATATATACCGGATCAGATAAACGTATCGTGGCTTCACAGTATTCCGGCACTATAGGCATCCCGGCCTTGTTCGACAAAACCCTTTTTTCAGAAATCCTGGCTCTGCCCGACGATCACGGCGCAAAAAAAATTATTCAGCAACATCCAAATGATACCAAGGCCATTGACTTTCCGGCAGGATCAATTGATCTGGATACACCTAATGATTACAGGAATTTTGGCGGGTAAGGTATAATTGCCCACAAATCTTCCCCCTGAAAATAATGTTCGGTATAAAGTTTTTATATTGAATGTTCCAACAACTCCTATTAACCATGCTGCACATTAAAATTTACTCCATCGGATGGATCCTGGGAGTTCTTCTTCTGGGTTTGACCTCCTGTAAACCTCCCGTCCCTCCTACTGATCTTTCAAAGGAAAACATCATCCCGCAACCCATTTCCATAACTGCCACAGGAAATGCTTTTGTGCTAACGGATGATTCTGATATTTTCGTAGAAGGTCCTGAAGAATTAAAACAAATTGGTCAATACCTTGCAGATAAATTGAATCCTTCCACCCGTTTTGACATGAAAGTCGCATCAACAACCGGTGCTCCAAAATCCGGCAACATCTATCTTACGTTAAGCGCCGACCCCCAGCTTGGAGAAGAAGGTTACGAACTAAACATTACAAACAACCTTCTGAAATTGGCCGCCAACAAACCAGCAGGACTGTTTCGCGGAATTCAAACCTTACGCCAGGTGTTTCCAGCTAAGATTGAACTTTCAACTGCACAACAAGGGCCGTGGAAAATTCCAACGGGCGTGATTCGTGATTATCCCTCGTACGCCTGGCGGGGATCGATGTTGGATGTGGCGCGACATTTCTTTGGCGTGGAGGATGTAAAAAGGTACATCGATTTGATTAGTTACTACAAAATAAATATACTGCATTTGCACCTGAGTGATGATCAGGGATGGCGTATTGAAATTAAATCATGGCCCAACCTGACGAAGCATGGAGGCAGTACACAAGTGGGTGGTGGAAAAGGAGGTTTTTATACACAGGAACAATATGCGGACCTGGTGGCCTATTCGCAAGCCCGGTACATTACGATCGTTCCTGAAATCGATTTGCCCGGTCATATTAATTCAGCATTGGCTTCGTATGGAGAACTGAATGGTGGTACGATTGTTCCGGAGGAAGGACGGGTGGCCCTGTCAAAACCTTCACGGGATATACTCGGCGCCAAAACAAAGCCAACAGAATTGTATACGGGTATTGCAGTTGGGTGGAGCACCCTTCGGGTCGAGAAAGAAGTGACGTTCAAATTCGTGGAGGATGTGCTTCGCGAACTGGCAGCCCTGACTCCCGGACCCTATCTTCATATTGGTGGTGACGAAGCTGCTGCTACAAAAAAGAAAGACTATATAACCTTTATCAACCGGTTTAAGGATATCGTCAAAGCGAATGGCAAGATCATGGTGGGCTGGGAAGAAATCGCGCAGGCGGATATCAATTCGGAAGTTGTTACCCAATACTGGCATTCTCAAAAGTATGCCCAAACGGCGGTTGAAAAAGAAAGTAAGATCATCATGCCTCCATCCACGAAAGCCTACATCGACATGAGTTATGATTCAACCACCAAGCTAGGTCTACACTGGGCTGCTTATATTGAAGTGGACAGCGCGTATCGATGGAATTTGGCGACGCACGTGAAAGGCATTGGCAGAGAGAATATTCTGGGAATAGAAGCGCCGCTTTGGTCCGAGACCATCACCACGATGGACGACATTGAATTCCTGGCTTTCCCCCGCCTGCCCGGTTATGCTGAGATTGGGTGGTCGCCAGAGAATGGAAGAGCCTGGGATGAATACAAAGTACGGCTGGGAAATCACGGCCCACGGTTAACGGCCATGGAGGTGAATTTCTATCGGTCATCAAAGGTTCCCTGGATAAAATGATTATTAGCTCCGGTTGATGACGCTATGCCCGGCTAACCTACCGAACCTTAACGATGATCCTCTACGGTTACGAAAAAAAGAAAGAAGAAGCGCGAGGGAAGAGGGTTATAACTCCTTTCTTTGGCACAGACATTGGGAGATTTTCCGTAATTTTAGGAAAAATATCCTTCGCCATGGTTATAGAACGGACTACCAAGAACAAGCTAGTAATTACCATTTCTTCCGCTATCGACAGCTATGGTCTGCAACGCCTTATAGACTATGTAAAATACTTGGAGACCACTTCGAAGAGCAAGGCAAAACAATCTGACGCTGATAAGCTTGCCGAGGAAGTAAATACCTCCTGGTGGACTAAAAACAAGAAACGCTTTGTTAAGTGAAGGTCATTGTAGACGCTAACATCGTCTTTAGCGGAATACTGAACACAAAAGGTAAGATCGGCGACCTCCTTATAAATTCTGTTGGATTAATCGAATTCATAGCTCCGGATTTCTTACGCACGGAAATCCGCACACATCACAAAAGACTGGTTGAATTGTCCAAACTGAGTCTGGAACAAGTAATCGAAGCCGAATTTCAAATCTGCAAGGACATAAAATTCATTTCCGAAGAACAGGTCTCCACTGCAAATTGGAATGCAGCCTTCGAATTGGTAAAGGACATTGATCCGAAAGACGTTCAATATATAGCGTTCTCAAAACAGTTTAATCGCAAGGTTTGGTCAGGTGATAAAGCCTTAATTGCCGGGCTTGAGAAGAAGGGCTTTACAAATATGTTGACCACAGACAAGCTTCATAATCTTCGGGAGGTGATTAAGCATGAGCGTAAGCGACGAAGAAAGTAAATTGAGAATAACGTACTTGAGTTTTCGAAGGGGTCACTTTTGAAGTCGTAATCCCCATAGGTGACGGATTAAGTGAGGGATTAAACCCGGAAAGTGAGGGATTAAATGAACTCCTTGCTGGCATAAATCCGGCAAGCGGTTAATAACTGTAAATGTCGAGCGTTTTGTTAGATCGGGGACATTCTGAAATATTAACGATACAGAATTCAATGGAAAATTCAAAAGATGAAAACAACGCTGCCAGTAATCTGGAGGGGAAACTTTTAAATGATAGGTGGAAGGTTTTGAAAAGAATTGACCCTACCTCGGATGGCACAGGCGGAAAGTTTAGTATTAGATATCTGGTAGAAGATGTTACAACGCACAATAAAGCATTTCTTAAAGCCTTAAATTATAAAGCTTTTTCTCGCGGAGTAAGGATAAAGATCCCGTAAGCATTATCAGCGAGCAAAACTCTGCATTCGAATATGAACGAGCCGTCTTATTGAGATGTAAAGGAAAGAAGTTATCTAAAGTCATAACATTGTATGACACGGGTACTGCCTATCTCGATGAGTATGCAATCGCCTCAGTTCCATTCTTAGTTTTTGAAATGGCGGAAGGAGACATAAGATCAAAAATTGATTTTAGCAATAAATTGGACATTGCTTGGAAATTGAAATCCTTACATGATGTTGCTGTAGGGCTAGATCAATTGCATAGTATTGGAATCGGTCATCAGGACCTTAAGCCATCCAATGTCTTACTTTATGAAAATGGCCTTGTGTCTAAAATTGGAGACTTAGGAAGTTCGCTTTGTTCTGAAATAAAAGCACCCCATGAAAGTGCCTCTGGCAGGTTTACAGGAGATAGTGATTACGTTCCAATAGAATTCTTATACAGACATATAGAGCCAGATCTTGTCAAAAGAATTAGAGCCACTGATATGTACCTTTTCGGAAGTCTTATTTGCTTTTATTTTACCGGCGTGAATACTACGAATATGATATTCAGAAATATTGACCGTCAATTTCGATGGAGTAATTGGAATGGAAGTTTCGCGGCTGTCAAAGATTATTTAATTCAGGGATATTACAAGGCGATTAAGGAATTCAAAAAATCCATTCCCCATGAATATCTTGCTGATGAACTTTCAATAATACTTGAATACACCTGCTTTCCGTATCCTGAAAAAAAGAGGACACCCTACCTCCCTACAACAGAAAGGAAATCAATATGAATTCCGACGTGTGGTTTCGAAGCTTGATATTCTGTCAAGAAAAATTGAACTGGAATTGATTAATCATGGCAGTTAATTACAAAATAGAAGAGAGAAGGGTAATTCCGAACTGGAGGGACTTTCGGCGTACGGTCAAATTAAAAGAATTATCAGTTAGCGGTGTTGTACCCGTTGTCAAAATCGACTTAACTACTATTATCAATGATTGGAACGAGAACAATTCAATCGGCACGGCTGCTGAATTGGTTAATGGCTCTTTTCTGGCGGAAGAGTACGATTTTAAAGAAATAAAAGAGGCCACTCAATATATTATTAATCATTCCGATAAATCGTCGAATGTGCTATTGGACATAGCAAGAAGCATTAATGACTATAATATTGGCAGTGGTAACTTGGGTTCTTTCAACCTAAAGGAATTAGAGGTTGATTCATTAGAGCAATTTCAAACCCATTTTGAAAATCAAACGATTTACAGAATTCTTAGTCGAACAAGAAATTTGACAAGAATTGAACTTAGAAATCCGATTGTTTGGGTTGATTTGTCAAGACTTTACGCGTTTTTCGGACAGGAGGATAAGGCTGAAAAGGCAATGATAGTCGCGCTAGAACTTGCGCCCGACAATAGATATGTGCTACGATCCGCGACCCGCCTGTTCATTCATTTTGAAAAACATGAAAAGGCGCTATACTATCTTAGAAAGAGCGACGCAACTAAATCCGATCCTTGGTTGATTTCAGCGCATATTGCTACGTCTTCAATGATGAACCGGTACTCTCCGTTAATAAAAAGCGGGATTATCTTGGCGAATTCGAGGAACTACTCCGACTATGAATTGACTGAGCTAACAAGTTCATTGGGTACTCTGGAGTACCAAGAAGGGTCAATGAAAAAAGCTAAGAAATTTTTGCAGCAATCAATAATCTCGCCCAATGACAACAGTCTTGCGCAAATGGAGTGGCTTGGGTATAAGGAAAAGGCATTTGCGATAGATGCACCTTCATTTAAAAACGTCTCAAACCCTTTCGAAGCTTTTGCTTTTGATGCCTACAAAGCGGGTAATTGGATTGAGGTGATAAATAACTGCGTTTTTTGGTTTTTGGACATACCCTACTCGAAAAGACCAGTCTTATTGGGTTCGTATGTCGCCAGCATGTTTTTGAAGGACTATAAGGCTGCTACTATGCTTTGTGAGGCCGGACTAAAAGCAAAACCTAATGATCCAATTCTGCTAAACAACATTGCTTACTCTTTGTTAATGATGAATGAATTAGATAAAGCGGAGCCATACTTGAATGCAATGTTTAAAATAAAGTTCAGTACCCTTGCAACTGACGACGCTATACCAATCCAAGCTACTTTTGGCCTTGCTGCTTTCAGATCAGGCGAAGTGGAGACTGGACAAAGGTACTATGAACAGGCAATAACAGCCGCTCAGGAATCCAAAAACGATTACATGGAAAAACTGGCGATCTTGACCTACTTTCGAGAGTTGGTGTCCAACAATTGCAAAGAGAAAATCATGCAATACGCTAGTCTGGTTGAAAAGCTTAAAACATCAGACTCAATGGAACTGCAACAACTCAAAACAGAGGCAATGGGTCTGTACGGTAAATATCAGAATATTGACAAATAGATAAGGAATGCTAGTACTTTGCCTTTGTTAGAAATAGTTAGACCATTTATCCACCTGCTTCACTGCTTCACCGGAATCATAGTCTGTATAATTCTTTCGCACATAATCAACAAATTTCTCTTTTGTTTGATCGTGCGTCCATTCCATTACGGAAAAGCTTAGAATAGGCCATTTCCGGGATTGCATCATGAATCCAAATAGTGGCAAATAGGGAGGCGCATAATAAAAAGAATTTTCAATCAGTTCATCGTAGAGAGGTTGATTGAGCGCTCTTTTCAAATCTCTTACAACGTCAGACAAAATCCGGAATTTGCCTCCTTCCTTAATAGTGGTAGCCAGAGCTGGCATTCCTTTGTCCTGAAAGAATGTAAACAGATAATCGCTAACTCCGGGTTCTGTCAGATCGCAGAGATCCCGGCCGTAATACTCATAGGCCTTTTTAAATCGGTCCAGGGAGAAATAAGGAAGCATTTTGTCAATCACAAATCAATGTTTCTACATGGGAAACTGTCGTAATGGAAGCCTAGCTCAAATAAAAGACCTGGAAGAGAAAAGATTTCCTACGGCGAGCAAAACTCGGCCTCCCTCCGAAGCGGAGCTATGGCGAGCGAAGTCCCCCTCCCTTAACAATTCTCGAACTTATTGAAAAATCATCTTTCGAAGCAGCCATAGATTATCCTTAAATTCAATTTTGAGTGTTAACGTTACTGGTTTTTTTGTGCTTTATACCTTCCACGAAATCAGATTGTACTCAATTACCTGGCAGGATTTAGCAAAACTGTTTAGTTTAGCACGGTCATAGCTTTGCTATTTGAGAGTTAAATATGAGTAAATTGATGAACGCCGAAACGCTCTTTACCACTACTGAAAAAAACCTGGAAAAATTTATTGGATTACTGACCGAAGACGAAATCCAGGATTCCTGTACTTCAACAATATACTACCGAGGAAAGGAATATTATGAAAATAACCTGGCAACCAGCGTTGTGCTCACAGAGGCTAAAACTTTGCTCAATGGGAAAGTGCGTGGAAACAAAACCTATGCGGTACAAATACGACTAAAAGAGAGGAAGGTATATGCTTCCTGCACCTGTCCTTATGATGGGGAAGTATGCAAGCATGTTGTGGCTGTTTTATTATATGCCGTCAATGAAGAAATTAAGATTGATACTGCGGTGCCCGGCAATTCCGATACAAATATCAAAAGTTACCTGGACTCTTTATCCAGGGAAAAATTAATAGACCTGGTGATCAACTATGCACCGGAAGAATTTTTTACTTTGATCAGCAATCGCTATTCAAGCAATTCTGAAGCGCTGACCCTACTAAGGAAAGCTCAACACAACATAAAGAAAGCATTTGAAGATAGGGAGTCCCTATACGATCCCCGCGTATTTGAAGATGTGCTGATGCAACAGGTAAAAAAACTATCTGGATTGGAGAAATCACTGCCCAACGAGCTAGGTGAATTGATCATTCACATCATTGAAAAGGTGGACCATGCTTTTGATGAGGGCTATCTATATGACGATTACAATGATTATAACTTTGAACCGCCGGAAACATTTTATTCATTTGTCACAAATTATGCGCGAGCGTTAAGTTTCAGGCAAAAAACAGAATTCCTGGAAGAACTGGATGAAGCGGTTGGCCAGTCCTCTTATTCTACTTTTTCTGGTGTCTATAAAACGATAGGAAATGTTTTTGATAACGAAGACCTTCCTCACCTTAAAGCCTTGCTGACAAGCGATTATGAAGTTCTTTCTTACGGGCTGACTGAAACATATTACCAGCTTGTCGCGGGGCTATTATCGCCTGATGAAAGGAAGAAAATTTTATCGGTTTTAAAAGATGGTAACAGTTTATGGTTGTGCGAACTGGCGGAACTGCTGATCCACGAAGGGAGGCGAAAAGAAAGTATAGCCGTGCTTGAGAAATGGCTGGCTAAAAATAAGGATAAATTGATCGAGGATGAGAAAGTATATTTCCTTTACCTTGATCTCCTGAAAGCAGAAGATTTGGACCTGCGCGAAACAGCCAGGGAGTCCATAATGCGGTCTCCCACGCGGGCCATGCTGGAAAAAATAGCCAGCCTGCTGCCGTTAGAAATTGCAGTTTATGAGACGCAGCTGGAGAAAAAGAATGCTGAGGGATTGCTTGATTATTTAGAAGATTCCGGAAGGCTCCAGGACGCCCTTGATCTTATAAAACGAAACAAAAATATCTGGGGAGACCGGGTCTTTGGGTTTTATAAGAAAAACAAAAAACACTTTCCGGCGGAAGCGGTGAAATATTTTTCAAAAACGATCGATGAAAACCTGCAGCATACAGGAGATCATTACTATCACGCCATCACAGATGCATTGCAGCAATTAAAGAAAATCGATGTGAATCTGGCCGACAAACTGAAGACAGACATTCGACTGCAATATAAGCGCAGAAGTAAGCTGATGTCAATGATTTCGGATATATAGTATGACTCTAAGCGACTAAGCCCTGGCTCTCACTGGGTGCCGGTATCAATCTCTAACTAACTACCGTCCGGATTGACTTCCCATTCTTTGTGAGTCAAGCCATACGGAGCGCCGCTGGATGTATATCCGGCAAGGAAGGCAAAAGTTTCATCAGTTTCCCCGAATTCTGTTCCATTACGCTTTAAATCCCTGTGCTGAAGTGGAAACGATTTTAAATGGACGGCCATCAAAGACAGGATAGATTATGAACAAGAAAGAGATCGCCCGGAAATTCAGAGCGATGGACTACAACGATTGATCGATTATGCAAAATACCTGGACGCGGACCGCGAAAAGTAAGGTGAAGGAAAATTGCTGAGACAGCCATCTTGTTTTGACAAAAAATGTTTTAATCGTACCTTAGAGCCATTAAATGCGTTTAGCCATGAGCAGTTTAAATACGAAACTTGAAACCTTACCAAAGAATTTAAAACAGGAGGTCTTGGATTTTATCGATTTCCTATTGGAAAAGTCTGGCAAAAGGAAAAAGAAAGCCATCCCTCAATTTGGCAGTGCCAAGGGAAAGATCAAAATATCAGCGGATTTCGATAAGCCTCTTGATGATCTTAAAGATTATATGTAATGGAGCACTTGCTCGATACTCATTCTTTTCTTTGGTTTATTAATGGGGATGAGCAACTTTCAGAGAAAGCTAAAATTGCTATACAAGATCCTGATGCCACAAAATATGTTAGCATCGTTTCCTTTTGGGAAATAGCGATAAAATTAAGCTTGGGCAAAATCAAACTGGATATGGCTTACCAGGACTTGCAGCAACACGTTTCAGTAAACGGATTTGAGATCCTCCCTATAACCTTTGAGCATACCATTGAATTAACAACGCTTGATTTTCACCATCGGGATCCGTTCGATAGAATCATCATCGCTCAGGCACTCATCGAAAAACTTGTATTAATAACGAAAGACAGCATTTTCGATAAGTATAACAATTTGAAATTACTTTGGTAGATTGGGTTTGCCAATACAATTGTTCAATGGAGGATCGGCTGCAAATCATTTTCTACAGACACGGTAAGGAACTGGATGGTTGGGCCGAGAACATCAGATTCCACCAGGAAAGATTTATTATCCCTTACAATCCCTACTGGGAAGATGCAAGAATAAAGCCGATGGATATTGAAACTTTGCTTTATCGGTTGTTGGTGATTTTCAGCGGCTTTGGTGGGTTTAGGGGAACGTGGAAACTTCAACAAACCCTTGACTATGGAATGGGACTTCGAACAGGCATTTCTTGCGAACGGATAGATCATCACTATTATTTGGGAGTTGATAAGGACAGCATTTTCCTGGAGTCATCCATTTCCCATCCTGAGTGCGTTCATAAAATGTTTGATCTTTTTATTCAGGAAATTGCGGCCTATTCCAAGCTTGGGATTTTTGGTTACTCGGAAACTGAGCTATTCGATGAATCAGTAACCAAAGCCTACCATCCGTTGCTTAAGAGAAAAATCAAAGGAGAGCTTCCGGATTTCTTACGCAATTATTTTATCGCACTAGCTGAATTTAAGGGTGATTTCGATCTGGGAGTTTTGCAAATCAGATGGCCACTGAATCAATTTTCTATGCACAAAGTGCTTGAAGAAGGATGCATGGCGTTTGAAATACTCCACCGGCTAAATGTCGAATTGTGGAAGAAGAGCAATTCAAAGAAACCTGGGAGTTCTGTCATTAGCAATTAGTTGGAATCCGCTACAAAGCTATGTTGCAAGGAATGTGCCCACCGCCAAGGATCATTTATATCCTAATCCCAATTCCTGTGCTTGTTTAGCTATGAATTTCAAACTACTATTCCTTTGCTCGTTTAATTTTTCATCATATTTCAATAAATCCTCCAGCAATATTCTCCTATGACTGCCTGCTTTTTTATGTGGAATTACTCCTTGCTCCAGCAGCTTTACAATATGAGGTCTGGAGACATTGAGCATATCAGCAGCTTGCTGAGTGCTTACTTCTGAATCTGATGGGACGAGCGAAATCGACTTTCCCTCGGCCATATTCGAGAGGATGTTGAACAATAAGTCCAGCGCTTTTCGAGGAACACTCACAAACTCTCCGCTTTCCTGGATTTTGATTTTCACTACATCCGGCTTTTTCCTTGAAATTGAAGCGGCCGTCCTTGTAAGGTCAAAGACGGACTTTGTCGCAATTTTTTGGTCTTTTCGGGATGTCCTTTTAATTACCGTTTCCATATATTCGTAATTTCCTCAAATATACTAAACGAAATAAACGAAACAACGTTTCTAGACAGGCAAAATTAAGAGGTTACCAGGATGATGCTGTAAGTGAGGTCATAAATTTGGCTGCTATGGCGAGCAAAGTCGTTTTGTCTGTACCATTCTCGAACTTATTGAAAAATCATCTTTCGAAGCAGTGTCGGGCATTGCCCGACGAAGCTCGCCGTAGAGACTCGTGTTTGAAACTGAGTCAGTACGAGCGAAGCTCGCCTTCGTCCCGAGGCGGGACTACGGCGAGCGAAGTCCCCCCTCCCTGTACAATTCTCGAACTTTTTTTTAGACGATTTGAAACGGCTGGCAAGCATAGCGGCTTAAAGTCAAACAAGGTGTCTGTTTAGAAATGCTCTTCCGGAACCTCCTTTTAGGTATTTCTCAAATTCAAAAGCTTTGTATTTGTCAGTAAAAGCGATGTATGTAATAAGTAACACGGGTAGTCTGGCGCTTGTAGAGAGCACATCTCCAGCATTGTGCCTTTTTATCCTTTCATCAAGATCTGAAGTACATCCCACATAAATGGAACAATTAGCGCATTTTAGAAGATACACAAACCACATGAAGATGGAGACGAAGTCTAGATCAATAGAGTTGCGGGTTAAGGCATTCGGTTTTCCTGACTATTTTGGAAGATTTCTTTCGGAGCAGTGTCGGGCGTTGCCCGACGTAGCTCGCCATACAAAATTAGCTTCGAAGCAGAACCTTCAAAAGCGAAGCTCGCCTTCGCTCCGAAGCGGAGCTATGGCGAGCGAAGTCGGGGCGGCAGGATTCGAACCTACGACTTCCACGTCCCGAACGTGGCGCGCTACCGGGCTGCGCTACGCCCCGAATTATTCTACCAACAAAAATAATGATTCGATTGAATTAGAACTTAAACAGTCATGACCATTGCATAACCCTGTTTTACTAATTCCGAGTTTACAAATGATCCTGGCAAGCGCGCTATCAGCCTTACCCTTCACAAGCATCAGCAGGTACCGATAACTCCTTATTTCCATTTTTAGTTAGGTCAACCTTTTTTAAAGAAAATAAACCCCTTGACTATTATTTTTGTTTCCATAATTTGTTATTTTTAACAGTAAATAGAAACACTAGTGAGGATACTCGATTTTAAGGGCCATTTCGCAGCATTCAGGGTCTTTTCCGTTCAGGACATCCTGAAGTGGGATCCTGCCTTTGACACCCGACGACTTGTGGAGTGGCAAAAGAAGAATTACATAAAGAGAATCGTCAACCGATGGTACCTGTTTGCTGATACCCTGTTGGATGAAAACTTTCTTTATCTCGCAGCTAACCGGATTTACTCACCCTCTTATGTTTCCTTTGAATCTGCCCTGGCTTATTACCGCCTCATCCCCGAAGGGGTTTATACTGTCACGTCGGCAACAACCCTGAAGACCCATCAGTTCACGACCTCCCTGGGAGCCTTCACTTACCGACATCTAAGGCCTGATCTGATGTTTGGCTACCGATTGGTTGAAGCAGCAGGGCAGCGTTTTAAGATGGCAGAACCGGAGAAGCTGCTTCTGGATTACATGTATCTCAATACGGAACTTCAATCCGCTAATGATTTTGAATCGCTCCGGATAAATCAAGCAGAACTCCGGTCGTTGCTTAATGAGTCCAGGCTAATTGAATATCTCGCCTTGTTCGAAAATAAGGCCCTCGAAAAAAGGGTCAATACTTTCAGAAACACTTTTCGATATGCTGAGCGTTGACGAACTCCTTCCGCTTTATCTAGAAAATCAACGGACCTTCCGCGCATTCATCTTGCGCGAATATTTGCAATACAAGATCCTTCAGATAGTATTTGCTCAGCCAGAATACGCCAGTCAATTATGCTTTCTTGGGGGTACTTGCCTGCGAATAGTACATGGCAATAACCGGTTCTCAGAAGATATTGATTTCGATAATTTCGGACTCACCGAAAAAAACTTTCAGTCTATCTCAGAACAGATCAAAAAAGAGCTGGAACGGGAAGGGTATGAAATTGAAATGAAAACAGTCTTTAAGGGAGCGTTTCATTGTTACGTTCGTTTCCCCGGGCTGTTGTTTAAGGAGGGGCTTGCCGGGCACCAGGAACAAAAGATTCTGATCCAGCTTGATACCGAGCCTCAGCATTTTGACTTTCAACCCGAAAAGCACATTCTCAACAAGTTTGATGTATTCACAGAGATACCGGTAACGCCTCTTAACCTGCTCCTTGCTCAGAAGTTCTACACGATTGTCAACAGGAAAAGATCGAAGGGGAGAGACTTCTTCGACGTAATCTTTTTGTTATCCAAAGACATTAAACCCAATTACGATTACCTCCGGATGAAACTAGGCATTGGACACTCAAAAGGCCTGAAGGCCAAAATACTGAGTGTTTGTTCAAAACTGGATATGAAGGCAATGGCCGACGATGTTGCGCCTTTCCTGTTCAATGCTGCCGACGCAAAGAAGGTAGAGTTGTTTGAAAAGTATTTGAAGCAGGTGGATTTGTGATAAGGGGCCAAGTTAGGCAGACACTGAAAATGGAATGGAAGAGGTAACTAGAAGCGGCCATTCATCACCGCACGCATAAGTTAGCCGTTGCTCCAGGCTGGTCAAGGGCGAGGCCCGCCTACGCTAAGGCTTCGGCGGACACTGCACGTGTCGATCTTATTTTTGACTTTTAGCGGAATCGCCACCCTTGACAAACCTTCCGCAACAGGCTAATGGGCGGCTTATCGGTGAAGAATGAGGAGGTATGTTCATTTTGCTCTGGGAACCACTTGCTCCCGATTCCCACACTTCCAATAGGGCCCACTTTGCATGATCTTGATAGTAGATTCCCGAAAACCTTCTAGAAAAGCCAAATTACATTACATATTATATAATATAATTCGCATTGTAGCAATAAGCTTGTTATATGGGTATTTATTGTTCAATTTTGATGCGGTATATAATGTTATAATAAATGAATAAGAAATCAACACGGAGGGAGCGGTTCGAGAACGTAGCGGCAAGAAGAACGCAGAAGATCCTTGATGCACTCGATATCCTGGGGAATTGTTCTAACAGGACTAACTACGAATACACTGATGAAGATGTCCGGAAAATGTTCTCGGCAATAAAGGATAAAATGAAAAGCACTGAATCGGCATTCGGAAGTGCAATTAACCGGTCGGAGAGAAACAAATTCAAATTCTAAATGTATGGTTCAGCCCCAATGGAAATTCAGGATTCCGCAGGAAAGTGAAGTCAATCAAAACCCCATCGAAGGTGAGTTCTTTACGACGAATGATGTTGGAGGGGATTCATTGGTTCGAGAGAGTATCCAGAACTCTTTAGACGCGACGCTAGCAAACACGGATGATGAGAATTTTATCCTGAGAGTCCGATATTATTTTTCAGGAAAGTCTAATTCAAACAACGTCAACCTTGATAACCATTCATTATTCAAAGGTATTTTTCCGCACATGCTCTCGGCTGATAACGGATTACGCAATGAAGAGCTTCCCAAGGCCGATGACAAAACTGAATACTTGGTAATTGAAGATTTCAATACAACTGGATTGGATGGTAGTGTCACTGAAAACGATGATCCTCAAAAAGATTCACCCCTGGGACACAATTTCTATTGGTTTTGGCGAAATGTTGGGAGGTCGGGGAAACGAGGTTCTGAAAGAGGAAAGTGGGGGCTTGGTAAGACAGTTTTCCCCGCATCCTCCAGCATCAATACATTCTTCGCATTGACAAAGCGCTACGATGACCAGGAGAAATATCTGATGGGGTTATCCGTATTGAAGACCCACCATCTTGCAGATGAGCCTAACACAAAAAGATATCCTTATGGATATTTTGGAAATTATGAAAATACCGATAAGTTTTTTGTGACACCGACCAATGATAAAGCAATCATTGATGATTTCGAGAGACTTTTTAACTTAAAAAGAGTAGAGGACGCGAGTTCAGGATTATCAGTTGTAATTCCATTTCCCCAGGAGGAGATAAGTTCGAAAAGCATAATTAGGAGCGTGCTTAGGCAATACTTTCATCCAATAATTAATAAAAAACTTACAGTAGAAGTTGTAGATCAGGACAATGCCATTGACATTCAAATTACAGACAAGACAATTTTTACGTTACTCAAAGAAATTGAATTTCCTTCTGAGTATGAGGTAAGCCCGGAGCAGCTTTCCAAACTTTTTGATTTGTGTGCTTGGTCAATCAACCAAAGTGAAAGCGAGATGATTCGACTGAATCCACCACCCCTAACCAACTCAATAATGTGGAGACGCGATTGGTTTGTAACTAAAGAAGTGGACGAAATCCTTAAAATGAAATCCAATGACTTTGATGAAGGAAAAAAAGTTTCATTTCTAATACCGGTAAAACTTCAAAAAATCAATTCTGAACCACAAATTTGCTGGTTCAAGCTTTTTCTGGAAAAAGACGAACAATTAAATGAAGCTGATTCACATTTCGTTCGAAACGGAATAACCATCACAGGTGTCAAAAAACCAAAGAATAAATTTGTCAGAGCATTAGTTGTAATCGAGGATGAGGCTTTAGTCACGCTATTAGGCGATGCTGAGAATCCTGCGCACACGGAATGGCAAAAGGACTCGTCTCATTTCAGAGGAAAGTATGAAGACGGAGATAAAGTAATTTCTTTTGTTGAAAAGTCCATTGATAATATATGTTCCCTTCTGTCAAAACCAACTGAGGGAATTGATAGAGACATAATGAAGGATCCCCTATTCAGACCGGTTTATGCTGCCACCGGACCTGATGGATGTTTGTATATCGTAGATATGTATCGGGGTATAATCCAGGAAGGGAATTGGGTGCGTGAAGGAAGTTATTTGCGTGGCGTTGTTAAAGAAAAAGGGTATGATAAGTTCGTAGGAAGGGGTAGAATTTACAAGATTATTCATGAAGACATGGTGCCAGGTCCAAAACCTGAATTATTGAATAAAAATTCTGCTGAACTTCTGCAGTATCTGGGGCATCCCAACGGATGGTGGCGGAATACCGCTCAAAAACTGATCATCTTGAAGAAGGACAAATCCGTTGTTCGTGACCTTGTGGAAATAGTAGAAGGAAATGAGAATTGGTTTAGCAGAATGCTTCCTTCAAGTAAAGATTTTGGCCTCGAACGATTGCACGCGCTGTGGACCTTAGAAGGCCTTGACGCGATTGAAAAGCCTTTATTGAAAACTGCATTGAAAGATAAAGACCCTCGCGTAAGGGTTGGAGCCATTCGTATTTGCGAGCATTACTTAAAGAAAAATGATCGGGAGATTTTTGAAGAGTTGAAAAGCCTGGCCCATGATCCGGAAATTGAAGTATTGCAGCAACTCATTCTTTCCTTGCGCATAAATAACGATGCGTCCAAATCCACCGTAAAATCAATACTGGATTCGCATCCAAATAATGAAGTCATAAAAATAACCGCCGCAGAGAATCTCTACCCCTCCTTTTCTGTCATTCAGGAATTAAGAGAAAAATATAGGCTAAGAGGAGGAGCCACTCAGATGATCAATGGCTATAAAATTTTTAACGATTATTGCTCCACGTGTCACGGGGCGGATGGGAAAGGTATTCGCCAGTTGGCACCCACCCTTGTAGGATCTCCCAGAGTGACAGGTGACTATGAAGTACCTGTGAAGATTTTACTCAATGGACTCTCAGGTCCTGTTGATGGCGTGGAATACAACGGACCCATGGCCGCAGTGGCTAATGAGAATGATCAATACATCGCTGACGTACTTAGTTATATACGAACACACCTGAACAATTCAGAAAGCATTTGGGATGGACGGGTCAGAGGCATTCGTGAGAAAACCAAAGACAGAAATACATATTGGACTTTGAAAGAGTTGGAGGCGGAGCAAAGGCGGAAGGCCAGGTAGCATTCCCCACCCATTAAAACATCTCCTGGCATACCCGTCTTCGTAAAATTTAAATAGTGTCGAATCTTTTGCCCATCCTCTGAATGGTGACCTTTTAATTTTTAAAAAAGCGCTTTTCATTTTCGTTTTCAATTTCCATGAATTCCAACTACTAAGAGATTCCAGCTGTCTTTCAAGTGGGGCAGCAAGCGATTTAATATTCCTTTTGTAACCTTTACCCACCCACCCGGTAACTAACACGAATTTTGACAAAAATCAGCGACTTGACAACGGACGAGCAGATTATGGAGGCCGTGAAAAGCGGTGATCTTCAACAAGCCGCTGTGCTGTTTGAGCGATTTCATAAACGGATCTTCAATTTCCTGGCCCGTATGACCATGGATCGGGATCTGGCCGAAGACCTGACGCAGAATGTCTTTCTCCGCATGATCAAGTACCGGAACAGCTACCGGGAAGGCAACCGGTTTCAGTCATGGATCTATCAAGTTGCCCGGAATGTTTTTTCGGATCATTATCAGGCTAACAAGAATAAAAAGTCGGATTTCATAGCAGTAGAGAAAATGAGTGACCACATGATCGACCACGAAGAAGGAACTCAACAAGAAGAACGCGAAAAAATTCTGCATCGCTCAATGGCCCTGCTCAGCGAAGAACAACGTGAATTATTGGTGCTGACGCGTTTTCAGCAAATGAAGTACGAAGAAGTTGCCGTCATTATGGAAACAACCGTAGCAAACATTAAAGTAAAAGTACACCGCGCCATTGCAAAATTGAGGGAACATTATTTTGAATTAGAAAAGATTTAAAAAAACCCAAACTTCCCTCTCCCCCGGAGAGGGACAAAGGGTGAGACTATGGACAAAGAAAAACTAGAAGAAATGCTGATTGACTACATCGATGGCAAGCTGAACGAGGCGGATCGTATACTCATCGAGCGGGAGCTGTCGCAAAATGAAAAGGCATACCGCGTACACGAACAATTGCGCGAAGTCATGAACGCTATGGAAAAATCGGAAAAGTTTGAACCAGGCGCCAGGCTAAAGGCCTCCTTTGACAATCTGTTACGAGAGGAAATTATCAAGAATAAGGCGGCAAAGACAGTGCTTTTTCAACCCCTTATGCTTCGCATAGCTGCCGGTATAGTATTGGTAATGGCTGGCATTGCGATCGGCAATTGGATCAACTCCAATAACCAACGGAAAGCTGAAATAGCGGAGCTGAGAAAACAGGTTGAAGAGACCAAACAAGGGATGCTAATGATGATGGACAACCAGCAGTCGGCCAGTCAGCGGATTCAAGGAGTAAACGTGGCCATGAGAATTGAGAAAGCAGATGATGAGGTTGTGCGGGCGCTGGCGAAGGCGATGAATGATGATCCCAACACCAATGTCCGCCTGGCTGCGCTTGAAGCCTTGAGCAAGTTCCACCAGGACCGCACGGTCCGGAAAATACTGATCCAGTCACTTGCTCAGCAAAAAGACCCCGTCGTTCAGATAGCATTGATACAACTGATGGTCAGAATGAAAGAGAAAGAAGCAGTGAAAGATTTAGAAAATATCATCGATGATGCGGAGACGATGAAAGCAGTAAAAGACGAAGCCTACTCGGGTTTATTGAAGCTTTCCTGAAGCCTGTAATGTGTAACATAAAATGAATTAAAAATGAAAAACAAGATACATACGATAGTATTTCTGGCGCTTTTTGCTGGTGGTGGATTGCAAGCCCAGGATTTCAAGCTTGCCAAAAGTTCCGGACGATTGGAAATTAACATTGGCAAAGTGGAAGTGGAGGGACATACCGGAAATGAAATTATTTTCTCGTCAGGCGACCATGAGAAAGAAAAGGATGAACGTGCCCAGGGTTTAAAGGAGATCAACAGCATGGGATTGGACGATAACACAGGGCTTGGTATTAATGTATCGGAAAAAGGAGATCTGATCACGGTCCATCAGCTTAAGAAGACGAATTCACCAAAAATAAAAATCCTCGTACCGAAAGGAGTGATCGTCTCATACTCCCATGAGTCACAGTACGGAGGCGGGGTTTCTTTCAGGAATATTGATAACGAAATTGAAGTTTCAGCACAGTATAATAGTGTCGATCTGGATAATTGTTCCGGCCCTGTAACTGTCAAAACCATTTACGGTCACGTGGAGGCCATCTTTAATTCAAATAGCAAAGGCCCGATTTCCATCGTTTCGATCTACGGGTATGTGGACGTTACACTTCCTCAAACAACAAAAGCGAATATTAAAATGAATACTTCCTATGGTGAAATCTACGCCGCCTCAGAATTCAAAATTGAAATTGACAAGCCTGGTGACATCGTCAGGGAAAGCGACCGGGTGAGTGGAGAAATCAACGGTGGCGGAATGAACATCGATCTCAGTTGCAACTATGGTAAAGTTTATCTCAGGAAAAAATAAAGTTTAAAGTTCAATGTTTAAATAAAAACAAAATGAAAAGGAATATTTTAATAATAGCGTTCACGCTCATAACAATTGGTGCCGGCTACGCACAGGAATATAAGCTCGCGAAAAGTTCGGGAAAGCTTGAGATCAAGGAAGTAAACAACGTTACCATTGAGGGATATAATGGAAATGAGATTGTATTCTCCTCCCTCGATGGTTCCCGTGAAAAGGACCGGCGCGCTGACGGGCTGCGGGCCGTTAGTAACATGGGCCTGGAAGACAACACCGGCATTGGACTCGCGGTGATTGACAAGGGTACTACGTATCAGGTGTACCAGCTGAAAAAAATGGACGGCCCACGCGTCAAGATCATGGTACCGAAGGGTGTTTCTATTTATTATAGTCACAGCTCACCGTATGGAAGCGATGTGAAATTCAAAAATGTAGAAAGTGAAATAGAAATATCTACCGTTCACAATGGCGTGCACCTCGAAAATGTTTCCGGGCCGATGAATGTGAAAACGGTTCACGGAGAAATAGAGGCTGACTTCAGCACCAATATGAAGAGCCCCATTTCAATTACCTCCGCCCATGGCTTGGTTGATATCACGATTCCGGCAGCTACCAAAGCAACCATGAGCATGAGTACCAGCCATGGAGAAATTTTTGTTGACCCTGCCTTCAAACTTGAAATCGAACCGAAGAGTGACTGGGTGAAATATGGCTCCAATAAAGTGAATGGTAAAATCAACGGGGGCGGATTGGACTTTACATTGTCCTCAACCCACAACAACATTTACTTACGCAAAAAGTAAATCAAATCCCTGTCGGTGAAACCATCGTTAAAACTCTAACCACATAACGAATAACACGAACGAACAACGAACAACGAATTACCAACCATAGCCATGAAGACAAGATTATTATTAATAAGTCTCTTTTTCTGCGGCGTAATCTCCCATGCCCAGACCAAGATAGAAAAAACGATTCCTGTGAAGGCGGGACAAAAACTGGTTTTAAACTTCGATTATCCTGAACTCACATTACAAACCTGGGATAAAAATGAAGTGCTGATCAAGGGAACGGTGAGTATTAACCGCGGTGAGAATGATGCAGCCTTTGAATTACAAGTCAACACCGACAAGGAAATTACAGTCACCTCGGTGATCAAAGACAAAGAGAATATCCCTCAACGGATTGTTATCAAAAAGGGTGACATCGAATATTTCTTTAAAGCCAAAGACTTTAACGATCCGGAAATACAAAAATTCCTGGAAGAAAATGGTCACGAGTACACGTATATGTCCAATGGAATCATCAGGGAAATCAAATTGGAAGTTTTCGTCCCTAAAAACATGGAAACCAGTGTGCTTGCAAAGTACGGCATCGTGGAGGTTAAAAGCTTTATCGCACCACTAACCATTGATGCGAAATACGGCGGGGTTGACGCCACGATCAGCACCTCTTCAACGGGCCTGCTGACAGCCCGCAGCCGTTACGGAGAAATCCTGAGCAATCTTGACATCAAATTTGATCAGGCCAAGTTTGCAGATAAATCAGCCAGATTTCAGGATAAGTGGACAGAAATTTCAGCAAAGCTCGGCAGTGGTCCGCCATATTTTATCGAATCCAAATATGGAAAAGTGTATTTGAGAAAGCCCAATTAAGCTGCTCCCGAGCGCCCTGCTTAATGAATCCGGGAAAGCATGATGAAATGATTTCATCTGCCAAGGTCTGGCATCTCTCTGTGTAACTTTGTATGCATTCCTTTGTGAAGCTCTGTGAAAAAGCTTTCGAGCTGTATCACAGAGTTTCACGGAGAAATGCACACAGAGGAGCACGAAGAAATGGTTGCATCCCTTTGTGAAGCTCTGTGAAATAGCTGGGCTGTATCACAAAGTTTCACGGAGAAACTAATCCTTTGGGTCACTGAACTGATTTTTTTGTCATTATAAACTCTTCCACAAATACAGGGTAGCATAAGCTTCCCAACCCTTATACTTTTTAAATATCCTTTTTACCAGATGAAGATCAGGTTTCGATTTCAATCCTAATTGATTCTTGATGGCATTATGAAGCCCGGCGTCTTCCAGCGGGAAAGCGTCCGGGTAACGAAAGGTTTTCATTAATCCATAGTTGGCCGTCCAGTTCCCGATGCCGTTTATTTTCATAAGTTCCTCTTTTGCTTTAGTCAACGTCAACCCGGAAAGCGTTGCCTTGGAGATTTTCCCTTCCGCAAACGCCTGTCCAATGCCGATCGTATAACTCGCCTTCTGCCGGGAGAACTGCAGGGCTAGCAGTTGATCCGGCCGAAGTTGGGAGACTTTTTCAGCAGATGGGAATAGGTAGTAATGCTGGCCCTGGAACTCCAGACATTCACCAAATTGCTCTACAAAACGTTGCTTGAGTGTGTAGGCGAACTGAAGATTGATTTGCTGACCAAGCACCGCCCAGATGAGCGACTCGAACAAATCCGGCTGTCCGATGATGCGGTAACCGAAAAACCTTTTAACAAGACCCTTTAGCAGATCATCTTTCCGGGCCATTGTATAGAACGGCTTCAAATCTGATCCAAGGTCAAACCATTCGTGCACATATTTTCGGAGGATTACCTTCGTCAAAGCAGAAATTTTGCCGTCGAGGAGATCAATTATTATCTTTTCCTTACCACTCCGCACAGAAAAAAGTAAAAGTTCATTTTCTATCCGTAGTAATTTTATGACGCGATCGTCCGTCGCCTGGTGCAAAAGTTCCCGCGGTGATCGTTTTAGAAATTGAAGGCAGAGATCAAAACTAAATTCTTCTGGTACCGGAAGGTGTATGGACGACATGACCGCAAATTTGCATGTCGGTACCTCCCCTTCCAAGTGAGAAATGTGAACTCAGCAAGTTTCAGGTTGAAAATTCCTGATAGGTCTGCCATTTTTACATCTTTCAACCCTATGAAAGATTTACGCGAGCTGAATTGGGAGGCCATTTACGAATCATTAAACGCAAAAGGGTATGCACTCGTCCCCGGCGTTTTGGCGAGACCGGAATGTGAACATTTAGTAACACTTTACGATGACCCTCACTTGTTTCGAAGCACAATCAACATGCAACGGTACCGGTTTGGGAAAGGAGAGTATAAATACTTTTCCTATCCCCTTCCTCCACTTATTCAGGTGATGCGGGAAGAATTTTATCCTCCCCTTACTCGTGTTGCCAACCAATGGATGAATCAACTTTCATTAGATACTAATTTTCCAGAAACCCACCAGGGGATGGTAACCTTGTGCAGATTAAAGAACCAGGTCCGGCCGACACCGTTACTCCTCCGCTATGAGGCCGGAGGCTTCAATACCCTTCATCAGGATTTATACGGTGAAGTCTATTTTCCATTCCAGTTAATGATTGCCCTCACGCAACAAGGCCGCGACCATCAGGGAGGAGAATTTGTATTGATTGAGCAAGTACCAAGGGCACAATCTAAAGCTGAGGTCATTCAACCTGATCAGGGAGATGCAGTCATTTTTACCACCAATTTTCGTCCTGTAAAAGGCAGCGGGGGATATTATCGTGCACGGGTAAAACACGGCGTAAGCGAAATCAAATCTGGCGTGCGGTACGCATTGGGAATTATTTTTCACGATGCGGCTTAAGAATTAATCAGGGATTTAGCAATGATACGGCACCGTGACTTGAATCATTTTTATCTTCGCGAATTGATTCACGATAAGAAGGTCACCATGGCGGGTAACTTGTCGTTAAAAATTTATGGAACACTCTCGTGCCTGTCGGGGAAAACAATGAAGAAAGCAAATCGTGTTTTTTTTCAAAAATGAATCAGAAGCTATTCAGAACGGGTTCCGCCCTTGTGGTCATTGTTTGCGCAGTGAATACGTTCGGTGGAAAATTAGTAGGTTAGTTAATTAGCCACTGATTGCACGGATTACCGCAGAAAAAAATCTGCAGGCAGGTCCGCGGTAATCCGTGTCATCTGTGGCAAACAACCCTGATTTACTTTCCTGTTGGGGGCTTCAGGTCAGTCGCGATCAACAAAACAAAATCTTTTCCCTTTACGAATCCCTTCCCCCACTCCGTATCATACTTGTCTGTAATGCCCATAGCGGGAATGTCTTCAATCTTCTTTCCCTTCTTCAATGCAGCAGCCACCTGGTCGCGGATGTCGGCGATCTTGTCGCGGAAAATCTTTACGTCGGCTTTTGTGCAAACCTCCCCATGCCCGGGTATTATTTTAGAATTGTCATCCATCATGCCCAGCATTTTGTCCAACGAAGAGATAAAGCCGTTAACCATACCGCCGCTTGAAACGTCAATAAATGGATAGCCATACCGCACGAACATGTCGCCGGTGTGATACACGTTGCCATTCCTGAAATGAACCAATACGTCACCATCCGTGTGCGCCGGATCAAAGTGAATCAATTCAATATCTTCATCATTCAGGTGGAAGTTTAATTTGTTCGCGAACGTGATCACCGGAAGGGCATCCTTTTCCCGCGCTGGAGTCACCCGATTAAGAGTCTTATTCACCTGTTCCCTGCTCATTCTTTCTCTCACAATATCATGCGCCACAATAGTCACGCCCATGCGTTTGAAATTTTCATTTCCACCGGAGTGGTCTCCATGGATGTGCGTGTTGATGAGGAAACGAATTTCTCCCGGATCAAGGGTTTTAATGGCACCGTTGATTTTATTGGAAAGGGGTGAGAACTGGTTATCGATCATCAGCGTTCCTTCTTTGCCGATGAAGACGCCAATGTTGCCGCCGGAACCTTTCAGCATATAGATATTCTCGGCTACTTTTACCGGGCGGATTTTTACTGTATCCGGATTTTGTTGAGCCAGCAAGTGAGCTGAAAATAGAACGATAAGGTTGACCAAAGTGATTTTTTTCATAGAGAAAGGTGTTTCGACAAATATAGATCATGATGGAGAAAACTTATAATCTGGATTTTGGCCCCACATTATCAGCAAGAAACAGGTTGAGCAATTTTCTAAAACGCGGCACCTTTGGTCCATCAAAAAACAATAGCTTTATGATTGTGTCAACCGAAACTAACATTAATTATCAGCGGATCGAACAGGCCATTAAGTTCCTCGAAGAAAACTTTCAGCACCAGCCCGAACTTGACGAAGTCGCTGAAAAAGTGCATCTGAGCCCGTTCCATTTTCAACGAATTTTCACTGACTGGGCAGGTATCAGTCCCAAGCGGTTCCTACAACATCTGACTGTGGATTTTCTGAAAGCAAAGCTTCAAGAGTCAAAAAATATCGTTGAGGCAGCAGAATCGGCCGGGTTGTCAAGTCAATCGAGGGTGTACGATCTCTTCACAACACTGGAAGCTGTGACGCCACAGGAATACAAACTACACGGCGCAGGCATCCGGATAGAATATGGCTTTCATGAAACTCCTTTCGGTACGTGCCTGATCGGCGTAACAAAGCGAGGTATTTGCTGGTTATCGTTTGTTAGCATAGGAGATGATCCAAAAGTGGAAATGGAGAAAATGAAAGAACATTGGCATCAATCCGTTTACCATCAAGATCAGGTATTGACTTTAGACATTGTCGAAGAGATTTTTAACCGCGAAGCCGCCCCGATAGCGATCGGGCCGCAAAGTAAGATTCATGCGTTTGTGAAGGGCACCAACTTTCAGATAAAAGTTTGGGAAGCGCTGCTGCGAGTGCCCATCGGTAGTGTGACAACCTACCAGAACATTGCGGAAAAAATTAAGAATCCTAAAGCGATGCAAGCAGTAGGCTCAGCCGTTGGCTCCAATCATATCGCCTACCTCATTCCGTGCCATCGCGTGATTCGCAAAGATGGTATTCTAGGTGAGTATCGGTGGACCGCCACACGGAAAAAAAGCATCATTGGTTGGGAGATGGCGAAGGCTTCTTAGGTAGCCCAGGCTTTTCCAACCTCAGACAGGGGTACACAGCCTTTATAAGGTCCGGGCACAGGATTGTATTGCAATACCTGGGTTGCGCCTGCTTCACTCGAGAAAAATCCAAGAATGGTAAGCTCTTTGAATTTTACTATAAAAGGTTTGTCCGCCGCATTGCCTGAGTTCCACCAACCGGCCGATCCGCGATCATCCGAATTGGCGAGAGCAGCATCATGATGTTTTTTTACATGAGCCACTCTATCAGCAGGCTCGCATTCAACAAAAGAATCGCCGAAAGTTTCCTTCGCGTCTTTGTCAAATGCCGTCAAGCCTTGAAGAAACATATCCTGGTCTTCTTTAGGAAAAACTTCTTTCAGCATACCATCCATGAATCCAGGAACGCCCGCCTCTTTTGCTCCAGGCGTGGTGGTCTTTGGAATAATAATTTCCGCCAGCTCGCTTATAAGCCGGGCCTGATTTTCATTGAAGAATTCAGGCTTATACGCGAGCTCAGGTGTCGCTTTGCATCCGTTCAAAATTCCAGCCAATGCAGGACCGGAAACTGCATAGCCCAACACCATGGCCGTTCGTTGAAGTACTTCTCTTCTGTTCATATAATTTTTTTTGGACTATTTTAAATTTCCTTTCTTTAATTCACTCACCGCATGGTCCGCTGCACGGGCTGTCATTGCCATGTAAGTAAGAGACGGGTTTTGACACGCTGAAGAGGTCATCGCCGCGCCGTCCGTTACAAAGACATTGGGCACTTCATGAACCTGGTTCCACTTATTCAACACGGACGTCTTCGGATCAAGACCCATTCGGGCCGTTCCCATTTCGTGAATGCCCAACCCAATGTTATCAGCGCCGTCATACATCTTTACATTCTTGAATCCCGCTGCCTCTAACATTTCTGCAGCGGCCACTTTCATGTCTTTACGCATGGCCTTTTCATTTTCCTTCCACTCTGCATCAACGCTTAAAGTAGGCAATCCATGAATATCTCTTTTGTCTTTGTTTAGGGTTACCCTGTTGTCGGAGTACGGCAAACATTCGCCAAAACCGGTAATGCCGAATCTCCAGTTACCGGGAGTGGTGAGCGCTTCTTTCAGGTCAGCTCCAAAGGCCAATTCAGCAACACCCCGCATCCATCCTTCGCGGCTACCGCCTCCTTGATACCCAAATCCCCTTAGATAGTCTGTTCGTTTGTCCTTGCCGACATTTCTAAATCGCGGAATATAAATGCCGTTGGGTCTGCGCCCGACATAATATCTATCTTCAAACCCATCTACATCACCTTCCGCTCCGGCCCGATATTGGTGGTCCATCAAATTGCGTCCCAATTGATCGCTGGCATTACCTAATCCATTTGGAAAACGACTGGAGACAGAGTTCAACAAAATAAATGTGCTGCCCAACGTTGAAGCATTAAGGAATAGTACCGGTGCAAAAAAATCAATTTCTTCTTTCGTTTCAGCATCTAAAACTTTCACACCAACGGCTTTTCCCATTTTCTCATCATAGATAATGGAATGAACAATGGAATATGGTCGCAGCGTCATATTGCCGGTCTTCATCGCTGCCGGTAATGTGGAAGCATTGCTGCTGAAATACGCACCATACGGGCAGCCACGGTCGCACAAGTTCCTTGATTGGCAAACCCCGCGGCTGGGATCATGGGCGAGCGGGGAAGTAACATGCGCCACCCGACCAATGGTTACTTTTCTTCCATCAAATTTCTTCGACACCTGATCGCGAAATACTTCCTCCACGCAGTTCATTTCCATGGGGGGCAGAAATTTTCCATCCGGAAGATGCACCAGCCCTTCGGCCCGACCGCTGACCCCAATGTAGGATTCAACATAATCGTACCAGGGTGAAATGTCTTTGTACCGGATAGGCCAATCAATACCCATTCCATCCTTGCTATTTGCTTCAAAATCCAGATCGGATAATCGATAGGTTTGCTTACCCCAGATGATAGAGCGCCCTCCGACGTGATAACCCCGGATCCAATCGAACGGCTTAATTTCTGTGTACGGATTCTCAAGGTCATTGACATAGAAATGTTTATTGGCTTGATTTACCCAGAATGTTCTTGACTGCACGGGGTATAGTTTCAATTCTTCATG
Source organism: Cyclobacteriaceae bacterium (assembly GCA_025350305.1). Classification (GTDB taxonomy): domain Bacteria; phylum Bacteroidota; class Bacteroidia; order Cytophagales; family Cyclobacteriaceae; genus ELB16-189. The sequence goes on along the minus strand of JANXYC010000046.1, from coordinate 6,056 downwards.
AGAAAGCTTACCCGCATGAGGAAGTTGCCAGGGGTCTTTTGTCATGGTGGGGTAATCCACGATGTGCTTCACGTCCCTTCCTCGTTCAAGAACTAATGTCTTCAATCCCTTTTCAGTCAGCTCTTTTGCCGCCCATCCGCCACTGATGCCTGTGCCTACCACGATCGCATCATACTTATTTTGCTTTTCAGCATCAATATTCAGATTCATAAGTCGGGAGTTATTTATTTTAAAGGTAACTTTTCAAAAGTCATGGCCCTACAATTTATCATTTTTTTGTCTGACCCTCTTCATATTGTTTAGCGCCTTTCACAAACTTTATTTTAGTAATTTCGTCCATCAAAAATCCCATGGGACTTCTTCAAGAGCTATGTTCGATTCCAGGAACGTCCGGTCATGAGGCGGCAGTCCGTGATTTTTTACTTCGCTATATTCAAAAAGAAAAAAAGAACTGGAAAGTAAAGCCTGAAATTTTTCAGGGCAACGACTTCCAAGATTGCATTGTCCTGAAATTTGGGAAACCACGAACCGCCATTTTTGCTCACATGGATACCGTGGGTTTCACCGTTCGCTATTTCAATCAATTGCTTTCCGTGGGCAGCCCGGATGCTGAATCAGGCACACGGCTGGTAGGTCACGACCAGCATGGTCCGATCGATTGCGAGTTGGAATTTGATAAAGACCACCATGCATTCTACAAATTTGGAAGGCCGATCGAACGCGGAACGCCGCTTTCGTATAAGATCAACTTCAAAGAATCAAAACTTTACATCGAATCGGCCTACCTGGATGACCGGCTCGGAATTTATGCTGCCCTCAAAGTAGCAGAAAAACTAAAAGATGGCGTGATCGTGTTCAGTTGCTGGGAAGAACACGGTGGTGGCTCCGCATCCTACCTGGCCAAATTTGTTTATGAATCGTGGGGGGTGCAGCGAGCGCTGATTTCTGATATCACCTGGGTGTCCGATGGGGTAGAGCACGGTAAAGGTGTGGCGATCTCGTTGCGCGACCGTAGCATTCCCAGGAAGGAATTCATAGATCGTATCATCACCATCGCCAGGAAACACAAAGTAATGCATCAGCTGGAGGTGGAGGGAATGGGTTCCAGCGATGGCGGTGAGTTGCAAAGGGCTCCTTATCCCATCGATTGGTGTTTTGTCGGTGCCCCGGAGCAGTATGCACACACGCCCCATGAAAAAGTGCATAAGAAAGACATCGACTCAATGATTGAATTGTACGGGTGGTTGATGAAGGAGCTGTGAAATTTGAAGATTTGAAGATTGACTGATTTGAAGATTAGGCCTCTCCTTAAATCAAGAATCTTTCTATTATTGTTTTAACGAATCCCATTTTCAAATTATATAATTTTCAAATCTTCAAATTAATACCCATGAACTCCCGCAGACACTTTATTAAAACCGCCGCCATCGCCGGTGCCGGCCTCACCATTCTTCCGTCTCAAACTATTTTTGCCAAAGACAAAGAATCAAAACTTCGATTAGGTTTTATAGGTGTTGGCCTGCGCGGGCAAAATCATCTTGAACTTGCGCTGCAGCGAAATGACGTCGAAGTTATCGCTCTATGTGATATCCAGCAACGCATGATGGACATGGCCCTCCAACTGGTCAGCAAATCCGGCAGACCCAGGCCGCAGATCATCCTCGATGGGACGCAAGGATATAAAAAACTGTTGGAGAATAAAGACATTGACGCCGTCATCATCGCAACACCCTGGGAGTGGCATACAGTAATGTGTCTTGATGCGATGAACGCCAAAAAATATATCGGCTGCGAAGTCATCACAGGGATGACCATCGAAGAGTGCTGGGAACTGGTCCATACCAGTGAACGCACAGGAATGCCTCTTATGATGCTGGAGAATGTTTGTTACCGCCGCGATGTGATGGCTGTGATGAATATGGTGCGACAAAATGTGTTCGGTGAACTGGTCCACCTCCAGGGAGGCTATCAGCACGATTTGCGTGAAGTGAAATTTAACGATGGAAAAACCGCATACGGAGGCGGTGTGGAGTTTGGGGAGAACGGTTTCTCAGAAGCGCATTGGCGCACGCAGCATTCGGTGAACCGGAATGGCGATCTTTATCCAACGCACGGTATCGGTCCCCTTGCCATGATGCTCAACATTAATCGCGGCAATCGCTTTACGCAATTGGTTTCTTATTCCACCAAGTCACGGGGCCTGCATAACTACATAGTCAAAAAAGGTGGAGAAAGTCATCCGAACGCAAAGGTCAATTTCAAGCTGGGTGATATTGTCACGACCATGATCCGAACGGCAGGTGATGAAACCATTTTACTGCAGCATGACACGAATTTGCCGAGGCCCTATTCCATTGGCTTCCGGGTACAGGGAACCAACGGTATTTGGATGGATGTGAATAAGTCCATCTATATCGAAGGTCAAAGCAAGGACGTACACCGGTGGGAAGACGCTCAAGGGTGGCTCGACAAGTATGATCATCCCCTATGGAAAAAATATGGAAGTGACGCATCCGGCGCGGGTCACGGAGGAATGGATTGGTTTGTACTAAACGCATTTGTTGAAGCGGCCAAACGGAAAACCAACACGCCTCAGGACGTGTACGACGCTGTGACCTGGAGTGCCATTACACCGTTGTCAGAAACATCCATTCAAATGGGTGGCGAAAGTGTGCCGTTCCCTGATTTTACGAAAGGTCAATGGATGTATCGAAAAAATGAGTTTGCAGTGGGTGATAGTTATTAAAAAGTGGTTTTGCTAATGATGTTGTTGAAATAACTAAAATAATCCTGCCCTTCGGATGAATCATTAGTTCCCAACTCACCTTATCTTTGCGGTTGTTTGATTCATGCATGAAACTCAAGGACCTGGAATTTAAGAAGTTCATCCCGGGCGATCGGATTGAAAAGAAAGTAGCCAGTCTGGCCGACCAGATCAATAAAGACTACGAGCACAAAACGCCGGTCTTCCTGCCTGTCCTCAATGGATCGTTTATGTTTGCTTCCGACCTGCTGAAAGATATCACCGTCCTCTGCCGGGTTTCCTTTGTAAAAATATCGTCCTATTCCGGCACCACGAGCTCCGGTCAGCTTAAGACACTCATTGGCCATGACGAAAGTCTTTTCGGCCTGGATATTATTATCGTGGAAGACATCGTTGACAGTGGCCTTACCTTGCAAAAAATCATGGAAGACCTGAAAGGCCGGGGAGCCAAGTCCGTTGAGGCTGTCGCACTGCTGCGCAAGCAAAGTGCCCGCGAAAAAAATATCGAGGTGAAGTATGTAGGCTTTGAACTTGATAATGAATTCGTTCTTGGCTATGGCTTGGATTATGATGGGCTTGGGCGCAACCTCCGGGACCTTTATAAGCAGGTATTACCTACCTCTGAAAACAAGACCTAATCACACCAACTGCTGAAATAATTAATTGACAATTGACAAAGGCCACTTGACAAGGCATGATGGTGTCAATTGCTTTTTGCCAACTTGTCAACTTCTGGTCCGTACAGGCATAATCATTTGGACCACGGGCAGGGGTGAGGTATCTTGGCAGTCTTTTACTTTTTTTATTTTAAAAGACTACCGTCATGATCAACATCGTCCTCTTTGGCCCCCCCGGTGCCGGCAAAGGCACGCAAAGCGACAAGCTCATCCAGAAATACGGCTTTATTCATATTTCTACTGGTGATCTTTTTCGCTGGCACACCAAGAACGATACGCCGTTGGGCAAGCGGGTAAAAGAGATCATGAATAGCGGAGCACTCGTGCCTGATGATATTACGATTGCCATGTTGAAAGAGGAACTCGATAAAAATCCGAACGCGAAGGGCTTCCTGTTCGATGGCTTCCCACGTACAGTGCCGCAGGCTGAAGCGCTTGATAAATTCATGAAGGAAAATGGAACGGCAATTCACCATGTGATTGCCCTGGATGTGACCGAGGGCGAATTGCGCAGCCGCATCGCTAAACGCAGAACAACCGAAAGCCGCGCAGACGATGAAGAGGAAAAACTCAACAAGCGCATTACCGAATATTTCAGCAAAACCATTCACGTACTCCCGTTTTACAAGAATCAGCGAAGGCTGAATACCGTGAATGGAATTGGTGCAGTCGACGATATTTTCAAAAACATTTGCGCAGTCATCGATAAGGTGAGTTGATTTCAGAACTCCACCCTATTCGTAATTCGTAATTTCTCATGTCCAATCCCAACTTCATTGACTATGTAAAATTCCGCTCACGCTCCGGTAACGGTGGCGCGGGCTGTTTGCATTTTCATCGCGAAAAATTTGTGGAGAAAGGTGGCCCGGATGGTGGCGATGGTGGTCATGGTGGTCATATAATTCTCAAAGGGAGCTCCAATCTCTGGACGTTGCTTCACCTGAAGTTCAGGAAACACATCAATGCAGAAAATGGAGGCGGTGGTGAAGGTCAGGACCGCACGGGCGCCGACGGCAAAGATGAGATCATTGAAGTTCCGTTGGGAACGGTGGCCCGACATGCCGATACGAATGAATTTATCTGTGAAATAAATAAGGACGGTGAGGAAGTAATTCTGACACCCGGTGGTCGTGGAGGAAAAGGAAATACTTTTTTCGCAACCTCCACACAGCAGGCACCGCGGTATGCACAGCCTGGTGAGGCGGGAAAAGAGGAATGGATCATTCTTGAACTCAAGCTGCTGGCGGATGTCGGTTTGGTGGGCTTTCCAAATGCAGGAAAATCAACATTGCTTTCAGTAGTTTCTGCTGCCAAACCCAAGATCGCGGACTATGCTTTCACTACCCTCACTCCTAATCTTGGGGTAGTCCAGTACCGCGATAATCTCTCCTTTGTGATGGCTGATATCCCCGGTATTATTGAAGGTGCTTCCGAAGGTAAGGGACTTGGGATTCGTTTTCTTCGTCACGTTGAACGAAACGCGCTGTTACTTTTTTTGGTACCCGCTGATTCGGGTGATATCAAAAAGGAATATGATATTCTACTGAACGAACTCAAACAATACAACCCCGAGTTGCTCGACAAGAAGCGACTCCTGGCCATTTCAAAATCTGACCTCCTGGATGAGGAGCTGAAAGCGGCCATCACAAAAGAGCTTCCACCCAACTTGCCCTTTTCCTTCATTTCTTCTATTACCAATAAGGGAATTTCAGAGTTGAAGGATTTGATTTGGAAGAGTTTGCATTAGGACATCATGAGTGTCTTTCCAATCAGCCCTCTCTACAATCTTGTACCAAGTTTTTAGTGGCACTTCTGCATCTCCATGTTTTTCCCAAAATGCCCGGAGCGTACTTTTGGCGATTACTCTCATGTGCGTAGCAAAGGTAAACAAAGTTTACAAAATGAGAACCAACACAAAAATACCGTTATCTATTCTAAACATCTGGATCTCAAGCTCCGGAATATAAGGTCATCTTGGCACAGTTTCCCAATTGGCAAAATTCTTGTCATTTTCGACTTTGCATATCATAACTAGGATGAAAAATAAGACAGAATCTGATCCGGAATTGGAGAAACACGAGGATTCTACAACAGAAACGCCACCCATGCAGCAGGATGAACAGGAAGTGTTAGAAAGCCCTTCGGTTGAAAAGGACCCCTTGAAAAAGCTACAGGACGAATTGGCAGAAGCCAAAGACAAGTACGTGCGTTTGTATGCGGAGTTTGAAAACCACCGACGACGCACGGCCAAAGAAAAACTGGACATGATTCAAGGGGCTAACGAACAGTTACTCAAGACGCTCCTTCCCGTCCTGGATGATTTTGAACGGGCAGAAAAATCATTCAAAGAAATCAACGAGCGCGCCTCGGAAGGTTTTTTCCTCATTCAAAACAAATTCAAAAAGATACTGGAACATTATGGCGTGAAAATCATGGAGATATCAAAAGGTGCAGTATTCAACGCTGACCTCCATGAAGCTATTACACAAGTACCTGCTGAAGAAGACTTGAAAGGGAAAATTATTGATGTAGTGGAGAAGGGCTACCTGCTTAATGATAAAGTAATCCGTTTCGCAAAAGTAGTAACGGGAAGCTGATTCAGGGATACTTTAACA